>CACCZR010000065.1 GCA_902550555.1 uncultured SAR116 cluster alpha proteobacterium | reverse complement strand
TAATTTTGATATTTCAAATATTGAAGATAGATTCATCTTAGATTTTTCAGAAAATGGTCGTAAATCTCTATATGCATCAACTTTAAAAAAAGCTCTTGAAATTGTTAGAAGAAGAATTGATGAAAGTGGTACAAAAGAACCTTTAATACAATCACAAGGTCTCGACAGAATTCTTGTTCAGCTTCCTGGAGTTGACGACCCTGATAGAATTAAACGTTTACTTGGAAAGACTGCAAAATTATCTTTTAGATTCACTCATCCTAGAATTGAGTCTAATGAATTAACAAATTCCAGTCCAGTTCCTCCAGGTTATATTTTAATGAATTCAGAAAATGACAGAGACGTTTACTATCTTATCCAAAAAAGAGTTATGATTAGTGGTGAAGAATTAATTGACGCTAATCCTGGCTTTGATCAAGATGGAAATCCAGCAGTTATGTTTGCATTAAGTACATTAGGTGGAAAAAAATTTGGGAGGATTACTGGTAAAAATATTGGAAAGCCATTTGCAATTGTTCTAGATAATCAAGTTATTAGTGCCCCAGTTATACAAGGTCAAATTTTTTCAAATGGTCAAATCACTGGAAATTTTTCTGTTCAAGAATCTAGAGATTTAGCTCTAGTTTTAAGAGCTGGAGCATTACCTGTCCCATTAAAAATACTTGAAGAAAGGTCTGTTGGTCCAGGGTTAGGTAAAGATTCTATAGAAGCAGGTAAATTTGCAAGTATAATTGCCATTGTCGTTGTGATGATCTTTATGCTTATTTATTATGGGATTTATGGTTTGTTTGCAAATGTTTCATTAATTATGAATATGATTTTTTTAATATCAGTTTTAACAATTATTCAAGCGACATTAACTCTGCCTGGTATAGCTGGAATTGTTCTTACGATTGGGATGGCAGTTGATGCTAACGTGTTAATTTTTGAAAGAATAAGAGAAGAGAATTTGTTAAGAAAAAATATTTTAGAATCTATTGATCAAGGTTTTAAAAGAGCAGTTTCAACAATTGTTGATGCAAACCTTACCACTTTTATAGCTGCATTTGCACTTTTTATTTTTGGAAGTGGCCCCATTAAAGGGTTTTCAGTTACTTTAATGATTGGATTAATTACATCAATGTTTACAGCCATAATAATAACAAAATACCAAATAATTACATATGCTAAACGTAAAACAAGGAATATATAATATATGTTTAAATTTAATATAATTAGTCAAAATTTAAATATTGATTTTTTAAAATTTAAATTTTTTGCATTATTTTTTTCTTTAATTTTAATAGCTATAACATTTAGTTCTTTATTCTTAAATGGATTAAACTTAGGTATTGATTTCAAAGGTGGTATTTTAGTTGAGTTTCGAAGTATTGAAAATAAAGTTGTTAATATCTCTAATTTTAGAAATGATGCTAAATCATTGGATTTAGGTGAAGTATCAGTGCAAGAGTTTGGGAAAAATACCGATGTATTGTTAAGAGTTCAAAAGCAAGAAGGTGGAAATAAAGAACAGGTTGAAGCATTAAACAAAATTAAAAACTTTTTTAAAGATGAATATACTATTAGAAGAACAGAGTTTGTAGGTCCTGTTGTTGGTGAAGAGTTAAAAGAGGCAGGAATAACTGCAGTATTGTTATCACTGTTTCTAATTTTAATTTATATTTGGTTTAGATTTGAATGGCAGTTTTCAATAGCTGCAATCTTTGCCTTATCCCACGATGTTTTAACAACAATAGGTTTGTTTTCTCTTTTAAACCTAGAGTTTAATCTAGCTATTGTTGCGGCTTTACTTACAACAGCAGGTTATTCAATTAATGATACTGTAGTTGTATTTGATAGGGTTAGAGAAAATTTAAGAAGATATAAATCACAGGAAAATATAGTTATTTACAATAGATCAATTAATGAAACTCTCTCACGGACTGTAATCACATCTTTAACAACTTTGTTAGCATTATTTGTTATATATTTTTTTGGTGGAGCTGTTTTAAAGGATTTTGCTTTAGCTATGATTTGGGGTGTTTTTATAGGTACATACTCTTCAATTTTTATTGCTGTTTCTTCTTTAACTTTTTTTAAGATTTACAAA
>CACCZR010000064.1 GCA_902550555.1 uncultured SAR116 cluster alpha proteobacterium | reverse complement strand
ATACCACCAGCAGTGACAATTGAGTCACCTCTTTTTAAATTCTGAACCATGTTTTTATGTTCTTTAACTTTTTTTTGTTGTGGCCTAATTAAAAGAAAATAAAAAATAACAAAAATTAAAATAAAAGGGATCAATCCCCCAAGAGAAAAACCACTTGCCGAACCGGCAGATTGTGCAAAAGCTGTACTGATCATAATAACCTCATAAATAATTACTATTGTTTTAATACATTTTAAAAAAAAAACAATATTGGTAATGGTTTTTATTAAAAATAATATTATATTAGCACAGAAAGGTATTATATGGACATTAACCAAGAAATTTTAAATAGAATTGCAGAAGCTCTTGAAAGAATATCGCCTAATATTGATGAAAAAATTGATTTATCTAAATCCGATGGGTTTGTATATGATGATAGTTTAAAAAACCTTAAACCAGTTCAGAAAATTAGCAGAGTTCCAATCCAACTTTTAAAAGGATTAGAAAATCAAAAAGATATTTTACTAAAAAATACAAAAAATTTTGCAAATAACTTACCAGCAAATAACGCACTATTATGGGGTGCTAAAGGTACAGGAAAATCTTCTCTTGTTAAATCAGTACACGCTGAAATAAATGATCAAAATAATATAAAAATTAAACTAATTGAGATACATCGTGAAGACATTAATAACTTACCATACTTATTATCAAAACTAGCTGATTATAAAGAAAACAAGTTTATACTTTTATGTGATGATTTATCATTTGATGCTGGAGAAAATACCTACAAAAGCTTAAAATCTGTCTTAGATGGTGGCATTGAAGGAAAACCAGATAATATAATATTTTATGCAACATCTAACAGACGTCATCTTATGCCGAGAGATATGATTGAAAACGAAAGATCTACCTCTATAAATCCTTCTGAAGCAGTTGAAGAAAAAGTCTCATTGTCTGATAGATTTGGCCTATGGATTGGTTTTCATAATATATCTCAAGATATATATTTAGATATCATATATGGTTACGTTAAAGAATTTGAATTAAAAATTGACAATTCAACTTTGAGATCTAAAGCACTTGAATGGTCGATAACAAGAGGTGCAAGATCAGGTAGAGTAGCATGGCAATTTATTCTTCAGTTAGCTGGAGATTTAAATAAAAAAATCAATCTTAATTAATATACAAATTTGGATTAACTGGGTTTCTTGATTTTCTAATCTGAAAATGCACGGAATTATTTTTATAAATTTTTCCTATTATTTGCCCTTTTTTAACCATATCACCTTCCATTACATTAAATTCGTTAATTCTAGCATAAGCTGTTACAAATTGAGTATCGTGTTTAATTAAAATCATTTTACCAAATGATTTTAAATTTGATCCAACAAAAGCAACCTTACCACTCATAGAGGCTTTAATTGATTGATCAGTTGAAACCAAAATATCAACTCCATCATTATGTTGATTCCCATTATCAAATGGACCGAAGTCTTTAATCATTTCACCATTTACAGGAAAAAGGAATTTTTGATTAATTTTAGAAATTGGAAGAATTTTTGATTGCTTAGAAATTTTAGTTTTATTTATTAGTCCTATAACAGAATAATCTTTATTTAAAGGTATTTTTAACTCAATATCAGGAATTAATTTATATGGCTTTCGCAAACCGTTTAACTCTACAATATCAGATTGAGATACAGCATAAATCAGAGAAATATCATATATATTTTGATTTTGCTTTACTTTGTGCATTAACGGATAGGGTAAATAAAGTCGTTGACCTTTTGAAAGTTTATATGGAGGTTTTAGATTATTGGCTCTTATGATTTCATGGGGCAAAATATTATATGTGTTTGCTAAGTCATAAATAGTTTTATTGTCGTCAACACTTACATAACCATCTTTAGGGAAATCTAATTTTGCGATAGAAAAATTTTTTACCATAACATTAGAAATGTTTTTTTTTGATAAAGGAAAAATCGGTTCAGGATTACATCCAGTAATGATAATTAAAAGAAAAAAATTAAATAAAAATTTCATATTATAATGTTTTAAAATAATTAAAATTAACTTCACAAATATCTTCAATCTTAGACAATGATTTATTTTTATCAACTTTAAATAATTGTAAAATTTGAACTCCAGATGATGACAATTTTGGAGAAATAAATTTACCGTTACAATCAATTTGTTTAATTAAATTTTCATTGATTTGATTAACATCAA
>CACCZR010000063.1 GCA_902550555.1 uncultured SAR116 cluster alpha proteobacterium | reverse complement strand
ATGGATTGATTGGGGTAGTTTTACTTTTGCATCTCCATGCTCTCTCCTTACAGCACATAAATTAAGTTTACCTCAAGATCAAAGAGATGAATTAATTGCCGACAAGGCAAAAAATGATATTTTCAGTCTATTAAACATATTAAACATCCATTTAGCTAAAAAAGATTTTATTGTTGATGAAAAATTTAGTTTAGCAGACATACCTCTTGGAATTTGGTGTCATAGATGTGTTAATCTAAAGATATCTTTAGATAATTTTCCAAATATTAATGATTGGTATATTAAATTGAAAAAAATGAACTCTTTCCAAAATACTGTAGTAAGTGCACCATTACCACCTAATTAATTTTATTTATTGCACTAATTACAGCTAGAATTGGAGCTAAAGTTATACTGGTATGAATTCCACATCCAAAAATAGATTGATCATTTTTATCTTTTAATTCTACATATGCTGCAGATTCTGCTTTTGAAGTGGCGCTTCTAGTATTTTGTCCAAAATCCTTAAGTGTAAATTCTAAATTATAATTTTCTCTTATTCCATTTACAAAAGCAGATATAGGACCATTTCCTTCACTAGTGAAGTTTTCTTTTTTACCTTTATATTCTATTTCTGCATGAATTATTTCCAAACCTGAAGTTTTATTTGAAGCCTTAGAGCCGAAGTTTATTAATTTAAAAGGAGTATTCTTTATAAACTGGTTTTGAAATATTTCCCAAATATCATTGCTAGAAATTTCAAGCCCAGATGTATCTGCTAGTTTTTGAACATATTTTGATAGCTCGATCTCTGCTTGTTTTGGAATCTTTATATGATGCTCAGTTTCTAATATCCAGGCAGAACCACCTTTTCCTGATTGACTGTTAACTCTAATAATTGCTTCATAAGTTCTTCCAATATCTGCGGGATCTATTGGCAAATATGGAACTTCCCATTTTTGAGAATTTGACTTTTCAATAGCATCCATTCCTTTTCTTATAGCATCTTGATGACTTCCTGAAAAAGCTGTATGCACAAGTTTTCCAGCATATGGATGTCTTTCATGAATTGGTAATCTATTACAGAATTCTGCTGTTTCAATTAAAGAATTTATATCTGAAAAATCAATCTGAGGATTTATTCCTTGTGTAAATAAGTTAAGACCTAAAGTGATTAAATCTACGTTACCAGTTCGTTCTCCATTTCCAAAAAGAGTACCTTCAACTCGATCTGCTCCTGCCATTAATCCTAATTCTGTAGCAGCAACAGCAGTGCCTCTGTCATTATGAGGATGTAAAGATAGCAAAATTCTTTTTCTATCAGAGAAGTTTTTGCTCATCCATTCAATTTGATCAGCATAGATATTAGGGGATGACATTTCAACAGTTGCTGGAAGATTTATTATTACAGGTTTAAATTCATTTGCTTCCCAAACGTCTAAAACTTCCTCACACACTTCAAGCGCATATGGCAACTCAGTTCCAGTAAAACTTTCTGGTGAATATTCTAATCTGACATTAGTGTTATTTAAAATCCCGATATTATCACTAATTATTTTTGCTCCATCAGTAGCAATCTTTTTTACGCCTTTCATATCTTCTTTAAAAACAACTTTTCTTTGTAGAGTGCTTGTAGAATTATAAAGATGTATAATTGCGTTCTTTGATCCTTTTAAACTATCAATTGTTTTAATTATTAATTCTTCTCTTGATTGTGTCAAAACTTGTATGGTTACATCGTCTGGTATATGGCTATCATTAATAAGTTCCCTTATAAAATTATAATCTGTTTCTGAAGCTGATGGAAATCCAACTTCTATTTCTTTATAACCTATGTCTATAAGTTTTTTAAAAAACTTCATTTTTCGGGTAATGTCCATAGGTTCTGCCAACGCTTGGTTTCCGTCTCTTAAGTCAACTGAACACCAAATAGGACATTTATTTAAAGAATTATTAGGCCAATCCCTTTGTTTAATATCTACTGTTTTATATTGAGTGTATTTGTTATATTTTGTCATTTTACATAAAATCCTATAAATAAATGTTATAAATATCCCTGGCTCCAAAGAGACAGGGCATCATAGGATAAGTAAGTTATACATTGACAAATTATATAAATTCATAGTTAAACCTATCAATATAACAAGTTTAGTCAAGCGGATTTAAACTAAAAATAAAATTACTAATATCAAATTGTAAATTTTTTTTTAATAGTTAAATTATTTAAATGGATGATATAAAAAAAATTAGGAATTTTTCAAT
>CACCZR010000062.1 GCA_902550555.1 uncultured SAR116 cluster alpha proteobacterium | reverse complement strand
GTTCTTAAAACATTAGTAGCTCCTATATTTCCACTTCCAATATTCCTTAAATCATTGTTATCAAATAATTTAGTAAGAATTAGACCAAATGGAATGGATCCAATTAAATAACAAATAATGAAAATTAGAAATAGAATAAAATATTCAGTCATATAAGTTTATAACAAATCAAGGTTATCAAAAACGATTTCACCATTCATCATGGACATATAATTTTTCCCTTGAACAGGCCTGCCGTGAAATGGTGTTGGAGAAGTTTGCAAGAGATCTTTGTTAATTAAATATTGTTCATTAGGATCAAATATAATGAAGTTAGCCTTTTCGTTTGATTTGATTTTAGGAATTTCGACTTTTAATAATTTTGATGGATTCAAAGTTATTTTTTTTAAAATATTCATTATTGAGACATCTGATTTATTAAGCAAATTTAATGTCAGTGGAAGTAATGTTTCAATTCCAGATGCACCTTTAGAAGCTGAAGTAAAAGGAAGAATTTTTGTATCATTCGACATTGGTTTATGATCTGATGTAATTACATCAATTGTATCATCAAAAATAGCATTTTGAATTGCAATTCTGTCTTCCTCGTTTCTAAGAGGAGGGGATAATTTAAAAGATGTGTCATAAGTTGATAATTCTAATTCATTTAAACTAAAATATGGTGGTGATGTATCACATGTTATTTTGATACCATTTAATTTAGCTCTCTTTATAACTTCAACTGTTTCTTTAGTAGAAACATTTGACACATGATAATGTACACCTGTGAGTTCTGCTAATCTTAAATCTCTTTCGACTATCATTACTTCAGCACATGAAGGAATTCCAACTAACCCTAATCTCGTTGAAACTTCTCCTTCATTCATTTCACCTTGAATTGTTGTGGAGTTACTAGCTGTTAGACCAGCTAGAGATTTATCTTCCGGATTTTGAAGAATAGGTTTTTCAAGCATTTTTGCATAACTCATAACTCTTCTCATCACAAGAGAGTCTTGTATACAATTAGGCGCATCTGTAAATCCAATTGCGCCGACTTCAGCCATTAAACCTAATTCTGCGATTTCATTCCCTTTTAATTCCTTAGTTGCCCCTCCATAGGGATAAAAAAATTTATCATTATTAAAGTTTGTTTTTTCAATTAAATGTTCGATCATTACAGGGTTATCAAGAAGCGGTTTTTGGAATGGCAAAATTCCCATTTTCAACACTCCTGATTTAATTGCTGCATTTTTTAAAATTGAAACATTTTCATTATTCGTTTCATTTAAATAAACTCTTAAGTCAAAAA
The DNA here is from genome assembly GCA_902550555.1 of uncultured SAR116 cluster alpha proteobacterium. GTDB lineage: Bacteria > Pseudomonadota > Alphaproteobacteria > Puniceispirillales > Marisalimonadaceae > TMED54. The sequence goes on along the minus strand of CACCZR010000062.1, from coordinate 980 downwards.
TGCCAGAGGATAAAATTTTATCTTTGCAATTGACAGACCTGAAATCCTTTTCGTTAAATGGAATATTTTTTTTACTATTTTCAAAATATGAAATGATTCCATTTTTTACAGTAATATTCATCTCTTGATCTAAATTTTGAGATGCATCGATTACTCTAATATTTTTTAATAGAATTGGCTTATTATTTTTGTGCATTATAAACTGCTTCAATAGTTGCCATGCGGATAGCGACACCAATTTCAACTTGTGTCTTTATTAAACTTCTATCTTCGTTATCTGCAAGAGATGATGCTATTTCAACTCCTCTATTCATTGGTCCAGGGTGCATTATAACTGCATCATGATGTGCCATTCTAAGTTTTTCTTCATCAAGACCATAAAATCTGTAATACTCTCTTTTTGAGGGAGATTCGGTTCCTGACATTCTCTCATTTTGTAACCTTAGTAACATAATTGCGTTAACATTATTAATCCCGTCTTTTAAACTATTAAAACAATTTACACCAAGGTTCTCTAAACTTTTTGGCATTAAGGTAGGCGGTGCTATACATCTTACTTCAACACCAAGAGTTGTGAGTAGATGTATATTAGATCTTGCAACTCTACTATTAAGTATATCACCGCAAATAGCTATTTTTAAGCCTTCTATTCTACCTAATCTTCTTCTTATAGTTAGCGCATCTAGAAGAGCTTGTGTTGGATGCTCGTGTCTACCATCTCCAGCGTTAACAATACTACAATTTAAGTAATCAGAAAAAAGTTTTGGGGCACCACTTTCTGGATGTCTAACTATTAACAAATTAGGTTTCATCGCACTTAAGGTGTTTGCTGTATCAAGAAGACTTTCACCTTTTTTTATTGAAGATTTGTCAACTGAGATGTTAATTACTTCTGCACCTAGACGTCTTCCTGCCAATTCAAAAGATACTCTAGTTCTTGTCGAATTTTCAAAAAAGACATTAAGAATAACATAACCATT
>CACCZR010000061.1 GCA_902550555.1 uncultured SAR116 cluster alpha proteobacterium | reverse complement strand
TGGTTTTGTAGAAACAATGTTAAATGACGATAAAATTAATAAAATAACACTCAATAAATTTTTAAATATTATGAACGAAGAATCTAAAAGAATGAATACATTAATTGATGATATTCTTTCTCTTTCAAAAGTAGAATCCCAGGAACATATTTTACCATCAACAACTATTTCAATTTTTGAACCTATCAATTCTGTGATTTCAACTATCAAAAAGTCTGGTTTATTAAAAAACAATAATCTAATTTTAATTGACGATAGAGTTGATAAAAACCAATCACCTTTAGTAGAAGCAGATTTTTTAGAACTAACACAAGTGTTTTATAACTTAATTGAAAACGGTATCAAGTATGGGAATTCAAATTCAGATATTTTGATTAAAATCGATCAAATGAAAATTAATGAATTAACAGTATCTGTAATTAATGAAGGCGAAGGTATTCCTGAAAAATACATTGATAGAGTTACAGAAAGATTTTTTAGAGTAGATAAAGCTAGATCAAGAAAAATTGGTGGTACTGGTTTAGGGTTAGCAATTGTGAAACATATTTTAATTAAACATAGGGCAGAACTTTCAATTAGAAGTGATCAAAATAAACAAACAATATTTTCTATAACTTTTCCAGTTTTAAAAATTTGAAAGTTATAATTTATTGAATATTGTAATATAAATGCAATATTTATTTAATATTAGAATACTATGAATGAAATTTTAGTCGCAGATGATGAACCAAATCAAATTGAATTAATGAAATTCAATTTAGAGAAGAGTGGGTTTTTGGTTAAATCAGCATATAATGGCGAACAAGCTCTCGATATGATTTATGAAAAAAAGCCAAATGTTCTTATAGCAGATTGGATGATGCCAAAGATGTCTGGAATAGAGTTGTGTAGGACACTTAGATCTAACAAAGATACAATGTTACTTCCAATAATAATGCTAAGTGCAAGAAGTGAGGAAGCTGATAAATCACTTGGACTAGATACAGGTGCCGATGATTATATATCAAAACCATTTTCTCCAATGGAACTTGTTTCTAGAGTAAAAGCGCTTATTAGACGAACAAATACATCTATGTCTATAGAAGAATTGATTGTTGGAGAACTAAAAATATCTTTATCAGAGATGCAAGTTTTTAGAAATGATCAATTGATTAAACTAGGTCCAAAAGAATTTAAATTATTAACTCTTCTTGCGGAAAGGCCTGGCCACATATTTTCAAGACAAAAATTACTAGACACAGTTTGGGGTCATGGAATTTTTATAGAGGATAGAACTGTTGATGTTCATATGAGTAGATTAAGAAAAGCTCTTAGAATCAATCAAACTGACACTGATTTGATTCGAACAGTCAGAGATGGAGGTTACGGTTTACTAAAGCCATAAAGTCTTATATTTTATATTTGTAAGGTTATTGGCTTGAAAAAAATTTTTGTACATGGTTTATCAGCTTTAGATTTAATACACACTGTATCAGATTTTCCAAAGTATGCTGAAAAATATAAATCTAACTCTGTACATGTAAGCATTGGTGGAAACGCAGCAAATGCTTCTGTAGCACTTTCAAGACTGGGTGCAAAAGTTTACTTGTCTACAGTAATAGGAAACGATGAGGTTGGTAAAATTTTAAAACAAAAGTTACTATCCGAAAACATAGATCTGAGTTTCACACATTATATTGATAATTTCAAAACATCTATTTCATCTATTATTATTGATAAAAATGGTGAAAGACTTGTTTTAAATAATCGTGAATTTAATGAAATAGTAACAAAAAATAATATAGACTATGAAATATTTGATGGATTTTTATTTGATAGTAGAGACATTATAAATTCTATTAAGATTTTAGAGCGGATTAAAAATATCAAAAAACCAAAAGTACTAGATGCTGAAGAAAATACTACTAATGAAATTTTAAACTATTTTTCTCATGTGGTATTTTCTTATCAAGGATTGAAAGCTTTTACAGGTATCGATAATATTGAATATGCATTAAAAACTTTTGCACAGAAAACTAAATTTCAAACATTGGTCACAAATGGTGAGCGTGGTTGTTATTATATTAAAGATAAAATTATTAAAAACATTCCAGCACAAAAAATCAAGGCAGTTGATACTTTAGCCGCTGGGGATATTTGGCATGGTGCTTTTTTATTTAAATTAGTTAAGAGATCTTCTTTGGTAAATAGCATTGAGTTTGCAAATTATATAGCCTCTTTAAAATGTAAAAAATTTGGAGGATCTTCAGGTGCACCTTTTTTAAGTGAACTTAAAGAAAATATTGCCTAATGATA
>CACCZR010000060.1 GCA_902550555.1 uncultured SAR116 cluster alpha proteobacterium | reverse complement strand
AATTGTAATAAATTGGTATAAAAAAAATTTAAGAAAACTGCCATGGAGGCCTAAAAATTTTAATCAAAAAATAGACCCATATATGATCTTTCTTTCAGAGTTTATGCTACAACAGACAACAGTAAAAACTGTTGTACCTTATTTTATAAATTTCTTGAAAAAATACCCAACGATTGAGATATTGGCAAAAGCTAAATTAGATGATGTCTTAGCAATTTGGTCTGGATTAGGCTATTACAGGAGGGCAAATAATTTATATAAAAGTTCTAAAATTGTTACTAATGAATTAAATGGTGTAATTCCAAATAGTTATGAAGATTTAATTAAATTGCCAGGCATAGGAGATTATACTGCAGCTGCAATTTGTGCAATTGCATTTGATAAAAAAGTCGTTGTAATTGATGGCAATATTGAAAGAGTAGTATCTAGATTATTTGAATTAGATTTAAGAGGGAATGATCTAAAGAAAAAAGTTAGAGAAATTCTTTTTTTAAATATACCTGGTGAAGAGAATTCTCTATTTACACAGGGTTTAATGGATATTGGTGCAACTATTTGCAAGCCCAAAATTATAAATTGTGAAAGGTGTCCTTTGTCAGAAAATTGTAGAGTTGCATTTAAAAATTCAGCAATCAATTATCCCTTAAAAATAATTAAAGAAAAAAAAATTAAACGTACAGGAAATTTTTATTGTTTAATAAACTCTAAAAAGGAAATTCTATTTATAAGAAATATCAATTTAGGTTTGTTTGAAAACATGCATGTTTTACCTTCTGATGGATGGCTTAAAGATAATCATAATTTAGATTTTAATATATTTTCAATAAAAGAAAGATTTGATTGCGGTGTCATAAAACATAGCTTCACTCATTTTGACCTTGATAGTAAAGTAATATTATTAAAATTAGATAATAATCAAATTAAGTTAAAAGATAATTGCATATTCATAAAACCTGAGAATTTGGATATGTTTAGTATACCGACTCTATATCATAAAATAATTAAATTAATTTTAAAAAATATCTAGTGTCTAAAATGTCTCATTGATGTAAAAATCATAGAAATATTTCTTTTGTTAGCCTCGGCTATTACTTCATTATCACGAATAGAACCTCCAGGCTGAATTATAGCAGAAACTCCAGCCTCTGCAGCAGAAATAACAGTATCAGAAAATGGAAAAAACGCATCACTTGAAAGAACACTTCCTTTTAAAGAAACATCTTTTTTTTCAGAATTTACCTGACTTCTAATAAATTTATCTTTTGCTATCATGACAGAGTCTATTCTACTCATTTGTCCAGCTCCAATTCCTAAAGTTTGAGCATTCTTTGCAAAAATTATAGCATTTGATTTAGTATGTTTTGAAACAATCCAAGCAAACTTAAGGTCTTTAATTTCATCTTCTGTTGGCTTTTTGCTTGTAACAATTTTAAAATTAATTTTTTCGAGAGACCCAATATCTTTATCTTGGATCAAGAATCCACCAGATATTGTTTTAATAAAGAGATCATTTTCAATTTCATTTTTATTTTTTTTGCAAAGCAATACTCTTAAGTTTTTCTTTTTGAATAAAACTTCTTTTGCAGTTTCAGTTATGTCTGGAGCAATTATGACCTCTAAAAAAATATTAGACATTTGTTTAGCCACTTCCGCAGTAAGAGTTCTATTTAAAGCAACTATTCCACCAAATGCACTTGTTTTATCTGTATTAAATGCGTTTTCCCAGGCTTTTGTAATATTCTGATTTTGTGAAACCCCGCATGGGTTGGCATGTTTAATTATGGCTACAGCAGGTTCATTGAATTCGTTTACTAATTCAAAAGCTGCATCTGCATCATTAAAATTATTATAAGATAGTTCTTTACCTTGAATTTGATTATAATGAGCTATCCCTGATTTACTTTGTTGATTGATATTAGTGAATAATCCTGCTTTTTGATGTGGGTTTTCTCCATACCTCATTTCAATTTTTTTGGTCAAATTTAGATTTATTGTCTCTGGTAATGAAGGTTGATCATTACTACTATTAAACCAATTTGATATTGATCTGTCATATTCTGCAGTAATGTTAAAAGCTTTTGCGGCTAAAGACTTTCTATATTCAAAATCTATTCCCTCATTTGAACTTAATTTTTCAATTAATAAATCGTAATCATTTATATCAACTACAACCGTTGTAAAAGCAAAGTTTTTAGCAGCTGATCGAATTAATGAAGGACCTCCGATATCAATGTTCTCAATTATTTTATCATGAGAACTTAATTCTTTTCTAGTCTCATCAAATTTATATAAATTAACTATAACTAAATCAATACTTTCAATTT
>CACCZR010000059.1 GCA_902550555.1 uncultured SAR116 cluster alpha proteobacterium | reverse complement strand
TTGAAATAGCTATTTTTTCCAAAATGATGCTGTAAACATAACTAATATAGCAAATATTTCTAATCTTCCTAATATCATTCCTAAACAAAGAATTAATTTACCTAAATTAGGTATTTCAGCATAAGTGCCGCTAGGTCCAATCATTTCACCTAATCCAGGGCCAACATTTCCTATAGCAGATGCAGCGCCAGATAAAGAAGTCATGAAATCTAATCCTAAACTTCCAAGTAAACATGAGATCACAATAAAAACAAGTATGTACAAAAAGAAAAATCCCATAACAGATTCAGTTACAGATTCTGGTATTGGTTTTTTATTGTAATAAGGAATAATAACTGCATGAGGTGTTAAAAGCTTTAATACTTGTGTTTTTGCATTAGCTATTAAAACTTGAATTCTTGCCATTCTTAGGCCACAAGTTGTAGAGCCTGCACACCCACCCATAAACATTAATATTAAAAGTAAGGTTGTTGAAAAACCTCCCCATTGGCTAAAATCATCAGTTCCAAAACCTGTACCTGTTACAATTGAAACAACATTGAAAATTGAAACTCTTAATGATGAAAAAAAATTTTGTCCGTTTAGATATAGATTAAATGTAACAATGGAAATCAAAAAAAATAAAATTAAAAGAAACCATTTTACTTGCTGGTCATTAATTAAATTTTTCCAACCATTTTTTAAAATTGATAAATAATGAATAAAAGGTAATGATCCAACTATCATTCCAAATACAATAATTATTTCTATATTTACAGAATTAAATGCACCTAAGGATTCTGATTTTGTTGAATATCCACCAGTGGCAAGAGTTGTCATAGCATGTGTTATAGAATCAAATATTGGCATCCCAGCAATCCATAGCATAAAAGCCCAAAAAGTTGTTAAAATGATATAAACAATACTTATGCCACTTGCAAAAATAGCAGCTCTAGGAATAATTTTGTCTGGTGTTTCGTAAGATTCAGTCTTAAAAAGTTGCATACCACCGATAGATAACATCGGTAAAATTGCAATAGCCATTACAATTATACCTATTCCGCCTAGCCATTGAAGAAGAGCTCTCCATAGAAGTATCCCATATGAAACTTGTCCAAGGTTTGTTATTATAGTTGATCCAGTTGTTGTTATTCCAGATGTTGATTCAAAAAAGGCATCAACAAAATTTAAATTTAGATTTGAAAATAAAAAAGGTAATGAGCCAAAAAGTGAAATAGAAATCCAAGCGCTATTAGTTAAGAGAAAAGCTTGTCTTAATTCAAGGTGTTCTGGATTATTTTCTCTTGAAGACAGATATAGTCCTGCCCCAACAAACAAAGTAATAAATGATGATACTAAAAATGCTGCCCAGTCTTTATCGCCAAGAATATAATCAACAAGCCCAGGTATTAGCATAAATGCTGATAGAGTACAAAGCAACAAGCCTATTAAATTAATGACAGGTTGAAATTTCATAATTAATTATAGATTTAATCTTTTATAAAGTCCAAAAATCTGTTTCTTAACTTTTCATCAGTTAAAAATGATCCTTTGAACTGTGAAGTTACCATCATAGAATTTTTTTTATGAACACCTCTTGTTTTCATGCAATGATGGTCAGCTTCTATGACTACTCCAACTCCCATAGGATTTAAATTATCATGGATTGCATTAATAATCTGTGAAGTCATTATTTCTTGTGTTTGAAGACGTTTGGCAAATGTATTAACTATTCTTGCTAATTTTGATATTCCAACAATACTTTTATTAGGTAAATATCCAATACTTGCATTGCCAATAATTGGAAGCATATGATGTTCACAATGACTTTCAAAATCAATTTTCTTTAAAACAACAATATCATCATAACCTTGAATTTCTTTAAATGTCTTAGAAAGGATTTCTGATGGGTTTTCTTTATAACCAGCGAAATGCTCATTAAAAGCTTTAATAACCCTCTTAGGTGTTTCTAAAAGACCTTCTCTTTTAGGATCTTCTCCAATCCACGTTAAAAGTGTTTCAACTGCTTTTTCAGCTTCCTCAATTGTAACTTCTTTTTTTGCATCATTACTTTTAAAAGCTTTAGTAATGGATGAATATGAAGACATAATTCTTAATCCTTTTTTATATAATTAGTTCACTAGAAACGTATCACACTTATATTCCAAAACAACTGAATTATTTGAAATTTATTTTTTAAGTAAATTTGGCAATATTTAGTTCAATGATATTATTTAAATTTTTTATTAATCTATGTGATACAATTATACAAGGAATATTAAATTCTTTGACATAATCAAATAAAAATTTTTGAAATGATTTCATAGTTTTTTTATCTAATGATGAAAAAGGTTCATCTAATAATAAAGCATAAGGATTTGAAATAATAGCTCTTAAACA
>CACCZR010000058.1 GCA_902550555.1 uncultured SAR116 cluster alpha proteobacterium | reverse complement strand
ACACCTAATAATCTCATGCAGACTAATATTTCATGTTGTAAGATATCAATCATTTTATTTAATCCATTTCTACCATTTGTAGCGGCTGCATAACATTGTAAACGCCCTATTCCAACACAATCAGCTCCAAGGGCAATAGTCTTTACTACGTCAGTTCCTCTAGATACTCCACCATCAAAAAATATCTTTGATTTTTTTTTAACAACTTGAGAAATCGGATTTATTAAATCCGCTCCACCAATTCCATAGTCTAATTGTCTTCCTCCATGATTAGAAATATAAATTACATCAATTCCTTCATCGACGCATATTTGGGCATCTTCTATAGTTGCAATTCCTTTTAAAATAATTGGAATATTAAATTTGTTTTTAATTCTGCTTACATCTTTCCAAGAAAACTTCATTTGATACTCGGGACCAGTTGCAGTTTTTCTTGAAGTTGTTTTATATCTTTTTAAAAGGTCTCTTTCTCTTCTTCCATAGGCGTCTAAGTCAACAGTTAAACAAAGTGCAATAAACCCATTATCAATAGCTTTTGAAATTTGTTGGTCCACCCAATTATTATCTCCACGAATATAAAGTTGATATACTTTAGGATAATCAACTGATTTTCCTATGATATTTACACCACCAGACCATGTAGAACTAAGCATATGAAATATTTTTTTATCATATGCAGATAAGGTTGAATTTAAGGCACCATCTTTAACAAAATCTTGCATAGAACCTATAGGTGCATAAAAAACTGGAAGCATAAAGTTATAACCAAATAATTGAACACTTGTATCAATATTTTCTACGTCTCTTAAAACCCTAGGCCTAAAAGCGTATGTATCAAGTGAGTAACGGTTTTTTTTAAATGTTGTTTCTGTATCCGCAGCACCAATGATATAATCCCAAGTTTCAATAGGAGTATTTTTTTTAGCGAATTGATAAAATTCTTGAAGAGAAACTATTTCATCAGGATCATTGATTATAGACATTTTAAAAATGTAATATAAATATATGAAATATTAAACAATAAATATTATAAATTTACAGTTTGGTTTAAATTATTTAGTTGTTATTTCAAATAAAGCTCTATTGGTGATTGAAAGGTAAAAGCATCGATTTTAAAATAAGAAAAATTATTTTTAGTGATTATAATTTTAGTAAGCATTTTAATACACTTAATTAAATTTAATCATACATTTGAAAACCAAATATTATCTTTTAACAAACTTATTTTTATTCTCAAATATTTGCCTTTGGTAACTTTTATGGGCTTCTTAAACATAAATATTGGTGTAGGCCAATGAGAATGAACTAAACCAGGTGTATTTTCATAATAAATATCGTCTAATATTTTAACTTTAAGCCATTGTACAATACCTAGTGATACTCCATCTTCTATAATAGGAATTTCTACAAATTCATCTTTTTTTTCTAAAATTGTTTCTTTGTTTAAATTTATTTTAAATGCAACTTTTGGATTACTCAAAAATTTTGGCCTTTTATTAAAATGAATTGAAATTTTTTTTGTTGTGACATCATTAAATTCAGATAAATCAAAACCATAAACTCTATCGACAAATGCTTTATCTTTAAGAAACTTATCATCATTTATTAATGCAAATTTAATTTCACCAGCTTGAGGTATGATAAGTCCATTTTCTTTAAGTAACCTATGCTTAGCATCTTTGATTGTTTCGCGAACTCCTTCACCAACAAATTCAGCAGCAAGTATTTCAGAAATAAGAACATCAACTTTTTTAGGTAAATTTTCTACAATTTTAATATCGGTTGATTTTTTTGGAATAACCTCAATTCTTGATGATAATCCATTTCTCGAAATAATTTTTTTTGCAATATCGGCAATTACTTTTGAGTTTTCACATGTATATACTTTTTTATTCGTAAACTTAGTAGCAATCATTGATAAAATTCCTGAACCTGTTCCAATATCTAAAACTGTATCATTTTTACTAATACCTTTTTTTAATGCTTCGAAGTAAACTTTATTTCTTTGTTTATCATTTAACATTTCTATATGCCACTCAGGTACAGCTTTTGATTTGCAATAGCTTAAGTTCATTTCTGCTTCTGTTAAAAGTGGATTTAATTGTAATGCTTTTTGAAAACATGATATCGCTTTCTGAAATTGATTACATGATTTATAAGCATCACCAAGATTGTTTAATATATTATAATCTAATGGATTATAATTTAATCCTTCAAGAAAATAACTAATTGCTTCAATAACTTTGTTATTGTCCTTCAATAATACACCAATATTACTATATAGATTTGAGTCATTTGGCGATATATTTATTGCTTTTTTATAAAATTCAATAGCTTCGTTTAATTTACCTTGGGAATAACATAGATTTCCCAAGCCACTATATAATTCTGAAGAGTTATTGTTAATTAATTTTGCATGTTCATAGCAATTTAAAGCATCATGAAATTTTTCGAATTTCAAATATGCAT
>CACCZR010000057.1 GCA_902550555.1 uncultured SAR116 cluster alpha proteobacterium | reverse complement strand
TTGAAGAAGATAAAATTAAAGAAAAAACTAAAGATGTCTGAAAACAACTCAAAAGAAAGAAAAAAATTAAGTTTATCAGGTGGTAAATTAACATTAAAGTCGAATTTAAATCCTAATAAAATTCCTTCAAGTGTTACAACAAGTTCAAGATCAGGTCGAAATACTGTTCAAGTTGAGGTAAAAAGATCAAAGAAATATTTTGATAATAAAAGAATATCTAAAAATGATCAAAATAGCATTAATAGTACATTAAGTGCAGAGCAAATTGCAAAAAGAAGTAAAGAGCTTAAAGATGGTTTAGCTAGAACTGCTGCTTTAGCTGAAAATGAAGTTAATAAGCTAAAAGATAATCTAGAATTAAAGAATTCTATTAAAAAAGATAAAATTAATACTAATTATATATCTACTAATAAAGATGTTTCATTATTGGATTCCAAGAACAAGCTATATGGAGATAAAAAATTAGATGATAACAAATTCACAAAAAAAACTTCAAATAAAGACGCTTTTAAAGAAAACACAAAAAAAGTAACCTCTCATAAGGGTTTTGAAAAAAAAAGAGAGAGTAAACTTACTATTGCAAGAGCTTTAGATAGTGAAAATGTAAGATTTCGTTCACTTGCATCAATTAAAAGAAGAAGGGAAAAAGCGAAATTGCAATCCGAAGATACTATTCCTTTGGTTAAACAAATTAGAGAGGTTGTTATACCAGATACGATTGTGGTTTCTGAACTTGCAAATAGAATGTCTGAAAAAACTGCAGATGTTGTTAGAGAACTAATGAAAAACGGTATTATGGCTACAGCTGCGCAAGTAATTGACGCAGACACTGCAGAATTGATAACAAACGAATTTGGTCACAAAGTTAAGCGTGTTTCAGAGGCAGATATAGAATTGAGTTTAGTTGATAATAAAGTGATATCTGAAAACCTTGTTTCTAGGCCTCCGGTTGTAACTATAATGGGCCATGTAGATCATGGAAAAACATCATTATTAGATGCTTTAAGAAAAACTAATGTTGTCAATAGTGAAGCCGGTGGAATTACTCAACATATTGGGGCTTATCAAATTAAAACTAAAAATGGTAATCTTATATCATTTATAGATACACCAGGGCATGAGGCTTTTTCAGAAATGAGAGCAAGGGGAGCTAATATTACGGATATAGTAATTTTAGTGGTAGCCGCTGATGATGGGATTAAACAACAAACTATAGAAGCAATTAATCATGCTAAATCTGCGAAAGCTCCAATTATTGTTGCAGTTAACAAATGTGACAAATTAGATATTGATCCTCAAAAGGTCAAAAATGAGTTACTACAACATGAATTAATTCCTGAGGATATGGGTGGTGATGTACAATGTATAAATATATCTGCTTTAAAGAATACAGGACTTGATCAGTTAGTAGAAGCCATTGAATTACAAGCAGAAATCTTAGAATTAAAAAGTGATCCTAATTGTCCAGCATCAGGAGTGGTTATTGAGTCGAAAATAGAAAAAGGTAAAGGTTCAGTAATTACCTTATTAGTTAATTCAGGAACAATTAAAGTAGGTGATATAATTGTTGTTGGTACAGAAAGTGGCAAGGTCCGAGCTTTAATTAATGATTTAGGTGAAAGGGTTACTGAAGCAAAACCTTCATCTCCTATCGAGGTTTTGGGGCTTTCAGGTACTCCAATGGCTGGTGATACTGCTAATGTAGTAGATAGTGAATCGAAAGCGCGAGAGGTTGCAGAATACAGAAGTAGAAAAAATAAAGAAAAAGAAGCGGCACTATCGTCAAGAGGAACAGTCGAGCAAATGTTAGCTAATATTCAATCAGGTGAAATTACTGAATTACCTATTGTAATAAAAACAGATGTTCATGGATCATTGGAAGCTATTAAGGTAGCATTAAATAAATTAGGGGACGAAAAAATCAAAGTTAAAATTTTATCAGGATCAGTTGGTCCAATTAATGAGTCTGATATTTCTTTAGCTGTTGCATCTTCAGCTTTAGTTTTTGGTTTTAATGTAAGAGCAATACCTCAGGCTAGGGAAATTGCTAAAAGAGACATGGTTGAAATTAGATATCATTCTATTATTTATGAACTTATTGAAGATGCAAAAAACGGACTTGCAGGAATGTTAGACCCAGATCTTCAAGAAGAATTTATTGGTTATGCTGAGATTAAACAAGTCTTTAACATAACTAATCATGGAAAAATTGCTGGTTGTTCAGTAACTGAAGGCATCATAAAAAGAGGTTGTAGTTTTAGGCTTTTAAGAGAAAATACAGTTGTTCATGAAGGAAAACTTAAAACCTTACAAAGATTTAAGGATGAAGTCAAAGAGGTCAAATTTGGACTTGAGTGTGGTATGGGTTTAGAAAATTATAATGACATTAAAGTGGGTGATGTTATGGAATGTTTTGAAGTAAAAGAAATAAAAAAAACATTATGATCTAGTCTATGATGGATAAAAAACAACCTTCAAACAGACAATTGAAAGTCGGACAGCAAATAAGATTTTTGGTATCAAGTTTTTTTATAAAAGAGGACTTTATATTTGAACATTTTGATAGTAAAAATTTAACTATTGTAGATGTAATTTTAAGTTCTGATTTAAAAAATGCAAAAATTTTTGTAAGTACAAATTCTATTTCTGAAAAT
>CACCZR010000056.1 GCA_902550555.1 uncultured SAR116 cluster alpha proteobacterium | reverse complement strand
CTATCATGGTTGGTTTTAACTCCATTCCAAAAGTTGCCGTTGTACCAATACTAGTTTTATGGTTTGGTATTGGCGATGTTCCAGCAGTTTTAACTGCTTTTTTAATTTCTTTTTTTCCAATAGTTGTTAATGTTGCAACTGGTCTAGCTACAATTGAACCTGAACTAGAAGATGTTTTGAGAGCTTTAGGTGCTAATCGTTACCAAATCATGACCAAAGTTGGTATTCCCAGATCATTACCATATTTTTTTGGATCTTTGAAAATTGCTATTACATTAGCGTTTGTTGGATCAGTTATTTCAGAAACCGTAGCTGCTAATTCTGGAATAGGCCATATGATGTTAACTGCACAATCAAATTTTGAGGTTCCTTTAGTTTTTGCAGGTCTAGTTGCACTAGCTATTGAGGGAATTGGTATGTATGCTATCATGGCTTTAATAGAGAAAAAGTTTACATTTTGGGCTCATCGATCTCAATTTGGATCATAAAGCATGTGGAGCAAGAAAAATTTTGGAAATCAATAATCATAATGAAATTTCAATCAACAATGTTACATACAAACTTGATAGTTTAGATAGTGATATAAACCTACTTGATTGGATTAGAGATAATACACCTTTTAAAGGAACAAAAGAAGGGTGTAATGAAGGGGACTGTGGAGCTTGTTCTGTTTTAGTTTATGATAAAAATGATAAATATCCAAAACCTATCAACTCTTGTTTAGTCCGCTTAGGTCAACTTTACAGAAAAAACATTATAACAGTTGAAGGACTTGGCACTTCGAAGAAACTCAATCCTATTCAAAAATCTTTTGTAAAAAATCATGCTTCTCAGTGTGGTTATTGTACTCCAGGTTTTGTGGTTGCTGGGACTTCAATTTTTTATGAAAATAAAAAAATAGATTATGAAATCATTCATGACGCTTTATCTGGGAATTTATGTAGATGTACTGGATATGCACCTATAATAAGAGCTTTAATGGATGTTAAAAATTTTGTTCCTCCAAAAACAATCTACAATGATGTAATTACTTCACCAAAGATAAAGATAGGAAATAGTACTTATTTTCATCCCAAAAACTTAAAAGAGTTAAAAAATGTTTTATCTAATTTAGATCATTTTCAATTTATTGCTGGAGGGACTGATCTTAATTTAGAAAGAGAAATTTACGATTTAAATCAGAGTAATCTTGTTTGTCTTGAGAATGTCAAAGAATTGAAAAAGGTTATGATCGATAAAAATAAAATAATTTTAGGTTCATGTGTTTCTCTAGAGGAATTTTTAAAAATTTCAAAAAATAAAATTCCACAAATAACTGAAATTTTAAAGAGATTTGGTTCTCCATTAATAAGAAATCAAGCAACTATTGGTGGGAATATTTGTACTTCAAGTCCAATTGGAGATATAGCTCCAATATTATTATCTTTAAGTTCAGAAATAATAACATTTAGCAAAATAGGACAGAGAAAAATACCAATAGAAAAATTTTTCAAAAGTTATAGAAAAAATATATTATATAAAGATGAAATTATAGAAAAAATAATTATTCATTTACCAAAAAAGAATCAAAAATTGTTGAGTTGGAAATTTTCAAAGAGATATGATCAGGACATATCAACTTTATCAGTTTGTATTTTATATGTATTAGAGAATAATATAATAAAGGAGTTCAAAATTGCTGCTGGAGGAATTGCTGAAAAACCTGTCTTATTAAAAACTATATCAAGGCAAATGATAGGTAACAGCATAGATACATCTTTTGAAACTTTAATTGCTAACATGAAACAATATATAAATCCTATTTCTGATTTAAGAGGATCTTCTGAATATAGAATTAACACCTTCAAAGGTGTTTTTTTAAAACTCAAAAATCATTTAATTAATAAAGTTAATTTACAATCTATAATGGATTAAAACTTAATGAATTATCAAAAAAAAATAAACGTTGGTAAAGATTTTAATCATGACTCGGCTTCTTTGCAAGTCTCAGGAGAAGCAATTTATATAGACGACATGATTAAAAATTCAGAATTGATGCATGCGGCACTCGTCACTTCTGAGATTGCTTGTGGAACCATTTTGGAGATTGATATTTCTAAGTTAAAAGAGTTACCTTTTAAAACTTACTTCATTACTGCAAACGATATTCCAGGAATAAATGATGTAGGGCCCATTTTTTCTGGAGAACCTATATTAGCAGAAAAAGAAATCAGCTATTATGGTCAACCGATTGGTGTTGTTGTTGCTGACAGTTTTCACAAAGCTAAATATGCTTCAAAATTAGTTAAAGTTAAAACAAAAAAAAATAATAAACCAATTTTAAATGTAAATGACGCTTTTATAAAAAAGTCATTTCTTGCCAAACCTCAAGTAATTGAAAATGGAAATGCAGATAAAGGTATAAAAAACTCCTCTAACAAACTAAAAGGAGTATTCACAATTGGTGGACAAGATCATTTTTACCTTGAAACACATGTTGCTATAACATCAATCGGTGAAAATGAAGAATTAACTGTTTGGTCAAGTACTCAACATCCAACCGAGGTTCAACATGGTGTAAGTAAAGTATTAAATATCCCTTATGCTAAAGTTGAATCAAAAACTAGAAGATTAGGTGGCGGATTTGGCGGCAAAGAGAGTCAAGCGACAATTTTTGCTTGTAT
>CACCZR010000055.1 GCA_902550555.1 uncultured SAR116 cluster alpha proteobacterium | reverse complement strand
AGTAAGTTTAATGCTTGTTTACGTCGCAATGCTATTTATTGATTTTATTGTTAGAGGCCCTTTACGTGATCCAATGAGTTTTGGCTTTCCTTTATCTAAAGTTTATCCTGATGGGGCAATAATTAGTAAAGTAGACTTTCCATTTATTGGTTTCTTAGGTCAGTTTCATTATGGCATTTTTATTATTTTAATTTTATGCCCATTAATTTGGTTCTTCATTAATAAAACGTTACCAGGATTTCAAATAAAAATCTTTGGATCATCTACAAGAGCTTCAGAATTTGCAGGGTTTAATAAAAATAAAATAACTTTTTATGTTTTACTTGTATCTGGTGGATTATCTGGTGTTGCAGGAGTAATAGAGGTCTCTGCTAATATGGGAAGACTTCAACCAGAAGTATCTTTTGGATATGGCTTTACAGCAATAATAGTTGCCTTTTTAGGCCGTTTAAACCCATATGGAGTTGTTATTGCAGGAATTATAATCGCAACTGCAAAACTTGGAGCCGACAATGCTCAAATGGTTTTAGGAATCCCAAAAGTAGTTACTGGAATTTTTGAAGGTATGTTATTATTTTTTCTTCTCGCTGGTGAGACTATTCAAAAATATAAAATATCTATTAGGAAAGATAACTAATGGAAAACTTATTAATTACAATACTTCTAACATCAATACCAATTTTGCTAGCAGGATTGGGAGAGCTTGTAACTGAAAAAAGCGGTGTTTTAAATCTTGGCGTAGAAGGAATGATGTTATGTGGAGCAGTTGCTGCACTTGGTTCTGTTTTAATTTTTGGTAACCCATACATAGGAATTTTATTTGGAGCTGTTGCAGGAATATTAATAAGTACTGTTTTTTCTTTTTTTACAATAACTCTTATGACTAACCAAGTCGCTACAGGACTAGGTCTTACTATTTTTGCTACAGCTCTAACAGGTTTAATTGGTGAACCTTTTGTAGGAAAAACAGCAGCCTCTCTTCCCAAATTAGAAATTATTTTTCTATCTGATATACCTTATTTAGGTAAAATTTTGTTTTCTAATGATATACTTGTATATTTTGCAATATTTTTAATATTTTTTATCCATTTTGGGTTTCAAAATACAAAAATAGGTATCATTATCAGAGCCGTAGGAGACAATCATGATAGTGCACATTCTATAGGTTATTCTGTGAAATTAGTGAGATGGATGAGTACTTCATTTGGTGGCATGTGTGCTGGAATGGGTGGTGCTTATATACCATTAGCATTGACACCACATTGGTCTGAAGGAATGACTGCAGGGAAAGGTTGGATAGCACTAGCTTTGGTCGTATTTGCTTCTTGGATGCCTATAAGGTTATTAATTGGCGCATTAATATTTGGTGGTATAACAATTTTACAATTCGTTGCTCAAGCAAGAGGTTGGGATGTTCCATCGCAATTTTTAAACATGTTACCTTATCTTGCAACTATTTTAGCCCTAGCGTTAATATCATTCAAATTAAGAAATAATAATTATGCCCCAGCTTGCCTAGGAAAACATTTTTTAGGCAATAAATAATAAAAATTTATCCTATATTAAAAAATCATTGTTTAATTAAATTTAAACCTTAAGATTAACATTTTATGGAGTCGAAAATGTATAAGAATTTTTTAAAAATTATAACTTTTTTAAGTATTCTTGTTTCACCTTTTTTATATACTTCAGCATATGCAAAAACTAAAGTAGGGTTTGTTTATTTGACAACTCCGGGCGATCATGGTTGGACTTATGCACATGAATTAGGTAAGCAGATGGTTAAAAAGGAGTTTGGAAACGATGTTGAAATTAGCATTGTAGAGAATGTTCCTGAAGGACCTGATGCAACAAGAGTTATTAGAGAATTAGCAAAACAAGGTAATCAAATTATCTTTACAACTTCTTTTGGTTATATGGAACCAACTTTAAAAGTAGCAAAAGAATTTCCAAATGTAAGATTTGAACATATGACAGGCTACAAAAGAACAAAAAATGTGGCTACTGGAAATATACGATTTTATGAAGGTAGATACGTCCAAGGTGTTGTTGCTGGATTAATGACAAAAACAAATAAAATTGGTTACATCGGTGCTTACCCAATATCAGAAGTAATTATGGGAATTAATGCATTTGCTCAAGGATTAAGATCAGTTAATAAAAAAGCTACAATTTCAGTAATATGGGCTAATACTTGGTATGATCCTGTAAAAGAAGCTGATGCAGCTAAAGTTCACATAGCAGAGGGTGCTGATATTTTAGCACAACATACAGATTCACCAGCTATGCTTCAAATTGCTGAGAAAAACGGTGCATTAGGTTTTGGACAATCTACTGATATGGGTGCTTTTGCTCCAAAAGCTCAATTATTTGCTTCAGTAAATAATTGGGGACCTTATTATATTAAGAAAATAAAGCAATTAAAAGATGGTAAGTGGAATACTGGAGATGGCCCTGATCACTGGGCAGGAAACACTTGGGGTGGATTGTCTACAAACATGTTAACATTATCAAAATTTTCTAATATGCCGACTGAAGTTGCCAAAAAAGCAAAAGAAGCTCATGATGGAATTAAAAGTGGAAAATTAAAGATTTTTGCAGGTCCGTTAAAAACTAATGATGGTAAAGAAATTATTGGTGCTGGAAAAACTTTAGATGATGGTGCCTTATGGGGTATGAATTATTACCTAGAAGGTGTAACCGGAAAAGTTCCAAAGTAAAACTTTTTAAAGGACAAGCAATGTA
>CACCZR010000054.1 GCA_902550555.1 uncultured SAR116 cluster alpha proteobacterium | reverse complement strand
AACTATCTATTATACCAAAATTAATATTCATTGGTTGAAAAGTATTAACGTTTGCATTCATTGTAATATGTTTGTGTAAAGAGCCGTGTGCAGTTGATTTTGGTGCAGAAATAAATTTTTTATTAAGTATAATTGAAGATAATATTCTAGCCAATAAATTTCCAATTGCTGTAGATTCAACATAACCTTCAACTCCAGTTATTTGGCCAGCAAAAAAAATGTTTTTATTAGTTTTTAATCGTAAATATTTATCTAGCACTTTTGGTGATTTAATAAATGTGTTTCTATGAAGGCCACCAAACCTAGCAAATTTTGCATTTTGTAAACCAGGTATATTTTGAAAAACTTTTTTTTGTGCGCTATAAGTCATTTTTGTTTGAAAACCAACTATATTATACAAGGTACCTAATTTGTTATCTTGTCTTAGTTGTACAACAGCATAAGGTTTTTTATTTAAATGTTTATTAGTTAATCCTACTGGTTTTAATGGTCCATATCTTAATGTTTCTGGGCCTCTCCTAATCATTTCTTCAACAGGTAAACAACTTTCAAAAAAAGGAGTATTTTCAAAATCTTTGAACTCTGTTTTTGGTGCACTTTTAATATTCTCAATTAATTGAAAATATTCTGATTTAGTTAAAGGACAATTTATATAATCGTCACCATTACCTTTATCATACCTGGATTGTTTCCATGCTATGCTCATATCAACGCTTTCGTAATATACTATAGGGGCAATAGCATCAAAAAAATCTAAAGATTTTTTAGAAGTTAAATTTTCAATTTCTTTAGATAATTTTTTTGAGGTTAATGGTCCTGTTGCAATAACTACAATATCATCATTAAAAATTTTCAGGGATGTAATTTCTTTATTAATTACTTTGATATATTTGTTAGATTTAATTTTTGTATCTATATATTTTGAGAACATGTCTCTATCAACTGCAAGTGCACTTCCAGCAGGAACTTTGTTTTTATCCGCAGCTTCCATTATCAATGAATTAGATAATCTTAGTTCTGAATGAAGAAGGCCAACAGCATTATAGACACTATCATCCGACCTAAATGAATTTGAACAAACTAATTCTGATAAATACCCTGTTTGATGAGCGTCAGTATTCACTTTTGGTCTCATCTCATATAAATTCGTAAAAATGTTATTTAAAGACAATTGATAAGCTAATTCACAGCCGGCTAAACCTCCACCAATGATGTGAATTTTTTTTTTCATAAAACTATCAAAAAATTTTGCTTAAAAAATGACCTGTATAGCTTGATTTTATTTTACTTAATTCCTCAGGAGTCCCACACCCAACGATCTTTCCACCTTTATCACCACCTTCGGGGCCAAGATCTATGACATAATCAGCTACTTTTATCACATCAATGTTGTGCTCAATAACAATCACAGTATTACCATTGTTAACCAATCTTTGTATTACTTCAATCAATTTTTTAATATCATGAAAATGTAGTCCCGTTGTTGGTTCATCCAATATATATATTGTTTTACCAGTTCCTCGTTTAGACAATTCTTTTGATAATTTTATTCTTTGTGCTTCACCGCCAGAAAGTGTTGTAGCTCTTTGCCCAATCTTGATATAACCTAAGCCAACCTCTTTTAACGTTTCTAATTTTTCTCGGATCATTGGGACTGCATTAAATAACTCTAAACCTTCAGACACTGTAAGATCTAATACATCAGATATAGATTTATCTTGCCATTTAATTTCTAAAGTTTCTCTGTTATATCTTTTTCCATTGCACTGATCACATTTAACGTAAACATCAGGCAAAAAATGCATTTCAATTTTGATTACACCATCACCTTGGCAGTTTTCACATCTCCCTCCTTTAACATTAAATGAAAATCTTCCTGGAAGATAACCTCTTGCTTTTGCTTCTGGAAGACCGGAAAACCAATCTCTTATAAATGAAAAAGCGCCAGTATAAGTTGCAGGGTTAGATCTTGGTGTTCTTCCAATAGGTGATTGATCAATATCAATTATTTTATCAATAAGATACAATCCTCTTATTTCATCATGAGGCGAAGGAATACTGCTCGCTCCATTTAAAGATTTTGATAATGCTTTTTGAAGTGTTTCTATGATAAGTGTTGATTTACCACCTCCTGAAACACCAGTAACACAAGTAAGAACTTCTAGTGGAAAATCCACGGTGATATTCTGTAAATTGTTACCATTAGCATTAACAACTGTTATTTTTTTGTTTGTATTTATTGGTCTTCTTTTTGAGGGTGTTTCAATAAATTTTAGTCCACTTAAATAGTTTCCAGTGATACTTTTTTTATTATTTTTTATAGTTTCAGGTGTTCCTTCAGCAATAATGTGACCGCCATCTATACCAGCACCTGGCCCAACATCAACGATATAATCAGCTGCTAACATAGCTTCAAGATCATGTTCTACAACAATTACTGTATTACCTAAATCTTTTAATTTTTGTAAAGTTTCTAATAATTTTTCATTATCTCTCTGATGCAAGCCAATACTTGGCTCATCCAATACGTATAATACGCCTGTTAATCCGGAACCAATCTGACTTGCTAACCTTATTCTTTGGCTTTCGCCTCCTGATAAAGTGCCACTTTTTCTGTTTAGACTAAGGTATCCTAACCCAACGCTTGTCAAAAAACCAATTCTATCATTAATTTCTTTCAAGATTTGATTAGAGATTTTTTGTTCTTGAGGATTAAGCTTCGATCTTAATTTATTAAACCATTTTTCTGTTTCAATTATTGATAAGC
>CACCZR010000053.1 GCA_902550555.1 uncultured SAR116 cluster alpha proteobacterium | reverse complement strand
AAGATTGTTTCTTTCATACTTTTCAAAATTTAGTTTAAAATCTTTGTTATAACAATGTCTGCCTCTTGAAAATAAGACACTACATAAAGATTCATCAAAATCATTCCCAACAATTACAAAAACATATTTTTTTGGTTTAAATTCTTTTTCTGCATAAATTGCAAAAGCTTCATATTGACTTAACGGTGATCCACTTATTCCCATTGCATAAGCTTGACCATTAATTTTATTATTTACAATACCAGTTATTGAATTTTTAAAATCCACCTGCCATGCTTCAACGTATGAATCACCTATTATCATAACTTCAGGATTACTATTTTTTTTATAATCGTAGTTAGCGCGATATCCATAATTATTTGATTCTATAAATATTACATTATTAAAACTTTTCCCTAATGACCAAACGCCATTTTGATGAGGTTCATAACGAAGAATTTCTGACTTGTCTTTCCAAATAAGAGGTTTACTCACTGGAAAAAATCTAAGACCTATTTCCAATATAATAATACCTACGAAAACACTATAAATAAACCAAATCAAAAATTTGAATATTTTTTTAATCAGGTTCATATTTATTTAAATAATTTTTTTTGAATAAAGGATTTTGTTCCTTTTTGTCTAAGTAAAAGTTCCCAATAATTAAAGTATCTAGATCCGTTCCCATAAAACAATTGAAGGCATCCTCTGGCGTACAAACTATTGGCTCACCTCTTACATTAAATGAAGTATTTACAAGTACAGGACAACCTGTAAGTGATTTAAACTTTTTAATAAGATTATAAAAAACTCTATTAGTATTTTTGTCTACAGATTGAATACGGGCAGTATAATCTACATGAGTTACAGCAGGGATTATTGATCTTTTAATATAAAGCTTATCTAAACCAAATAGATTTTTTTGATCCTGATTCATCTTTATTAATTTATCATTTGATACTTGGCTTACAAAAAGCATATAAGGACTCTTTGTGGATAATTCAAACCATTTTGAAAGTTCATCTTCTAATACACTTGGGGCAAAAGGCCTAAAGGATTCTCGAAATTTTACTTTTAAATTCAAAATTTTTTGCATTTTTTCCGAACGTGGATCGGCTAGTATACTTCTACAACCTAATGCTCTAGGTCCAAATTCCATTCTTCCTTGCATCCAGCCTACAGCCTTACCATTTGCTAAATCTTGAGCAGTCATTTCTATTATTTTATCTTCTTTTTCATAAAAATACGAAGCGCCAAGATTTGATAAAGATTTCTTTATATAAGTGGCTTTAAATTCTGGGCCTAAAAATGAACCTTTCATTGAGTCATTTTTATCTATTATTCTTTTATTTTTTTTAAATAAATAATATACACATAGAGCAGCTCCAAGAGATCCACCAGCATCTCCTGCAGCAGGTTGGATCCACACATTTTCAAATATTTTTTCCTTTAATAAAATTCCGTTTGCTACACAATTCAAAGCTACTCCTCCAGCTAAACACAAATTTTTTTGTTTTGTCTTTTTAGCAATTGATTTGCAAAGTTTAATTATTATTTCTTCAGTAACCTTCTGAATTGAGGCAGCTAAATCCATATCTTTTTGTGTTAGCTTACTTTCTAGTTCTTTTGGCCCTCTTCCAAAAAGTTTATGAAATTTATTACTAGTCATCGTTAAACCAGTACAGTAATTAAAATAAGACATATCTAGATGAAATGACCCATCATCTTTAATATCAACAAGATTTTCTTTTATTAAATTAGTGTAAATTGGCCTCCCATAAGGAGCAAGTCCCATCACCTTAAACTCTCCAGAATTTACTTTAAATCCAGTAAAATATGTAAAGGCAGAATATAAAAGTCCTAATGAGTGGGGAAAATGAATTTCTTTTATTATATCTAACTTATTTTTTTTTCCAATTGCGACAGATGTTGTGGCCCATTCTCCAACACCGTCCATAGTTAAAATTGCAGAATTTTCAAATGGGGAAGGAAAAAAAGCACTAGCAGCATGGCTTAAATGATGTTCGCTAAAAAGTAACTTATTTTTAATTAATTGCTTTTGATTGGAAATTAATTTCAAATGATCTAACAAAACTTTTTTCTGAAAGAGTTTTTCTTTAATCCAAATTGGTAACGATTTTCTAAAAGTTGTAAAACCTTTTGGGGCAAAGGCAAAATATGTCTCAAGGATTCTTTCAAATTTTAGAAATGGTTTTTCATAAAACACTATGTAATCAACGTCATCAAAATTTATTTTTCCCTCTTTAAGACAATATTGTATAGCATTTAATGGAAAGGAGCTATCATGCTTAATTCTTGTAAATCTCTCCTCCTGAGCAGCAGAGATAATTTTTCCGTTGTCTAAAAGACTTGCGGCAGAGTCATGATAAAATGCTGAAATGCCTAATATTTTCATTTTTAAAATTAAAATAATGTGTAAATAAAAGGAGCTACCACAGAACCTTCAGCTAAAATTAACAATCCCCCAAGTATTATCATAATAAAGATTATTGGGGCTAACCAAATTTTTTTTCTTATTTTCAAAAAATTCCATAATTCAATCAAAAAATCCATTGTCAAACTCAATATTGATTTTTATATGAAGATTTTTGATTATATAAAGAAGTATCACTTTTCCAATAAGACTTTGCTTTATTTCTTTTTAACAATAATTCATCTCTTTTAAAAATTCTCATACACAGAGCGATTGGTGAAATGATACAGAAAAAAATAGTCCCTAATATAACTGGACTAATAATTCTATTTAAAAAAAGTCCAAAAAAATACCAAATTTTATTAAAAAAAGTTAA
>CACCZR010000052.1 GCA_902550555.1 uncultured SAR116 cluster alpha proteobacterium | reverse complement strand
ATATAAAAGTGCAGAATATATTCCAATTATATTAAAAAAAGAAATTGAAGGTTTTGTGTTAAATAGGCTTCAAGGAGCACTCCTTAATGAAGCTGTAAGACTTCATGAAGAAGGATATGCTTCTATGGAAGATATTGATATTTCATTAAAACACGCTTTAGGAATTAGATGGGCATTTTTAGGTCCATTTGAAATAATGGATCTAAATGCACCTGGTGGAATAAAAGATTCTTTTACAAGATATAGGCCTGGAATAAAAAAACTTGCAGAACAGCAAAACAGTATTCCTGACTATTCTGATGATTACATTTTGAAATTAGAAAAAGAACAAAGACTTAGATTGAAATCTTCTGATAGAGATAATAGAATTAAAAAAAGAAACCAATTAATTGCCTTGGTAAGAAAACTTAAACTTGAAAATGGAGAGTAAGAGATGAAAAAGAAAGTCATTATTAGTTGTGCCGTAACAGGTGCTATTCATACACCTTCAATGTCCGAACATCTTCCTGTAACGGCTGATGAAGTAATTGAACATTCTTTAGAGGCTCATAAGGCCGGTGCTGCTATTTTACATCTTCATGCAAGGGACGAAGTAGACGGTCACCCAACCCAAGACCCAGCAGAATTTGATAAGTTTTTACCAACAATTCATAAAGAATGTGACGCGGTTATAAACATAACAACTGGTGGTGGGCCACAGATGACTGTTGAAGAGAGAATGCAACCATGTATGCATTTTAAGCCTGAATTAGCATCTTTAAATATGGGGACAATGAATTTTGGTTTATTCCCAATGTTGAAAAGACATAATCAATTTCAGCATAAATGGGAAACTGAAATGCTAGAGAAAAGTAAATCTTCTTTATTTAAAAATACATTTCAAGATATTGAAAATATAATGACCCTAGGTTATGAAAATGGAACTCGTTTTGAGTTTGAATGTTATGATGTTGGGCATATATATAATCTTCATCACTACCACAGAGAAGGAATGCTTAAAGGTCCATATTTCATTCAATTTGTAATGGGTATTATGGGTGGAATTGGTGCTGATACAGATAACCTTTTACATATGAAAAAAACAGCAGATAAATTATTTGGTGATAATTATGAGTGGTCTGTTGTAGGTGCAGGAGCTACCCAAATGAGGATGAATGCAACAGGTGCATCTCTCGGATCTCATGTAAGAGTAGGTCTCGAAGATTCATTATGGGATGGCCCAGGTAAGTTAGCTCAAAAAAATGCAGATCAAGTTAAAAGAGTCAGGGATATTCTAGAAGGCCTCTCATTAGAAGTTGCTACATCCGATGAAGCGAGACAAATGCTAAACCTTAAAGGTAAAGATAAAACAAATATCGTTTAAATATGTATTACAATAATCTTTTAAAAAATAAAACAGCATTAGTTACAGCTGGAGCTAATGGGATTGGTTATGCAATTGCAAAAAAATTTGAAGAATCAGGAGCTAAGGTTTTTGTATGTGACATAAATCAAGATGCTGTAGATATGGTGAATAAGAACCATCAAAATATAAAAGCAATATTTTGTGATTTGAGTCAAACTCAAATGATTTCATCAATGGTAGAGAGTGCTTTTGATTATTTAGACCATTTAAACATAATTGTAAATAATGCTGGAATAGCAGGGGAAACGGCTGGTGTAGGTGAACAGACACTTGGCGGTTGGCAAGAATGTCTACAGGTTAATTTAACAAGTCATTTTGAAACAATGAGGGTTGCCGTTCCAAGAATGGAAGATGGTGGGGCAATTTTATCTGTTGCGTCTGTTGCTGGAAGAGTAGGATTTGCTTATAGATTACCTTACGCTGCAACTAAGTGGGGTGTAATTGGAATGGCAAAAAGTTTGGCTGTTGAACTTGGGCCTAGAGCCATAAGAGTTAATGCGCTTTTACCAGGAATTGTTCAGGGTGAAAGACAAGATCAAGTTATTGAAGCAAAAGCAAAAGTGAGGGGAATTTCTTTTGAAGAAATGAAAGATGAAATTTTATCAGCAGCATCATTAGGACGTTTTGTAACCCATGAAGATTTAGCAGAACAGGCTTATTTTTTATGTAGTGATTTAGGTAAAAATATTTCTGGTCAAGCAATTAGTGTGTGTGGAAATATAGAAAAAGCCAATTAATTATAGTTTTTGAATTTCTTTCAAAAAAGGTAATAGATAAGAGAAAAATAATTTTGGATTTTCAGACATAGGAAAATGTCCAATATTTGGCATAATTTTATATTTTGAGCCTTTTATTCTTTTTGCAGTTTCAACGGTTCTTTCTGGAGTGCACGAACAGTCATATTCACCTGAGAGTAAATAAACAGGACATTTTTTTGTATCAATGAGATGAGAGGAGTTTTCAAAATTTCCATCTTCCCAATAAAAATATAAATCACCTTTAAACACTCCAGTTCCACCTTGCTTATAGTGCCAGAGAATTTCATCTCTATTGTTTTTATCTGTTTGTGGAGCAATTTGTGAAGAAACATATGCTGCTTGAATTTCACCACCATGAACATCTGGTCTATTTAGCCAAGATAAATCATAATATGGTTCAAGTTTATCAGCACCTTCAAGAGCAATAACAGCCTTAAAAAAATTTGAGTGTTTTAAGGCTAGATGTAGGGCTATTCTTCCTCCCATAGAGCAGCCAATTACAACAGGATTTTTTAAATTTAAAGCCTTGCAAAAATTTATAATTATGTTCATGTAAGATTTAGTCGTTAATTTGTATTCTATTTCCATATGATTAGCTGGTGGATCTGATTTTCCATGCCATGGCAAATCAAAAGCGATCACTCTATAATTTTCTGTGATTTCTTTACTATTAAGTAAATGTCTAAAC
>CACCZR010000051.1 GCA_902550555.1 uncultured SAR116 cluster alpha proteobacterium | reverse complement strand
AAAAGTTAAAATTTTCACAAATGATGGTTTTGAACCCTCAATTGATCAATTAGAGACTAGGGCTAATGAAATAGAAAATCATGCTCTAAATTTTTCTAATAAATTAGTCAGTGATGGAGTTCAAGTAGCGTGGACTAAAAATGAAACTTATTATTCTAATAGCAATAATTTTCATGACAAACATCTAAAATCAAACAATTTAAATTCTTTGACACTTATAGCTTCTAAATCAGATAAAATGGTAAGAGATTATGATTATTCATCAAAGGTATTTTATAACGATATCGAAGATCCGAAATTGATAACTAGGAGAGTTGCTAAAAAGGTTCTAGATAAAATTGGATCTACTAAAGCACCAACAGGAAAATTTCCAGTAATTTTTGAACCAAGGGTAGCTAAATCAATTCTTAGCCATGTAATTTCTGGACTAAATGGAACTTCAATTATAAATGGAACTAGTTTTTTAAAAGGAAAACTAAATGAACATATCTTTAATAAACAAATAAATATCATTGATGACCCACATTTAAGCAAAGGACTAGGATCAAAATTATTTGATGCAGAGGGTTTAGGAACAAACAAAATAAAACTTGTTTCTAATGGCATATTAAAAAATTATCTGCTTAACCTTTCATCAGCAAGACAGTTAGGTTTGAATACTAACTGTAATGCTATTAGAAGCTTGACTTCACCTCCAAGCATAGGTGTAAGTAATGCTATGATTATGCCGGGCAATATTGATGAAAAAGATATGATAAAAAATATTTCAAATGGGTTTTATATTACAGAATTACTCGGATCAAGCGTTTCTTTAATTACTGGTGATTATAGTAGAGGAGCCAGCGGATTTTGGATAAAGAATGGCAAACTCTCAAATCCAATATCTGAAGCTACTATTGCAGGAAATTTAAAAGAAATGTTTTTACAAATGGTGCCTGCAAATAACTTAGAATTAAATTCAACTATTTCTGCACCTAGCATATTAATTAATGAAATGACAATTGCAGGGGGATCTAATACTTAATAGTAAACTTAAAATTTTAAGATATTGGTATGAAATGATGATAGTTGATCATGGTTTTTTAAGACTATTATATAATAATTTTCATAAAATTGATAAAAATATGTACAGATCTAACATGCCAACTCCTCAAAGAATAAAAAAATATAAAAAACTTGGAATCAAAACCATAATCAACCTTCGAGGTGGAAAAAAAGATGGTGGCTGGTTTCTTGAAAAAAAAGCATGTGAGCAAAATGGAATAGAGCTTGTAAACTTAGTAGCTCGATCACGTGCAGCACCAGATAAAAATATGATTTTTAAAGCTAACGCAGTTTTTAACTCAATAAAATACCCAGCCTTAATTCATTGTAAGTCTGGAGCTGATAGAGCTGGCATTATAGCATTTCTTTTTAAAGTTTTAAAATCCAAAGAAAATCCAGAAGTAGCAAAAAAACAACTTTCATTAAAATATCTACATGTAAAACACGCAAAGACTGGTATACTTGATGCTTTTTGTGATCTTTACATCAAATACTATAAAAAAACTAAAAATGCAGATTTTATTAATTGGACAAGAAATATTTACAAGCCTCAAGAATTAGAAGAAAGTTTTTCTGAAAATAAATTTTTTGAAAAAATAATTACAAAAATTTTGAGAAGAGAATAATTTTATTTAATTTTACTATTAGAAATTATTAATTTTTGAGAATTTTTATTTATTTCATAGTCATCATGAGAAATATATATACATGTTTTATTTTTACTTAATTGATTAATTGATTTTAAGATATTTTTTGAGGTTTTGGAATCTAGAGCACTAGTAACTTCATCTAACAATAAGATTTTTGAGTTTTTTAAAAACGCTCTAGCTATTGATATTCTTTGTTTTTGACCTCCAGATAAATTACTACCTGCTTCACTTATAACAGTATCATAACCATTTTCTTGACTTATAATAAAATCATGAATATTTGCTAATTTAGCTGCTCTTATTATTTCGGGTTTTGTAGCGTTTAATTTACCCAAAGATATATTATTATGAAAAGTATCGTTATAAATCATCGTTTCTTGACTAACTAAACTTATATTTTGTCTCAAAGAAAAAAGTGATACATCTTTTATATTTTCATCATTTATGAAAATATTCCCTTTTTTAGGATCTATAAATCTACTGATTAAATTAAATATTGTTGATTTCCCAGTACCACTTTCACCAATAATATGCATTTTTGATTTTTTTGTTTTAAAGGAAATTTTATCAAGAATAATTTTATTTTTTTCGTAAAAAAAACTTACATCTTTAAATTCAATAGTTGGATTATTTGGAATTTTAAGTTCTTTTTTAACATTACTAATTCTTTCAATTTTTGGCATTTCGTTTAATTGTTTATAGATTCTTTGTAATGCGCTTAGACCTTCTTGTAAAATAGTATTAAAAGTTCCCAAAGCTCTGGCAGGTTGAGCTAACATTAGTAATGCAGTAACAAACCCAATTACACTTCCAATTGTCATAAAACCAGAATTAATTCTATAACTAGCAATTAAAATTACAAAGGCAGCTGCAATTCCTCCCAATACTTCTAAAAGTGGCAAAACTTTTGCCCTTCCTTTTACAATATCAAATAGACTTAGAAATAAACTATCTAAAGATTTATTTATTCTATTCTTCTCTAGTTTTTCTAATGAATATGACTTTATCATTGAAATATTTCTAAAAATTTCAGATAAAAAAGAAGTTAAGTTCTCCATCTTTTCTTGTAATGATAATGCATAAAATCTTTGTTTTTTTCCAATGGATATGATCGGTTTTAATGCAAGTGGATAAATTGATAAGACCACTAAAGCCAAAACCCAATCTAACCAAATCAAATAAACTACCAAAAATATAATTGTTATTAGATCTCTAATTAAATTATTTAAAGACCTTTCCACACTATCTCTTATTAGATTAACATCATTCATTATTCTTGAAATATGATTTCCAGAAGAAATTTTTTTAATCATAGCTAAATCAGAGAATAACAAATGATTTGATAATTTTTTTTGAATATCGATGCTGACTTTTAATGTTACTTTTGATACTTGTTTTATTTGAAAAAACATTGCAACACCTCTTATAGATGCAACAAAAGCAATTATTGTTGGAAGAATAAACCATGAA
>CACCZR010000050.1 GCA_902550555.1 uncultured SAR116 cluster alpha proteobacterium | reverse complement strand
GCAGGAATAAAAGGTGTTACTTATATAACTTTTTTAATACCAGGTTTAATGATGATGAGTGTTTTACAAAATGCATTTGCTAATGTGTCTTCAGCGTTTATGACCGCTAAGGTTACTGGATCAATTGTAGATTTATTATTAGCCCCATTAGGTTCATTTGAAATTTTTCTTGCACATACCTTAGCTGGTATTTCAAGGGGGATTTTAGTTTTTATAGCATCTTTTATACTTTTATTTCTTCTAGGAATTGCAGAATTTCCAATCAATTTTTTATGGACATTTTTATTTCTATTTTTAGGTGGTTTTGCTTTATCTTCGATTGGGATGATTGCTGGGATATGGGCCTTAAAATTTGATCAGTTATCTATTGTCTCAAATTTTGTTGTTCAACCTCTAGCTTTTTTATCTGGAACATTTTATTCAATAGATAGATTACCAGACTTCTTAAAACCATTGGCTTATTCAAATCCATTTTTTTACGTAATTGATGGATTTCGTTATGGGTTTTTAGGTTTAAGTGATGTTTCTCCATATACATCTTTAATAATATTATTAGGTTTCAATATTATTTTAGGTTATTCTGCTTGGTACATACTTAATAGTGGCTATAGGCTTAAGTCATAATAATTATCGGTTTATAAAATGGTTTTTTTAAATAATGAAAAAAATGGTGTATTACCTTCTCAATATATTAAAGAATTAATTAATAGAAACTTTATATTTAGTAATGAGAATATAAATGAAGACTTAATTCAACCAGCATCAATTGATTTAAGGTTAGGTTTTAAAGCTTGGCGTGTTCCAGCATCATTTTTGCCTGGCAAAGTAAGTACAGTTGAAGAAAAGTTAAATCAAATAGCAATGCATGAATTTAGCTTATCAAATGGCGCGGTATTAGAATGTGGGTGTGTGTACATAGTTAAATTACTGGAAGCTTTAAACTTACCTAAAAATATATCTGGAATGGCTAATCCAAAAAGCTCAACTGGAAGATTAGATGTTTTTACTCGTTTAATTGTTGATCGAACTCAGCAATTTGAAAATATACCAAAAGGGTATAAAGGTTCTCTATATTTAGAAATTTCTCCAAGAACTTTTTCGGTTGTTGTAAGAACTGGCACTCGATTAAATCAATTAAGGTTTTCAATTGGTGATATAAGTTTGACTGACAAACAAATGGCTGAACTTCAATATAAACATGATTTGATAAAAAATAATGAATCATCTGAACTATCGGATAAACTAGAAAATGGATTACCTTTATCAGTTGATTTAAAGGGTGTTGATGGGGTTGTAGGATATAAAGCAAAAAAACATTCGAAGTTGATTGATTGTGATAAAGTTAAAAATTATAAGGTCTCCTCTTTTTGGGAGAAGATAACGATTGATGATTTAATAATTTCTGAAGAAAATCAAAATAGATCTTTAGTTTTAAGTCCAGATGCTTTTTATATATTGTGTAGCAAGGAATCAGTTTCAGTTCCAAAAACTCTAGCTGCTGAAATGCGTCCTTACGATACTAATATCGGAGAATTCAGAGCTCATTATGCAGGCTTTTTTGATCCTGGATTTGGCTCTCCAGAATTAAATGCTAATAACACCAAAGCAGTACTCGAGGTAAGGTCGCATGATGTTCCTTTTATTATTGAAGATGGACAAACTATTTGTCGATTAATTTATGAACCAATGTCAAATATCCCAGATAAATTATATGGTGAGATAAAAGGCAAAAATAATTATCAATCCCAAGGTTTAAAATTATCTAAACATTTTGTATAAATTAGATTAATATAATTATTTTTTAATTAAGGATTTTAAAATGGTTCTAAGCCCAGACATAATGAAAACATATGGTCGAATTGATATTGCATTTACACATGGTAAAGGTAGCTTTCTATTTTCTGAGGATGGAAGTAAATATCTAGATTATGCAACTGGCATAGCTGTAAATGCATTTGGGCATTCTCACCCAGATTTAATTAATGCATTGCAAGACCAAGCTTCTAAATTATGGCATGTATCAAACCTTTATAAAATCCCAGAACAAGATAAAGTAGCGAATTTATTGGTAAAGTATTCATGTGCAAACCAAGCTTTTTTTTGTAATTCTGGCGCTGAGGCCACTGAGGGGGCTGTTAAAGTAGCAAGAAGATATGCGTGGTCTAAAAAAGATATTAAAAGAGATGAGATTTTATGTGTTACAGGAGCATTTCATGGCAGAACATTAGCTATGCTTGCAGCTAATGATAGACCTCTCTTTCGAGAAGGTTTTGGTCCTAAAGTTCCAGGTTTTAGTCATGCTGAGTGGGGCAATATTGAAGATTTAAAAAAGAAATTAAATGATAAAGTAGCAGCTGTATTGATCGAGCCTGTTCAAGGTGAAGGTGGTGCCAGAAAAGCACCTATTAATTATTTAAAAGAAGTTGAGAAATTAACAAAACAAAATGGATCTTTATTGATATCTGATGAAGTCCAAATTGGCATGGGTCGTTCTGGAAAGTTATTTGCTTATCAAAATGAGAATATCGAACCGGATATAATTGCACTTGCAAAAGGATTGGGAGGAGGCTTCCCAGTTGGAGCAGTTCTTGCAAAATCTGAAGTAGGTGATGCTATGGTCCCTGGAACACATGGAAGTACTTTTGGTGGCAATCCTCTAGCAATGAGAGCTGCAGAGGTAGTAATTAATTTAATCACTGAAGATGGATTTTTAGAAACTCTTAATAAAAAAATTAAATATTTGGATAATAAAATTAATTCTCTCATTAAAGATGAAAGAAATAATTTAGATAATCATAATGAACCTATATTTTTAAAAGAGAAGGGATATGGTTTTTTACGCGGGATAGAACTATCCGAAAAAGTTTCTGTTGCTGATTTTTCTACTGAAGCGAGAAAAAGAGGCCTTTTATTGGTTGGTGCAGCAGAAAATACCATTAGAATTTTACCACCGCTCAATACATCATTTGAAGAGATTGATTTAGCATTTTTAAAATTAAAAGAGATATCTCAAGAGTTGCATAAAAAAAATGACTAGTTTTTTTGACATAAAAGATCTTTCTAAAAAAGATTTAGAAAGAATTATTGATGATTCAATTGATATAAAAAAAAATGGATCCGACAAAATACTTAGAAATAAAAATGTATTAATGATTTTTGAAAAACCATCTCTTAGAACAAGAATTTCG
>CACCZR010000049.1 GCA_902550555.1 uncultured SAR116 cluster alpha proteobacterium | reverse complement strand
TTCAATTAATTTTTTAATTGATTTATTTATAGCCTTGTCAAAATCCAAATATGAAGATAAAAAATTAAAGTTTTTTGATGTTTTAAAATTAGGACAGAATTTGTAATACCTATCAAAATCAATATCATAACTAAATTTGTTTTTTCTAATACTGCATAATTCTCCCGGCAAAACTCTCATTACAGACTTACGTAATGTTGTCCTTCCAAATGTATACCCTGCCATTTGATATAAAAAAACGTTTTCAAAATCTATATCTAAGTTGAATTGTGAGTTAATCCAATCACTAGAAGATGATGAAATTCCAATAATATTCTGATCAAAATTACACAGATAAATTGGGAAACTCGCAATTCTATCTGCTGCTATATAAATACACTCTTTATTTATAATAATAAAACCAAAATGTGTTTGCGCATTAGAAACCCAATTTTTGATTTTTTTATAATTATTTCCTACGCTAAGTAAATAATCTATATTACTTTTTTTATTATTTCCTGAAATATAAAGGAGTGTATCTTTGTTTGTAGAAACATATTTTTTCCATGGATATTTTAATTTAGATAATTTGTAAAAACTCATTTTATCTTTTTTGTAATTTGTCAAAATCTATAATTAAATCTGCATATTTTTTTATGATACGTTGATGTGAAATAACTATGATAGGTATTTTTTTACTAATCTTTTTTATTGTTTCAATAAGGTTAATCTCTGTTTGATAATCAAGAGCAGAAGTTGGTTCATCCAAAATAAGTAATTTTGGTTTTTTTGATAAAGCTCTAGCAATATTAATTCTTTGTTTTTCTCCACCTGATATTTTTAGACTTGACTCACCAACGTTAGTGTATAATCCATGAGAAAAAGTTTTATTTACATCTTTTAAACCAGCAAATTTCAAACAATTAAGTATGTATTTGTCACTAACTTGATCATTTAATCTTACATTATCTAATATAGTTTTATTAAGTAATTGTGTTTCTTGCGAGGCATAACCAATAAATTTTCGCCATAAATTTATATTAATTTCTTCCAAATTTTGATTATCAAGAAAAATATCTCCACTTTGAGATTTGTGAAGTCCACAAATTAAATCTACAAAAGTCGTTTTTCCTAAACCACTCTTTCCTGTTACTAAAATTAAACCTTTCATGGAAATGTTTATTGACAAATTTTTGAAAATTTTTTTATTATTCAATATTAAACTTACATTCTTAAAATAAATATTTTTAGGAAAATTTGGTTTGAAATTGCCAAAAAAAATCTCTTTTTTCTCATTCAATTCAGTTTCAAATTTTTGATATTTTTCTAAAACATATTTACTGTTTGCTAATGCTTGTAATTTTTTAAAGAAATTAGAACTATAAGTATTTAGCCTCATCAATATAATTATCATAATACCAATATCAGCAAAACTTACATTAAAAAATTTGTGAGCAAAAAAAACACCTAAAACAACTGTTGTTATTAATAAAAACTGTTGAGATGCATGTAAAAAATGTTGTGCTCTAACTTTTAAAAAATTAGCAAATTGAAACTTATTATTTGCCTCTATCAAGCTATCTGTTAATTTCTTTTCTATAGCCATAGCTTTATATGATTTAAATGACCTTATACCGTCAGATAAATCTGAAGCTAGATCTCTTAAGCTTTCAACCTGTCCCGAGCCAGCTTTTTTTGCCATTTTAAACATTGGTTTAGCAATAAAAAATCCAATAATTGTAATTATTCCTGCAATATATAAAAGCTCTAAAGAAACATTAGAGCCAAGGGTTAAATAAATAATTAGCATAAATAATGAAATAATAATTGTTTTAATTACATTAAATAATCCTACTGCATTATCTATTTCTTGAGATAATAAATTTATTATAATTCCTTGAGGTTTTTTACTAAAATAATCCCAACTAACTTTTTGAAGACCATTTATTATTTTTTGACGAAAATGTTTAGCTATTAATACAGAGGAATTACTTATGAAAATATTCATATACAACTCTACTATTGTTTTAAGTAAACTCATTAAACCAAAGACTAAAAGCACAATATAAAATTCATATGATATATTTATTTTTTCAAAAACGAGCTGAATTTTGTCAATTATAACTGCATTACTTTCAATCTCAGTTCCCAATGTAAGAAGTGGCAATACCATTGCTATACTTAAAAACTCAAAAACTGACAATAAAATTGCGAATATAACAACTAAAATGAATCTCTTTGTATACAATTGAAAAAAATATTTTGAAACTTTAAACAAATCTCTAATTAGATCTAAAAACATAATATTTTTCTTCCATATTAATCAAAAGCTACATCATATGAGCAAATTATTTATAAATTAAAAAAAGATTATGATATTACTAAAATAAAATTTAATTCTATCTTATCCTTAATGTGTAAATTTAACATATTTGTACTGCAACTCCTCCTAAATAAGAATATGCAATAAATGTATACTTAATTTTATTATTTTTGGTAAATTCAATAAATGCTCTATACTCATTATTTTGCCAACCTTCGTAATTTAAAAATTCGTCAAAAATTATTATAGTTCCTTTTTTAATATTTTTTTTTGAACAATTTAGAACTGTTTTAGTGGATGAGTATATGTCACAATCTATATGCATTAATGAAATGAAGCTTTTGTTATCTTTGTAAAACACTGGTAATGTTTTATCAAACCAACCTTTATACAATTTTACGTTTTTTCTAACATTAGGCTCTTTCCCAAAATTTGTCATCTTACCTTCAAACCACTTAGTCGCACCATCATTAAATTTTGGAATTATTCCGTCACATGGCAAACCCTCAAAACTGTCAAAACCATGAATAATTTCATCTGTTAAATTAGCTAAATAATTTATAGAGTTCCCATTATGAACCCCAAACTCAAGAATTAAACCTTTTTTTGTAATTCTATCAAAGCACCAAGAATATAAACCTTCTCTAGTTTCAAAAACTTGAGAGTTAGTCATATTCTTTGAAATAAATTCTAATGAATCATTAATTGACTTTTCATATAATAAGTATCTTAAAGTTCTTTTATTAAACTTATTTTTAGGCGACAAAAAAGAATTAATTTTTAGAATAAGGTTTAATATTTTGTTTTTAAATAACATCTCAATTATGCCAAATTAATTGGCGTGTATTTTACACCAATAGCCCACCTATATGCACCAAAGTCCATAGGCTCAAAACCATGATAAAAATCTTCGCTCATATCATACATTAGACATGAATTTTTTAAGTTTTTAGGTTTAAAAATATTTTCTTTAAACTCGTTATCTTTCCAAATACCAAGATTCCCAGAATTTGTTTTTTGGCTTGCATTAATAAACAAAATCATATTTATATTCCCTTCTACGTTAGAACTATCAATATGAGGAATAACACTTGATCCCCAATAAGCTCTCGT
>CACCZR010000048.1 GCA_902550555.1 uncultured SAR116 cluster alpha proteobacterium | reverse complement strand
GAATTGTTTGATGCTCTCCAGAGATTTAGGTTTGAACATCCTTATCTTAATTTAGTAATTATTAAATCAGGAAATGAAAGAGCATTTTCAGCAGGGGCAAATATTAAGATGTTAGCTGAAGCCTCTCACTCTCACAAAGTTAACTTTTGTAAATATACAAATGAAACTAGAAACTTTCTTGAATCTTCATCCTCAGAATCGGGTCAATATTTTATTTGTTCAATTGAGGGAGTTTGTGCAGGTGGTGGATATGAATTAGCATTATCTTGTGATCATATCTTATTATTGGATGATGGTTCATCAAGTATATCTTTGCCAGAGGTTCCGTTACTAGCCGTTTTGCCTGGAACAGGTGGTTTGACGAGAGTAACAGATAAAAGAAAAGTTAGAAAAGATTTAGCTGATGTTTTTTGCACAATGGAAGAGGGGTTAAAAGCTAAAAAAGCTCAAGAATGGAAACTTGTAGATTCTATAACAAAAAAATCAAATTATGATGAAACACTTAATGAAATTATTAAACAAAATATTAAAATTGATAATTCATATAAGAAGGGAATTAAATTAAACGAAATAAAAAAACAAATTATAAATAATGATCATATTCAATGTTCTACAATTGAATTGCTAATTGATAGACCCAATAAGAATGCAAAAATAATTATTAAATCACCTGATTTAATAAATGTAGATAATGAAAATGATATAATAAATCAAGGTGACCAATTTTGGCTCCTCAGATGTGCTAGAGAATTAGATGATATTTTATTACATTTAAGGTTTAATGAGTTAGATCTTGGAGTTATAATTTTTTCTTCTCAGGGTTCCTTAAATAATATTCTTTTTTACGATAGTCTTTTACATGAATATAGCTCTAATTGGTTTATTAAAGAAATTAAACATCTTTGGAATAGGACTTTAAAGAGAATAGATGTAACATCTAGATCATTAGTAACATTCATAGAGCCTGGGTCATGTTTTGGCGGATTTTTATCTGAAATCATATTTGCTTCAGATAGATCATACATGGCTGAGGGCGTTTTCGAAAATAGCAATGACCCTGAAGCTAAAATTGCTTTGTCAAAATCAAACTTTAATTTTTTTAAAATGTCTAATGGTATAACAAGATTAGAAACTAGATTTTTAAATGAATCTGAAAAAATAAAAGAGCTAGAAAATGAGATTTGCAAAGAATTGGATAGTCAGATGGCTTTAAACATGGGATTAGTAACATTTAGTTTTGATGATATTGATTGGGAAGATGAAGTACGAATATTTTTAGAAGAAAGATCAAGTTTTTCACCAGATAGCATGACTGGACTGGAAGCAAATCTTAGATTTGCGGGACCAGAAACAATGGAAACTAAAATTTTTGGAAGGTTGACAGCATGGCAAAATTGGATATTTCAAAGGCCTAATGCGGTTGGTGAAGAAGGTGCACTAAAAAAATATGGATCTGGTAATAGAAGTAAATTTAATTGGGAAAGAGTTTAAAAGGGGAAATTTATGTTAGATAATATTAAAGTTGAATATGATACAATGATACCAAATAATGTTGGTTTATCATCCGATAAAAAAGTTCTTAAAGCTCTTGAAAGATGGCATCCTGGATACATTAATTGGTGGAAAGATTTAGGACCTGTTGGTTTTCAAGAAAGTTTAGTTTACTTAAGGACGGCTATTAGTGTTGATAGAGAAGGTTGGGCAAAATTTGACTATGTAAAAATGCCTGACTATAGATGGGGGATTTTATTAGCACCTGAAAAGCAAGGAAGAACAATTCCATGTGGTGAACATTTTGGAGAACCAGCTTGGCAAGAGGTTCCAGGTGAATACAGATCAATGTTGAGAAGACTTATTGTTATTCAAGGAGATACCGAGCCCGCATCTATTGAACAACAAAGACATTTAGGTAAAACAGCCCCATCATTATATGATATGAGGAACCTGTTTCAGGTGAATGTTGAAGAAGGAAGACATTTATGGGCAATGGTTTATTTGTTACAAAAATATTTTGGTTCTGATGGAAGAGAAGAAGCTAATGAACTCTTAAAAAGACAATCTGGATCAGAGGATGCACCCAGAATGTTAGGTGCGTTTAATGAGGTTACTCCTGATTGGCTGTCTTTTTTTATGTTTACATCATTCACCGATAGAGATGGAAAAATGCAGTTGGAAGCCTTAGCCCAGTCAGGTTTCGATCCACTTTCTAGAACATGTCGTTTTATGCTTACTGAAGAAGCACATCATATGTTTGTGGGTGAAAACGGAGTTAGAAGAGTAATCAAGAAAACCTGTGAAGAAATGGTAAAAGCAGGTATTTCAGATCCATTTGAAATAGAAAAGATACGAAAATTAGGTGTAATCGATTTGCCTACAATACAAAAAAAGATAAATTTACATTTTACATTGTCTCTAGATTTATTTGGCTCAGAAATTTCAACTAATGCTGCTAATGCTTTTACTGCTGGAGTGAAAGGAAGATTTTGGGAAACAAAAATTAAAGATGATCATCAATTACAAAATGATACCTATCCAATATTAGAGTTTGAAAATAATAAAATTATAAAGAAAGATGCACCTGCTTTGTTAGCATTAAATATGAGATTAAGAGATGATTATATTAAAGATTCTTCTGTAGGTATTAAAAGATGGAACAGAACAATAGAAACATTCAATATTGATTTTAAAGTTAAATTGCCACATGAAGGCTTTAATAGAAAAATTGGAACATTTACAAATGCTTTCATTGACCCTGATGGGAATATATTAGATTCAAAAATGTGGGATAAAAATTTTAATAACTATTTACCATCTAATGAAGATAATTTATTTATAGAGTCTTTAATGGTTCCTGAGCACGAGCCAGGAAAATACGCGTCATGGATTGCTGCACCTGATCAAGGAATAGATAATAAATCAGGAGACTTTGAATATGTCAAAGTTCATGATGCTTAGTAAGCTATTAATTTTAATTTTCTAATTAAAATTGTAGCCAATATTGGTAAAGTTAAAGTTAATAATAAAACAGTAAGTAACAAAATTCCTAGCTCTGAATAATCTGCTTGAGTTGTTATCTCACCAGTTTTTGATTTTACTTCTCTAGTGACTATAAATATTTGATTAAGATATTTTGTTCCTAAATTACTTGCTGAAAGTGCTAAGTTCGTAAAACTAGCTAAAACAGCAAAAAAAGTTGCTTTTAAATGACTTGGAGCAGATTGTGCTATCCATGCTAGAATGGGTATCATTGAGACTTGTCCAAGAGGACTTTCTAAAGCTGTATTAAAAATTGCAATGAATCTCGCATCAACAACGCCATTTGTTATTTTTGAAGTTATTTCATGTATTCCATAAAACATAGCCAAAGAAGGAAGTAGAAAAATAGATCCTGCTATTGATAGAATTATTATGAGCTTGCTCATAGAGGCTTTTTCCATAAGTGGTCTAAGAACAAATATTCCAACAATTGTAAGCATAGAAGCAATTAATCCTAAAAGAGATAAGAATTCTTGATCAAATTTAAGCACATCAATTTCAAACCATGATG
>CACCZR010000047.1 GCA_902550555.1 uncultured SAR116 cluster alpha proteobacterium | reverse complement strand
TGGAGATGCTAACAACCACATAATTTCTGGTGTAATTAGTGGTGCTGGTAACCTAGTTAAAGCAGGTTCAGGAGAGTTACGTCTGACAGGAATTAATACTTACACTGGAACAACAACAATTAATGCCGGTGATTTAAGAATATTTGCTGATAGTGCTTTAGGAACAGCACCAGGGTCAGCTACTCCAGGTCATCTGACAATTAACGGAGGTTCGTTGCTAGCTTTAGATGGTGAATACTCAATTAACTCAAATAGAGGAATTGCTCTTGGTCCTAATCATGGAACAATTAAAGTTAATTCTGGGAATAAGGTAACTTATGGAGGAATAATTGCTGGATCTAATAATTTAACTAAAGACTGGAGTGGAACTCTTGTTCTTTCTGGTAACAATACATACTCAGGAACTACCACGATTACAAGCGGTACATTAAGCATTTCATCAAGTGATAATCTAGGCCCAAACCCTGGTTCATTAGATGCAGATAATATTATCTTGAATGGAGGTACATTAAAAGCTTCAACTTCATTCACTTTAGGGAACAATAAAGGCATAACTCTTAATTCGGCAAGCACGATACAAGTAGATGATTCATCAAGTATTTTAACTTATCCAGGTACAATTAGTGGAAGTAAGGGATATTTTAAAACAGGAGCTGGCACTTTACTATTGTCTGGAACGAATACCTATACTGGTTATACGAATATAGATGCTGGTAAAGTTCAGGTTACAGGAACTTTGTCTTCTAGTACTACTGTGGATAATGAGGGTGTGTTTGATGTTGATTCAACAAATACAGTTGCGTCTGTCTTTGGTTCAGGGAATGTTGAGCTTGCAAGCGGCATAACTTTAACAACTGGAGATACAAATAATAGGACAATTTCTGGGGTAATTAGTGGTGCAGGTAATTTTACAAAAGCTGGCACTGGGAGATTAACTCTATCAGGAACAAACACCTACACTGGTGACACAACAATTAGTGCTGGAACGTTTCAAACAACTGGAACATTAGCCGATACAACAGATGTCTCAGTAAGTTCAGGTGCTATTTATGATGTTGATGCCACTGATACCATTCAGTCCTTAAGTGGATTAGGAAATATTGAGCTTGCAAGCGGGATTACTCTAACTACTGGTGATGGAGGTGATGATTTAATTTCTGGTGTTATTAGTGGTGCAGGTAATTTTACAAAAGCTGGTTCTGGAACTTTAACATTATCAGGAACAAATACTTTAACAGGCTCAACGACTATTTCTGCTGGTACTTTACAGCTAGGAAACAACACCAGTACCGGTTCAGTGAACAACTCAAACATAATTAATAACAGCGCTCTAGTGCTTGACTTTAGTAATGACATCACACTGTCCTCAGATATCTCAGGCACTGGAACAGTGTATGCCACAGCTCGTTACTTTGATCTTTATGATTCTGGGTCAAACTCAAGCTTATCGACCTCATCATGGACACAGATAGCCACGTCAACCACTGTGACTGAAGTTCTTCAACGAATTGCAGGCGGTTATATGCATGGAGAGTATATATCTCCTGACGATATAGCTGAGGCAGGTATATCGGTTCGATACTATGATCCTGTCACCAACACAGCGAACTTCAGGATTCGCTTCAACCATGACGGCGGAACGGATTATACAAAACAGGTGACTGTAGACCTTCGTCAAAATGGCAACAATGTGGAAGCTAAGATCGATGATAGTCAAAAAAACTACACGAATGGAGGAGTTAACCTCAATTTAAATGTTTATGATAACTTAGATGAAGACGATAGCTATTCAGGTTTCAATAGAGATATCGCTTACGCCACCAGTCAAACTGCAGAAGGTTACGGTTTAAGAAAACTGAACTCATCTGTGAAGGTGACCTTAACAGGAGCATTAACATACAGCGGCGCAACAACTATCCAGAAAAATACCATTGATGGCAGTCAATCCGTAACTGGAGGAGATACTGTCTATTATAAAAAATATGTCAATGCTACTCTTGAAGTTGGGGGCTCTGGCAGCCTAACATCGAGCGCTGTAACTAATAGTGGTAATCTTATCTTCAGCTCAGGAAGCAACTTCACACTCAATTCTGTAATTAGTGGAGCAGGCACATTAATTCATGATGGTAGCAATGTATCAACCTTGTCAGCTAACAATACATACACTGGGCCTACTTACATTAACGCTGGTACGATAAGTGCAACGCATAATAATGCCTTAGGTACTACCGCAGGTACTACCACCGTTTTATCAGGTGGAGCCCTTAATTTAAGTAACAACATCAACGTTGGTGAGCCCATCACCATGAGTGGTACTGGCATTTCAAACAATGGCGCGATAAGAAATGTAAGTGATTCAAATACACTCTCAGGTCTCATTACCTTAGCAGCTAACAGTGAAATCCAAGTGGATTCTGGTTCTACTTTAACAATGAATGTGGCTTCTGGTAATGCGATTACTGGCACCTATAATCTTGTCATTGATTCT
Source organism: uncultured SAR116 cluster alpha proteobacterium (assembly GCA_902550555.1). Taxonomy (GTDB): domain Bacteria; phylum Pseudomonadota; class Alphaproteobacteria; order Puniceispirillales; family Marisalimonadaceae; genus TMED54. Next base: position 1,148 of record CACCZR010000047.1, on the reverse strand, counting down.
GTCGGCACCTCATTGATCGCTGACCCAATCGCCACATCAACCGGTACATTAACTAAGACAGGGGTAGGCACCTTAACCCTAAGTGGAACTAACACTTACTCAGGATCAACTACAATCAACGCAGGAACCATTAGTATTGACGATGACAGTAGATTGGGAACAGCGCCTGGCTCAGCTACAGCAGGTCATTTAACATTAAATGGTGGAACATTACAATCAACAGCTGATTTCACACTTAACTCCAATAGAGGTGTTGCTCTTGGCTCTAGTCATGGAACATTCAATGTCAATTCAGGGACAACGATGACGGTAGCTGGTGTTGTTGCTGGGTCGAATAATCTTATAAAGTCAGGAGATGGTACCTTAGTACTCTCAGGAATAAATACTTACTCTGGAAATACAACAATTAGTGCAGGAACCTTTAAAGTGTCAGGTCTTTTAGGTTCTGGAACCTATTCAGCTAATATCAGTAACTCCGGAACTTTTGACTATTCCTCATCTTCTGATCAGACAATATCAGGAGTTATAAGTGGCACAGGGGATATTGTTAAAGGAGGCACTGGTACTTTAACTCTTTCTGGAGCAAATACATACTCCTTAATGACAATGAATGATGGTTATATTGTAATTAATGCTGATAGTGGTTTAGGATCACCACCAGGTTCAGCTACACCAGGTCATTTGACATTTAACGGTGGTATTCTAAGAACGACTTCCAGTTTTACTTTGAATTCAAATAGGGGAATAAATCTTCTATCTGATGGTACAATTTTAACAGACGCAGGCACAACCTTAACTTATGGCGGAATAATTGCAGGAACTGGAAATTTAATTAAAGATGGTACTGGAACGCTTGTATTGTCGGGAAATAATACAAATACAGGTTCAACTAAAATAAACTCTGGAACTTTAAGAATCTCCTCAGCAAATAACATCGGATCAATTCCAGGTTCATTTGATTCAGATAAACTAATATTTAATGATGGTACTTTGAATATTACATCTTCTATAACATTAGATAGTAATTCAGGAATTTCATACACAGGAGCAAATGCAAATTTCGATGTAAATAGCGGCACCACTTTGACAATTAATGGCGTTGTAAGTGGTGGTGGTAGTGCAATGACTAAGTTAGGTTTAGGAAACTT
>CACCZR010000046.1 GCA_902550555.1 uncultured SAR116 cluster alpha proteobacterium | reverse complement strand
CATAGCCGAACTTAATGCTGTCAATGGGTAAACTGCTAAATTATAACCTATACTCTCTAATTCTTTCATACTTAGATTTGGAGTTAATCCACCCTCAACAATATTTGCAATTTTATAACCAGGAACTTCTTTACAAACAAGTCTCATTTCATTTTCTGATTTTGGAGCTTCAACAAACAAGATATCAGCGCCTAATTCATAAAATTTTTGAGCTCTTTCAATAGCTTCTTTAATTCCATGAGTATAATTAGCATCAGTTCTAGCCATAATCAAAATATCATTTTCTTCTCTTGCATCAACTGAAGCTTTTATCCTATCAAAAGCTTCATCTCTTGAAACAACATCTTTCCCTGGAGTATGACCACATCTTTTTGGAGACAATTGATCCTCAATTAGCACTCCGGCACAATCAATTTTAGCAAAACTTTTTACTGTTCTGATAACATTCATAGCATTACCATACCCCGTATCACCATCACCAATAAGCGGTATAGTTGATGCATCCGTAATACTATTTAATTGATCCAAAACTTCCGTAAGTGTCATTACACCTAGATCTGGTTGACCAATTCTAGATGCAGATGCTGCAAAACCTGACATAAACATCAGTTTAAAACCAACTTGCTCAATCAACTTAGCTGAAAGAGCATCAAAACAAGATGGCACAGGTAAAAAATTATTACTTTTTAATAAGTCTCTTAAAATTTTAGATTTTTTTTGTTTCATTTCAACACCTTAATTAGAGTTTAAAAGGAATGTATAAAGCTAAATCAGTCCAAATATACATTATAAAAACCGTGAATATCATCATTATTAAAAATGGAAAAACACCTTTTGCAACCTCTCCCAACTGTGTTTTTGCAACAGATTGTATCACATAAAGATTCAGGCCAACCGGAGGAGTTATGAGAGCACATTCAACCATAATTACCATAAAAATTCCAAACCATATAGGATCTACTCCCATAGTCATTGCAGCTGGTAATAAAACAGGAACCATTATAATAACCATTGACAAAGTTTCAAAAACCAATCCCATTGCAACTAAAATTAAACAAACTACAATCATGAAGAAAGCTTTTGTATCTATATTCGAACTAATGAAATAAGAAATATCTTGAGGAATCCTATAAAGTGCAATTGCTTTACCAAAAGTCTTTGCACATGCGACTATGATTAAGATGGCTGCCGTTGTAACCATGGATTCAAAAACTGCATCTTTAAAATCATTCCAAGTTAATGTTTTCAAAATAAAAACAGTAATTATTAATGATAGAAAAAAACCAACAGCCGCTGCTTCTGTTGGTGTGAAAACGCCAGTATAAATTCCACCTAAAATTAAAATGGCAAGTATAATTGTAGGTATAACTTTTTTAGATGTATTTTTTTTTGTTTCCCATGAACTAGGATCTAGTTTTTTAAAACCTCCAAAAAATTTTGAGTAAATTATTGAATAAATTATAAATAAAGATATTAAAAAAATTCCTGGACCTATACCAGCAAGAAACAAAGCTATCACTGATTCCTCTGTAATAAAACCATAAACAATCATTGGTAAACTTGGCGGTATCAAAATTCCTAAAGTCCCACCAGCTGCCAAAAGTCCATAAACAAAATTTTTATTGTATCCTCTTTTAATCATTTCAGGAATAGCAACAACACCAATTGTCGCTGCAGTTGCAACAGAAACACCTGATATTGCAGAAAAAATTCCACAAGATATTATTGTAGCTACAGCTAATCCCCCGGGCCAATGCCCTACCCAAGCTTGAACAGCATTAAATAAATCTTTCCCGCAACCGCCTTTTAAAAGAACGTTACTCATTAACAAAAAAAGTGGGACAGCAAGCAATATAAATCCGTCTAATGTAGACAAAATAGCTTGAGGTGCCATTAATGGCGAAAATCCACCAAAAATTAACATTGCAAGACCAAGAAAACCTAAAGAGAAAGAAACCGGAAGGCCTGACAATAACAAAATAAACATTAATGTTAAAACTATTAGAATTGTCATATTAATGATCGCTTTTGGGTGGCTCTATGTTTTGCAATAATTTAAATATTTCAATGAATGATTGAATAAATAATAACAAAAAACAGAAGGGTACAGATAATTCAGCTATCCATGAAGGTAGATTAAGCAAACTACCTGTTGTTCTACCTCTTAATAAAGAGTCATAAAATATATCAAAACCATAAATCATTACATAAGCAGAAAAAATTATCAAAATGATCATAATAAAAATATTTATAAATTTTTTATTAGTTTTTGATAATTGATTAATAACAAGATTAATTTGGATATGCTTTCTAGCTTTTAAAGCCCATGGCATAGCTAATAACGTTCCATATATTAACGAAATTTGGCTTAGTTCTGCCGCCCATATTGTTGGTGACAAGAAAAAATATCTTGCTATTACTTCATAAGAAAGCATAAAACCAGCCACACAAAATAACCAAGCTGACAACCAAGCTATATATTCTATAAATTTTTCAAAGATATTCATAATGCAATTAGAGAGAGCTATAAGCTCTCTCTACTATTTATTTAATTATAGTTTTGACGCAGCATCTAAAAGTTGCGCACCTAATGAACCAGCATTTTTCTTATAGTCATCATAAACAGGCTTGGATGCTGCTTTAAACGCATCAATATCAGACTTACTTGGAGTAATAATTTTCATACCCTTTTCTTTAGCTAATTTGTAAGCGTCATCTTCAATTTTAGCAACGTTATCTCTAACATCTTTTTCTGCTATTTCAGCTGACTTAATAATTATTTCTTTATGCTTAGAACTTAAGCTATTAAACCACTTAGTATTAGCAACAACTATAAATTCAATTACACCATGATTAGTTTTGGTAATTGTGTCCATGACCTCAAAAAGCTTTCTAGATTTCACTCCAGATACACCAGTCATACCCACATCCACTGTTCCTCTTTGGTAAGCAAGATATTGTTCAGATCCAGAAATTAAAGTAGGAGCACCGCCTGCCGCTTTGACAAAAGTTCCTAAAGTTTTACCAAATACTCTAACTTTTTTTCCTTTCATATCTGAAGGGTTTTTTATAGCTTGACCATTTGATAACATAATTGCATTTCCATAAGCTTGCCACCAAAGTACAGTTGAACCTGTATCTTTTATAGCATTGTCTATAGGACCTCTTATTGAAGAACCTTTAGAAACAGCCTTTCTAACTTTTTTGTCTGTATTCAATAAAAATGGCTGATAAAATAAATCAACTGCTGGAATATCTCCAACATACCTAGTTAAAGATGCCACACCAGATTCAATTGACCCAGCCCCAACTGCAGCAGGTACTTCCTTATCTTTATAAAGTTGTGCAGAATCGTAGATTTCAACTTTAATTTCACCATTCGATCTATTTTCAATCTCTTTTTTAAACAGTAATAAGTTTTGACCCAGATGAGACTTTAAAGGCAATTGTAAAGAAATTCTCATTGTTGTTTCTGAAGAATATGCAAAAGATATTGAGCTAAAAAACAAAACAACTACAGAAAGAAATTTAAATAAAAATGATTTCATATATACCCCCTAAATTTAGAATCATTCTAATAAAATAGACTTTAATTCAATAAGAATAAATTACAATTCAAAAAACATTATTCCTAGATGTTTTTATTATTTTCTTAATTTGCAATAAAGTT
>CACCZR010000045.1 GCA_902550555.1 uncultured SAR116 cluster alpha proteobacterium | reverse complement strand
CTAATACAAAATTCATCAAGTGCTTTTTCCATAAATTTGATTGCACTTTTTCTATCTTTTCCCCAAGTTGATAATTTAGCAATCATAGGATCATAGAAAATAGATATTTCATCACCTTCTTTTACACCTGTATCATTTCTTATTTCGTAATCCATAGATTTATCCTCAGGTGGAGGACTATACTTTGTTAATCTGCCTATTGAAGGTAAAAAACCTTTATAGGGATCTTCTGCATATATACGACTTTCAAAAGCCCAACCATTCAACTTTATGTCTTTTTGAGAGAATGATAGTTTTTTATTATTTGCTACATTGATCATTTCATGTACTAAATCAAGTCCTGTTATCATTTCTGTGACAGGATGTTCAACTTGAAGTCTAGTATTCATTTCTAAAAAATAAAAATTTTTATCTTTATCAACTATAAATTCAACTGTCCCCGCGCTTGAATATTCTACTTCTTCAGCAAGCATAATGGCTTGAGTTGACATATCTCTTCTCAGCGTTTCGTCTAAAAAAGAAGATGGAGCCTCCTCAATTACTTTTTGATTTCTTCTTTGAATTGAGCATTCTCTCTCTCCAAGTGAAACAACATTTCCATAATTATCTGCAATAATCTGGATTTCTATATGCCTGGGCTCAACCAAATATTTTTCTACAAATAACCTTTCATCTCCAAAACTATTTTTAGCTTCACTTGAAGCTCTCAAAAAAGCTTCTTCAACATCTTCCTCACTATTAACAATTCTCATTCCTTTTCCACCACCACCAGCACTAGCTTTTACAATTACTGGAAATCCAATTTTTTTAGCAATTTCTTTAGCATGATTTACGTTATTTATCTCACCAATAAATCCTGGAACAACATTAACACTCGCTCTTTCAGCAATCATTTTTGATTTGATTTTGTCACCCATTGAAATTATTGCGCTTTCAGATGGGCCAATAAATATAATTTTATTTTTAGATAACTCTCTTACAAAATTAGGGTTTTCAGACAAAAAACCATACCCTGGATGGACGGCGTCAACTTCAGCCTTTTTACAAATTTCAATTATCTTTGATATATTTAAATAACTCTTTGAAGCCTCTGATGGACCTAAATAATAACTTTCATCTGAAATAAGCACATGTTCAGAATTAATATCTGAATCTGAGTAAATTGAAACAGTTTTAATTTTAAGTTTATTTGCTGTTTTTATTATTCTACAAGCTATTTCACCCCTATTAGCAATTAAAATTTTTTTTATCATTTTTGTCCTTATAAAGGTATATTTCCAAACTTTTTATTTGGATTCTTTAATTTTTTATCTTTTAATTTTGAAAAGGCTTGAATAATTCTATACCTAGTATTTTTAGGTATTATTATATCATCAAGAAATCCTTTTTCAGCTGCTATAAAAGGATTTGCAAACTTATCTTCATATTCTTGTGTTTTTTCATCAATAAACTTCTTGTCATCAATTTTTTTTCTATGCAAGATTTCAACCGCACCTTTTGCTCCCATGACTGCAATTTCTGCAGTAGGCCAAGCATAATTTGCGTCACCCCTCAAATGTTTTGAACTCATAACATCATAAGCTCCACCATAAGCTTTTCTAGTGATTAAGGTTACTTTTGGAGTAGTTGCTTCTGCATAAGCAAATAATAATTTTGCTCCATTTTTAATAATTCCACCATATTCTTGTGATGTACCTGGCATAAAACCAGGAACATCTACTAGAGTGAGTATAGGAATATTAAATGCATCACAAAATCTAACAAACCTTGCTGCCTTTCTACTAGAATCAATATCTAAACAACCAGCTAAGACAAGTGGTTGGTTAGCAACAACTCCTATAGTTTCACCATTCAATCTGATGAATCCAATTAAAATATTTTTTGCATAATCTTTTTGTAACTCAAAATATATACCTTCGTCAGCGATGCTAATTATTAATTCTTTCATATCATAAGGAAGATTTGGATTATCTGGAATAAGAGTGTCTAACGAAGCAGTCTGTCTTCTAATACTATCTGTTGTATACCTAGTAAACGCTTTGGAAATGTTTGAAGAAGGTAAGTACGACAAAAATCTTCTCATTTCCAAAAGTGCATCAATATCGTTTTCAAAACAACCATCTGCAACAGATGATTTTGTTGTATGTGTTAACGCTCCACCTAATTCTTCAGCTGTGACTTCTTCAGAGGTGACAGTTTTCACTACATCTGGCCCAGTCACAAACATATAACTTGTATTTTTGACCATAAAAATAAAATCTGTCATTGCTGGAGAATAGACTGCTCCACCTGCGCAAGGTCCCATAATTAGTGAAATCTGAGGTACAACCCCCGATGCTAACGCGTTTTGTAAAAAAACATCTGCATATCCACCTAATGATTCCACACCTTCTTGAATTCTTGCTCCACCACTATCATTCAAGCCAATCAAAGGTGCCCCATTTTGAATGGCTAATTTCATAACTTTCACAATTTTAGAAGCATGCGCTGATGACAAAGACCCACCGAAGACGGTAAAGTCTTGAGCATAAATATAAACTAACATATTGTTAACTTTTCCAGATCCTGTGATTACTCCATCACCTGAATAAGTATTGTTTTCCATACCAAAATCTTTAATTGTATGAACAACAAACATATCAGTTTCTTCAAAAGTATCTTTATCTAAAAAAATTTCAATTCGTTCTCGGGCTGTTAATTTTCCAGTATCATGTTGCTTGTTTACACGATCAACACCGCCACCAGCTCTAGCCTCAACTCTTCTATTTTGTAATTCTTCTATAATTTGTTTACTTGTTTTTCTAATTTTTTTTTCCTTTAATGAAATAAAGTTATAATAAATATAAAAATATATTAAAAATAAAGTATTACAATTAGTAATGGAAGAATTTAATGGAAAACGAAAATAAAAAAATTAACCATATTGCAATTGCAGTCCCAAATGTAAAAGAGGCTGCATTAAAGTGGCAAAAAGCATTAAACATGAAAAAGAGTGAGATAATAGTCTTAGAGGAACATGGTGTAAAAGTTGTTTTTTTAGAGTTTTCGAATTTAAAAATAGAGTTGCTTGAACCTCTTAATAAAAAAAGTCCAATATCAAAGTTTTTAGAAAAAAATCCCAAAGGTGGAATGCATCATATTTGTTTCGAAGTAGAAAAGATTACAGAAACTATAAATTCATTAAAAAATAAAAATATAAATATTTTAGGTGACGGAAATCCTAAAATTGGAGCTCATAACAAACCAGTTGTTTTTCTTCACCCTAATGATTTATCTGGAACATTAATTGAATTAGAAGAAACGTAATTCCTTTTGTATAAAACTTCAGACCTACAAATTTTACAAACAAGGTTCTGTTTTCTTCTATAACATGTTTGCTGCCAACATAAATTTGAACAATATTTAATCCATCTTGGATTTGAAAAATTTAGTGAATGGTAAACTTTGCCAGTACACCCAATTGATAGAGCTTTTTTCTTCCATACATGATTATGACCTTGATTAGGTCCAACAAGAGCATGTGATATTTCATGTAATAAAGTATCATTTAAGTCAAAAGAAGACGAATTCCTTAAAAAATATATTGAAAAGGAAAGTTCCTTTTTGGAATAAATACAAGCACCAGCTCTTCTTTTTGCGTAATCAAAAGTTACTTTCCAATCATTTAAATTAAATTGTTGAAGTTTTGAGTTCGCCTCATCATAAAAATTTTTAAACTCAG
>CACCZR010000044.1 GCA_902550555.1 uncultured SAR116 cluster alpha proteobacterium | reverse complement strand
TGCTGAATTGGAAGGTATAGAGGTTACGATCTAAGTTGAAAAAATATGGCATATTTTTTAGACCTACATCTTCAAAATATGAAGATGGTGAAATAAAATTTAATAAAAAAAGTGCATCTATAACTTCTAATGATAAAATTATATGTTACAAAATACTAATAGATTCAATTCAGAATAAAAAAGACATATATCTAAAAAATGGATATATGTTTTCTTTACGAACCTCATTAACTTATGAAGAAGAAAGTTATCTTTTAAGTAAAAGAAAGATGATCATTCCTTGGTTAGAACAATTTTCATTTGCTAAAGCAATGATATTATCGGGTTTACTCATTAGTTTTGTAATATTATTTCGTTATTTTTATTTTTTCACTACTCCTCTAATCATTTCATCTTTTCCAAAAAATTGGGAGAAAACTATTGGAAATAATATTTATGTATCATTGAAAAAAACTATTTTTAAAAATACTGAATTATCTAAAGATACAATCATACGTCTTAGAGAGAAATCATACAAAATTGCAAAAGCTAATTGTTTTAATTCACCAAAAATTTTATTTCATAAGTCTAGTTTAATTGGAGCTAATGCATTAGCTTTTCCTGGCGGCCCTGTAGTTTTGACAGATGATTTGGTAAAATTACTAGGAAATGATGATCTCATTTTAGGTATAATTGCTCACGAATTTGTTCATGTACAAAAACAACACTCTTTGAGACAAATAATAGAAATAATCGGCATTGCAACTCTTTCTTCAATAATCCTTGGGTCTAACGAAACTCTAATTGAAGAAGCATCCTTTATTGGCATTAATTTATGGGCTAGTAAAAAAAGTAGAGATTTTGAAAAAGAAGCTGATCTCTTAGCACTAAAATACCTTGAAAAGGCAAATATCGATAAATCTTCTTTAGGTTTAGCTCTTAAAAAGTTAATCATTCATTTTTGTAATTCTTCCAAAAATAATAATACAGAAAATTGTTTTAACGATAGTAAACATGGATGGTTTTCATCCCATCCATCTGGAGAAGAGAGATTGAAATATCTCACAGAATAAAATAAAAGTTAAAATAACATTGTACAATTAAAATAATCAATTTAACTTTATTTATAATGATTAAATTGAGTAGATCTGCAATTGAACAATATCTTAATTGTAAAAGATGTTTTGTTCTAATGTACAAATACAAAGTAAGATTAAATACTCTACCTTTTACACTCAATAGTGCAGTCGACAATTTATGTAAAAATGAATTTGACCACTATAGAGAAAAACAAGAGCCACATCCACTTTTTTTAGAAAACAATATTGATGCTGTTCCGTTTAAACATGAAGATATTGATAAATGGAGAAATAATTTCCAAGGTATTTCTTATTATGACGCTGACACTGATGTTCATTTTTATGGAGCTGTAGATGATGTTTGGGTCAAACCTGATGGTGAACTTATTTTATCTGATGTTAAATCTACTTCAAAAAATAATTTTGATTGGGAAGAAACTTGGAATAAATATGAATATCCAAAAGCTTACAGAAGACAATTAGAGATGTATCAGTGGTTATTTCGTAGGAACGGTTTCAAAGTATCTGATACAGCATATTTAGTCTATTTTAATGGTCTTAAAAATGAACCAATGTTTAATCAAACGCTAAAATTTGAATTATACTTAATCAAGCTAGATTGCAATGACAATTGGGTAAGCAAAACAATAAGTGATGCAAAAAATCTTATGGATCAAGATATTTATCCAGATGGATCTTTTGGTTGTGAAACATGTAGATACTTAAAAAAAGGTGGGATGTTAGTCAAAAAATTTAAATTAATTAGGTTCCACAATACGTCATATATGGTTGATCTGATTTAATATCAGTTTTGTAATAATTAGAAATCTTTATATTTTTATCATAAGGGTTTTCTAATATTTTTAAAAATTTTTTAAGAGGTTCCAAATTTCCTCGATCAGCACTTAACAAAACATCTTCTACAATATTATTTCTTGGTATTACAAAAGGATTATTTTCCTTCATAAGTTTAAGCGATTTAGATTTAGAAAAGTTTTGACGAAGTTTCCTTTTTTTATAAATCTCAAACCAATTCTTAAACTCATTTGATTTATAAATACCTTGACTAAGGTTTTCTTCATTCATCAAATCAACAAAGGTATTTGTATAATCAGCGTTATTTTCTTCCATCCAAGATAATAAAGAGTTAGTAATTTTTTCATCTTCATTATCATTATCAACTAAACCTAATTTTTTCTTCATCATGTTTAACCAGCTTGTTTTATAAGTTTTTGGTATAGATTTTATTATATCTTCAGCTTTTTTTATTGCTTCATCTAAATTACTTGATATTAACGGGAGTAATGTCTCTGCAAATCTAGCAATATTCCACTGCGCGATGATTGGTTGGTTTTTATAAGAATATCTTCCCATATGATCAATTGAACTAAATTTAGTATTAGGATCATAATTATTCATAAAAGCGCATGGGCCATAGTCAATTGTTTCACCAGAAAGAGTCATATTATCAGTATTCATCACTCCATGAACAAAACCTACTCTCATCCAATTTGTTATTAAATTAATTTGCTTCAAAGAAAATTCTTTTAGAAGCTCTATATAAATATTCTCATAATTTTTTATATTTGAATAATGTCTTTTAACAGTGTAATCAAATAAACTTTTTAAGATTTTTTTATCTTGTTGTGCAGCAGCATATTGAAATGTGCCTACCCTAATATGTGACTCTGCAATTCTTGTAAGAATTGATCCTTGTAATTTTTTTTCTCTAAAAACATCTTCACCAGTTTTTATAACTGACAAACTTCTAGTCGTTGGAATATTAAGATAGTACATAGCCTCACTTATTATATATTCTCTTAACATAGGACCTAAAGCTGCTTTTCCGTCTCCCTGTCTTGAATAAGGGGTTATTCCTGATCCTTTCAATTGTATGTCATATCTTTTACCAAATTTACTTACATGTTCACCTAGAATAATTGCTCTACCATCACCTAGGTTAGTAAAATGACCAAATTGATGACCAGCATATGCTTGTGCAAATGTATTCATATTTTTATCATTAAAATTACCAGATAAAATTTTTGCTGTTTCATTTTTATTATTTAAAGGAATATTAATATTAAGACTTTTAGCTAATTTATCATTAAATATAATTAAATCTGGTAAAGGTACTTGTTTTACTCCTTGCTCTGTGAAAAAACATTTTGGCAAGTTTGTATATGTATTTTCAAAGTTAAAGTAATTATTCACTGTAATTAATTATAATTAATTTCATATTTTTCTTTAGATTATATATCATAAAAAATATATTGAAATAAAGTTATTAAAAATGGAAACAAAAACACTTCAAATTTTTACTGATTATGTTTGTCCTTGGTGCTATTTAGGCCAGGCAAGATTAAAAAAAGTAATTAAAAAATATAAAATTAAATTAGATATTATACACTTTCCATTACACCCTGACACACCAAAAGAAGGAAGAGATTTACTTGATCTATTTGGCTGCTCTCAAGAGGAACTAAATCAAAAAAATTCAATGATGAGTCAACTCATGAATGAAGAAAAACTAGAATATAATGATAGAGTTTATACTTATAATAGTAGATTAGCTCAAGAACTTGGATATTGGGCACATACCAAATATGGTAATGAAAAAATACATGATGAACTTTATAAATCTTATTTTATAAATAAAAACAATGTCTATGAAATTGATGTACTTTTAAATGTAGCATCTAAAGCTAAACTTCCTCAAGAAGAAGCAAAAGAAATTTTAGAGAAAAGAATTTACAAAGATATGATCGATAAACATTGGGAATATTCATATAAATTAGGTGTTACTGGTGTACCAACATATATTTTAGATAAAAGTTATTTAGTTGGTGCACAGAAAGAAAATAATTTCCATCAACTATTTGAAAAAGAAAATGTTGAAAGATTATAACGCTTTATGAGAGTATTTCTTGTTGTTAAATCATTTGTGCCATCT
>CACCZR010000043.1 GCA_902550555.1 uncultured SAR116 cluster alpha proteobacterium | reverse complement strand
TACCTTCAAATACTTTTTTTGATTTAAAAACTCTTGTTCCATCATTGTAGATTATTTCAATTTTTTCGTCTTTTGAACCATATAGCAAAGATTCTTGTGTTTTTTTATCTAATTTATTAAAAGATGTGTCTAAATCGAACCCATAATGTTTTCCTAATGATTCTAATGTTTGCATATATAATTTACTAGTATTGTTTGCCCAAGGAGCAATTACACCTTCTCTAAAGGACAACTTTTTATTTGGAATAATTAATTCTTCTGTAAATACATTTGAATATCCCAACCCATCACATTCTTTACAAGCGCCAGCTGGATTATTAAAAGAAAATAATCTTGGTTCAATTTCATCTATCGTAAAGCCGGATTCAGGGCAAGAAAAATTTGATGAAAACACAATTTTTTCATTTGTTTTATTATCTATTAAATATAATAATCCATCAGATAAATTTAATATTATTTCTATTGAATCTGCTAACCTTTGTTTAAGTTCTGACAGCTTTTCTTCATTACTTTTATCTATAATTATTCTATCGACTAAAACTTCTATATCATGTTTTTTATATCTATCTAATTTTGGTATTTCGTCTATTTCGTAAAACTCACCATTAATTCTAAATCTTTGAAAACCTTTTTTTGATAAATCTTGAAATTCTTTTCTGTATTCTCCTTTTTTTCCTCTGACAATTGGTGATAATAAATTAAATCTAGTTTTTTCAGGATACTCAATTATTTTGTCAACCATTTGTGAAATAGTCTGGCTTACAATTGGTAAACCAGTGGTTGGAGAGTAGGGTATACCAATTCTAGACCACAACAGTCTCATGTAGTCATAAATTTCTGTGACAGTTCCAACTGTAGACCTTGGGTTTTTACTTGTTGTTTTCTGTTCAATGGAAATTGCTGGTGAAAGACCCTCTATTAAATCTACATCCGGTTTATGCATCATTTGTAAAAATTGTCTCGCATAAGCAGATAAAGATTCAACATATCTTCTTTGACCTTCTGCATAAATTGTATCAAAAGCAAGAGAACTTTTACCAGATCCAGACAATCCAGTTATAACTATTAATTTGTTTTTTGGTAAATCTAAGCTAACATTTTTTAAATTGTGTTCTCTTGCGCCTCTAACTTGCAGGTATTTGCTAGGAAGTAAATTTTTTGACATAAGTTTTGATTTATCAGTTGTATATAATTGTTATAGATTTATTATATTTAGTATCAAAGTTTAGGAGCGTCAAGATGAGTGGAAGTATTAATAAAGTTATTCTAGTTGGAAACTTGGGTAGAGACCCTGAGGTTGGAGCATTACAAAATGGTGATAGAGTTGTTAGATTAAGTATTGCAACTTCAGAAAAATGGAAAGATAAATCATCAGGTGAACCTCGAGAAAGAACAGAATGGCATCGTGTCGTAATTTTCAATGAACCTGTTGGAAGAATAGCGGAACAATATTTACAGAAAGGGAGTACAGTTTATATTGAAGGACAACTTCAAACAAGAAAATGGACAGACCAAGAATCTGGGCAAGATCGATGGACAACAGAGATTGTTTTACAAAGGTATAAAGGTGAATTAACCTTATTAGGTTCAAGAAATCAATTACCGAATAACAGTAACGAACAATTATCTTCAAATAATGATCAAGAAAAACCAAAAGTTTTAGATGAACCTTTATCTATTGATGATGACGAAATACCATTTTAATACTAAATATATCTAGTATTATGTTAAGAAATGTCTTACTATATACTGTGTTAAGGTTATAACTTGGAAAACAATTCAGAAAACCCCTCTAAAGAGAATATATCCACTATATCCATAAGTGATGAGATGAAAAAATCTTATCTTGATTATGCTATGAGTGTAATTGTTTCTAGAGCCTTACCAGATGTTAGAGATGGTCTAAAGCCAGTACATAGAAGAATATTGTATGCTATGTACAAAGGTGGATACGATTGGTCAAAACCTTATAGAAAATCAGCAAGAATTGTTGGAGATGTTATGGGTAATTATCATCCTCATGGAGACTCTGCTATATATGATTCAATGGTTCGTATGGCTCAAGATTTTTCAATGAGAGTTGAATTAGTTGATGGGCAAGGAAATTTTGGTTCTGTTGATGGCGATCCCCCAGCTGCTATGAGATACACTGAATCTAGACTTTCAAAATCTGCAGAATTGTTATTACGAGACATTGATAAAGAAACCATTTCATTTATCCCAAATTACGACGAATCTCAATTAGAGCCATCCGTCCTACCTGCAGAATTCCCAAATATATTAGTGAATGGAGCAGGAGGCATAGCTGTTGGTATGGCAACTAATATTCCTCCTCATAATCCAGTTGAAGTTATTAATGCTTGTAAAGCACTTATTAATAATATTGATTTATCAATTGAAGATCTAATGGAGTATGTTAAAGGTCCTGATTTTCCAACATCTGGGTTTATTCTTGGAAAATCTGGTATTGTTGCTGCCTATAAAACTGGAAAAGGTGGCATAGTAATGAGGGCTAAGGTTGAAGTTATTAACAATGAAAACGCCAGAGATAAGATAATTATTACAGAAATACCATACCAAGTTAATAAATCTCTTCTATTGGAAAAAATAGGCGAATTAGTAAGAAGTAAAACTATTGAAGGAATATCTGATTTAAGGGACGAGTCTGATAGGAATGGAATGAGAATTGTGATTGACATAAAAAAAGATTCACAAGGAGATGTGGTACTTAATCAACTTTGGAAACATACTAGGCTTCAATCTACTTTTTCTATAAATATGTTAGCGCTTGATAATGGTCAACCAAAACAAATGAATTTAAAAGACATTTTATTGTCATTTAATAAATTTAAACAAGAAGTTGTTTTAAATAGAACCAAGTTTTTATTAAATAAAGCTAGAGATAAAGCTCATATTTTATCTGGTTTACTAGTAGCGCTGAAAAATATAGATGAAATTATCAAAATTATTCGTGGTTCTAAAGATGGCGAAGAGGCTAAATTAGAATTATGTAATAAATTTTGGAAAGCAAATGATATTGAGAAATATATTGAACTGATTGATGACCCTGACAACAAAGTTGTTGACGGTACATATAAATTATCTGAATTGCAAGCGAAGGCTATTTTAGATCTTAGGCTACAAAGATTAACAGGCCTTGAATCTGAAAAAATAACGTTAGAAATCAATGAGTTATCAGATAATATAAATCAATATCTTTCTATAATTTCTGATAATGATGTATTGAAAAAATTAATTATATCTGAATTTGAT
Source organism: uncultured SAR116 cluster alpha proteobacterium (assembly GCA_902550555.1). Taxonomy (GTDB): domain Bacteria; phylum Pseudomonadota; class Alphaproteobacteria; order Puniceispirillales; family Marisalimonadaceae; genus TMED54. Next base: position 1,132 of record CACCZR010000043.1, on the reverse strand, counting down.
GAAGCAATAAATAAACTTAATTATGAAAGAAAAACCACAATCACTGATAGTTATGTGGATCAAGATGATGAAGATCTTATCCAAAAAGAAGATATGGTTGTAACAGTAAGCCATCGTGGATATATAAAAAGGGTTCCTTTATCAACATATAAAGCTCAAAGAAGAGGTGGTAAGGGTCGTTCTGGTATGAAAATGAGAGATGAGGATATGGTTACATCTTTATTTGTAACAGATACGCATACACCAATTTTATTTTTTACCTCTAAAGGTATGGTTTACCAATTAAAATGTTATAAATTGCCAATTGCAGCACCTCAGGCACTTGGAAAAGCAATGGTAAACTTGCTGCCAATTGATTCAAGTGAAAAGATACAAACGGTGATGCCGATGCCATCTGAAAAAGATAGCTGGGATGAATTACAAATTTTATTTGCTACAAAACACGGAAATGTTAGACGAAATCAACTAAACGATTTTGTTAATATTAGGCAAAATGGTAAAATTGCAATGAAGTTGCATAATGATGATGAATTAGTTTCTGTACTTCCATGTAATGCAACTGATAATTTTTTTCTTGCTACAAGACTTGGTAAAGCTATAAGGTGTGATATTAATGATGTTAGAATATTTGTTGGACGTGACTCCTCTGGTGTAAGAGGAATTAAACTTAAACCAAGTGATTATGTTGTTTCAATGTCTATTGTAAACCCAATTATGAAGCAATATGTTTTATCAGTAACTGAAAATGGTTTTGGTAAGCGAACATTAGTTGATGATTATAGAATCACTAATAGAGGTGGGCAAGGTGTAGCCAATATTGAATGTTCCGATAGAAATGGCCCAGTTGTATCTTCATATATAGTTTCGTCTGATGATGAGATCATGCTTGTAACTAATGTTGGAAAATTAATTAGATTAAAGGTTCATGAGAACGAAAGTAATTCAATTAGAGTAACTGGTAGAAAAACTCAAGGTGTTAAGCTTTTTGATGTTTCCGATGAAGAAAAAGTTGTTTCTGTAGCTTTATTACTTGATAATGATAACAATACTTCTAATGATATAGGTGTACAAGAAGATTTAGATACAAATACAGAATAATCCTTTAGTGTGAAATTTTGGTTATGAAAATTGG
>CACCZR010000042.1 GCA_902550555.1 uncultured SAR116 cluster alpha proteobacterium | reverse complement strand
TTTTTCTTTTACATTATTTCTAACTTCTAATGATTTTCCATAGCTTTTTGATATAATAACTTCAGTATCAGTAGCACCATTTTTTTTCGATTTATCAAGCAATAGAGAGATTATTTCATTTGTTTTGTACGTTTTCATTTTAGTTATTTTGATTAATTGATTATAAGTAATTTAAATATTTTTTAATTTCTTTCAATAATTAGAGGATTTGTATGATAAAAAAAGTTTTTATTGATGGTGAAGAAGGAACTACAGGACTTCAAATTTATGAAAGATTAGAAAAACATCCAAATATAGAAGTCATTAAAATTGATCCTAATAAAAGAAAAAATTTGTTAGAGAAAAAAGAAATGATGAAAAAGGCTGATCTTGTATTTTTGTGTTTACCTGATGATGCCTCACGAGAAGCTGTTTCTATAGGAGATGAATTAGAAGAAGATTGTCCTATTTTTATAGATGCTTCTACAGCACACAGAACTTCTGCAATGTGGAGTTATGGATTGCCTGAATTGTCAGATGAATATAGAAAAAATATAAATAAATCTAATTTAATTTCAGTTCCTGGATGTTATGCAACAGGATCAAATCTAATTATATTTCCATTAACAAAGACGGGATTAATTTCTTGTTCTCATCAGTTTATAATTCAAGCAGTTAGTGGGTTTAGTGGAGGTGGAAAAAATTTAATTGAATATCAAAATAATAATAATTCTCCTTTTTTTTACTATGGATTAAATTTAAATCATAAACATCTCCCAGAAATAAAGTTTCATTGTGGTTTAGAAAATAATCCAATTTTTTTACCATCGGTTGCAAATTTTTATCAAGGTATGATTGTAAATTTATTTTTAACCATAAAAGATTTTGAAAAAGAAACTTCTTTTTTTGAGATTGAGAGTTTCTTTAGTGACTATTATCAAAATCAACAATTTATTAAGGTGAAATCTAATGATGACATTCAATTACCTGATGGTTTTTATAAACCAAACTTAATTGTAAATTCTAACGATGTTGAAATTAATATTTTTAAAAATACAAATAGTGGTCAATTAATAATTTCTGCAAATTTTGATAATCTTGGAAAAGGAGCTTCTGCTGCAGCAATTCAATGTATGAATTTAAGATTTGGTTTTGATGAAAAATTAGGTTTGTAGTTAATGGAATGTTTTGTTCATGCAGATAAAAAATATTTCCCTGAATATAACTGGTTTGAAAAAGCAATAAGTTACCCTTATAAAGCACCTAAAACTTCGTTTACATTCAAGAATGGAAAATTTTATCAAGGGATACACATATCGCTTAAAAATAGAGTTCCAATTTTATCTATTGGATCTAATAGATCCCCATATCAATTAAAAAATAAATTTGGTGTTAAAGAGAATCTATGCGTAACTCCAGCAAAATTATATAATTCTGTTATTGTTTATGCGGCTTCAATGTCAGCATACGGTTCTATCCCTGCAACTCAGTGGCCTTGTGAAGGATCAGTGTCTTATTTGAATTTACTTTGGTTAAATCAAGATCAATTGCAAATCATGCACCTTTCAGAGGGTTTGGGAATAGCTTATCATTACGTAGAATTAGATAAAAATACAGTTACTATTCAAGAAGATGATTATTCTGGCCCTATTTTTGGGTACATTTCAACTAGAGGAGGGTATTTGTTTGATGGAAATGGACCATTGAGATTGAAAAATATAAAATCAAATGCAAATACACATTTATCTATCAATGAGTATCAAGCATTAAATAAATTATTTTTAGAAAATCCTTATGGTCAAACTTCTTTAGAAACTTGGTTAAAAATTTTTATTTCTAATAAAAGTAAAAGATTCTCATTAATCGACAAAATGTCAAAAAAAAGTCTTTTGCCTAAGCATGTCCCTTGGAAAATTCTGGATTTAAAAGTTAGTGGTAACAATATTTATTGAAATAATTATTAAAAACCACAATATGTAGTTATTTCTTTTTAAAAAATGAATAATTTTAAAAATCAAGAAAATTAATTAGTTTTTTTTGAAAATAAAATACTTAATAAATTCAATAAGATAGTTAAATATTTGGCTTTTTTCTATTACCTACACTGTTTTAAATGTTGATTCATGGTCATTTAGAACATATTCTCATCGGAAATAATTAGATATTACTCTAATTCGAGCGAATTTTAACTTATAGGGGAGGTCCTTAATGTCGTTCAATAAAATATTAAAGTATGCCGTACCGGCTACTCTTTTATCATCTTTGCCTTTTGCTGCAAGTGCAGCTGAATTTACAGGCTTAGCAGCGGGTGACTTTGTAGGAATGAGTTTTTGGCTGATTTCTATGGCTCTTGTAGCATCTACTGCATTTTTCTTTTTAGAGACACAAAGAGTTTCTGCTAAATGGAAAACATCGTTGACTGTATCTGGTTTAGTTACATTAGTTGCTGCCGTACACTATTTCTATATGAGAGATGTATGGGTAAGTACAGGAACTTCACCTACTGAATTTAGATATATTGACTGGTTAATAACTGTACCATTATTAATGGTTGAATTTTACATCATTCTAAGAGCATGTACTGCAATAAGTGGCGGATGTTTCTGGAGATTAATGATTGGAAGTATCGTAATGTTAGTTGGTGGATACCTAGGTGAAGCCGGATACATTAATGCTACTTTAGGTTTTGTAATCGGAATGGTTGGATGGATATACATCTTGTATGAGATTTTTGCTGGTGAAGCAGGAAAAGCTAATGCAAGTGATGCTCCAGCATCAGTTCAATCAGCTTTCTCAACAATGAGATGGATTGTAACAATTGGTTGGGCAATATATCCAATCGGTTATTTCATGGGTTATATGGCAGGCGGTGTAAATGCAGACGCTTTAAACATAATCTACAACTTAGCTGACGTTTTAAACAAAATTGCATTTGGTGTGATTATCTGGAACGTTGCGGTAACAGAATCTGAAAGTTAATTCTGTTAAATTTTATATTATCACAGCCTGCTTTTTTAAGCAGGCTGTTTTTTTATGAAGACATTTAATAAAAATACTAAAATTCTTGTCGTTGGCTCTGGTTTTGGAGGTATAGCTTCTGCTTTAAGAATGAGAGCCCTTGGTTACGAGGTTACTCTTTTAGAAAAGTTAGACAATATAGGAGGAAGAGCTCAGGTATTTAATGTAAATGGGTTTCGTCATGATGCAGGACCAACAGTTATTACTGCACCTTTTATGTTTGATGAGTTGTTCAAGCTCTTTGGAGAAGACAGAGAAAAATTTTTAAAGTTTGTTCCTTTGGATCCTTGGTATAGATTTTACTTTCATGATGGAACTACATTTGATTATTGTAAAAGTGTAAAAGATACACAAAAGGAAATTGCTAAATTCTCAAAAAATGATGCCTTTGGTTATGAAAAGCTATTAAAAATCTCACATGAAATTTTTGATATTGGGTTTACAAAACTTTCAGATAAACCATTTAGCTCATTTTGGTTTATGTTTAAGCAGATCCCTTCGTTAATTAAATTAAAAGCTTATTTAACAGTTTCTCAATTAGTTAAAAAATATTTAAAAAATCCAAAGATACAATCAGCATTTTCAATTCACCCCCTTTTAGTAGGTGGTAACCCATTTGATACTACATCTATATATGCTTTAATTCATTATTTAGAAAGAAATTGGGGTGTATATTTTTGCATTGGGGGAACTGGAAAAATTGTCATTGAATTAAAAAAACTAATGTTAAGAAATAAAATAAATATTAAGACTAATGTTGACATTTCAAAAGTAAATATAGAAGGGGATAAAATTACTTCAATAACTGATAAAAAGGGTAAAATATATCATTGCGATAAATTAATATTTAATGGTGATCCATCTACATTTTATCAAGAAATATTGAAATCTAAGAGTTTGTTTAAAAGAAAAAAGTTTTTACCTGAATTTTTTACAAAATATTCTATGGGTATGTTTGTACTTTTTTTTGGAACGAAGAAAAAATATAATAAAATTGCACATCATACAATTTGGATGGGAAAAAGATTTAAAGGTTTGTTGAAGGATATTTTTGATAAAAAAGTATTAGCTGATGATTTCTCTCTTTACATTCATAGACCCACAGCCACTGATAAATCTTTTGCACCAAAGGGTTGTGATAGTTTTTACGTTCTATGCCCAGTCCCGAATTTGCAAGGTAATGTAGATTGGGATGTTGAAGGTATAAAATTGAAGGATAGAATAATTTTAAGTTTAGAAAAAACAATTATGCCTAGTTTGAGTAAGACTGTTTGTAATGATTTTTTTATGACACCAAAAGATTTTAAAAAAGATTATAGATCTATGCATGGTGCAGGATTTTCAATTGCTCCTATTTTTTTGCAATCTGCTTGGTTTAGATATCACAATAGAGACCCACATATAAACAATTTATATTTTGCTGCTTCTGGAGCCCATCCTGGAGCTGGAATCCCTGGTGTGTTATCATCTGCTAAGGTGGTTGAAAATATTATAGTTAATGAATAATTACTTAGAAATTTTAAAGAAAAATGGAAAAAGTTTTTATTGGGCTGGACAATTATTGCCTAAAAAATATTTGATTAGGTGTGCCGAGCTATATTCATTTTGTAGATTATTGGATGATATTGCAGATTCGAAAATAAAAGCTGACAAT
>CACCZR010000041.1 GCA_902550555.1 uncultured SAR116 cluster alpha proteobacterium | reverse complement strand
GGATCAATTGCTGGAAAATTCATAATTTTTGTATATAAGTTGAATTAGTATAGTATTTATAATTAAATATAGATGATAGGTAGAAATATGAAAGACAAAAATTTTTTTAATGACAGTAGATCAATTGCATATGGAATTTTATCAACTTTTTCAGGAATTAAAAGTGAGATTGAAAATTTAATTAATATTAAAATTGAAAAATATTTAAATAAAAAAGGTTATGTTACACGTGAAGATTTTCATGCATTAGAAGATAGAGTAAACAAATTATCTTTAGAGATAAAAGTATCAAAAGCTAAAAAAAAATAAACTAAATATGGATTTTTAACATGAATCACATTGTATTAATTGGGCATGGAAAAATGGGCTCAGCTCTTGCAAAAGGTTGGGTAAAAGAAAATTCTAAATATAAAATTTCAATAATTGAAAAAGAAGAAATATTGTTAAATTACAAAAAATTTACAAATGTAAAATTATACAAAAATTTTAATGAATTTTTTACAGAAAATAAAAAAATTGATTTTGTTATTCTTGCTATAAAACCTCAACAATTAAATGATATAAAAAATGATATATTAAAGTTTGAAAATAAAAGTACAGTTTTTATATCAATCTTAGCTGGAAAATCTGTTAGTTGGTTTAAAGAAAATATTTCTACTGAAATAAAAATTGTTAGAGCAATGCCTAATCTACCAGCCTCTATATCGAGGGGTGTTACAGCTATATATTGTTCTAATTCTATATTACCTAATGAAAAGCTAATTATAGAACAACTATTGTCATCAATCGGTACTGTTTCTTTTGTTCCAAATGAAGAACAAATAGATTTAATAACTGCAATTTCTGGATCTGGGCCAGCTTACTTCTTTTATTTAACAGAAGCTCTAACTGAAGTTGCTATAAATTTAGGAATATCTAAAGATGAAGCTACCAACTTTGCTAAAAATACTTTTATTGGTTCAGCCATTTTGTTAGACTCTGATAAGAGTAGCAATGCCACTTCTCTTAGAAAAAATGTTACTAGTCCAGGTGGAACAACTGAAGCCGCTTTAAAAATTCTAATGAATGAAGAAGAAGGTTTAAAGGTTATATTAAAAAAAGCTGTATTAAATGCTATAAATAGAGCTCATGAATTAAAAAATTAAAAAGATGAATAATTTTGAAATAAAATATTTAATTGCTGATGAGTATATTAATTCAGTTATTAGAGAAAAAAAATTTGATATAGATTTGATTTCAAAAAAATTAAAAATAGATAGCTCTATTATAAAAACATTATTCCCTTACAGTGACGAAATCAATAAATTAGAATATTTGAAATTATTTAACTCGAAAATGGACGATGCAATATTAATTGTATTAAATAATGAAATAAGAGACGAAGATGCTACATATTTTGAAAAAATTTTAGAAGCTTTTTTTATAAAATTTGAAAATTTAGATAAATATAAAAAAGCATTAATTTTTTTAAGTTCTAAAAAGAGAGATAAATTTTTAAACTTTTTAATTTTAAACAATCAAAATCATAAATTTATTTTAAAGTTAATGAAATGTTGCGGTGACAAGGATCCATATTTTAAATTAAATATAAAAGCAACCTTATTAAATTCTCTTTATATTAAGAATTTAAACGAACTTTTAAATAGAAAAGAAATAACTATTGATAAAATTATGAGTAATTTAGATAATGATTTAAAGAAAGTATTTGAATTACCATTTTTATTTACAAATTAAATTGGCAATAATATTCTAGCTCTTAATCCACCTAATGGGCTATCCTCTAAAATAAGTTCACCACCGTGCGAAAGTATGGAGTTATTTGCAATTGAAAGACCGAGACCTATTCCTCCTGTATTTTTGTTTCTTGAATGTTCTAGCCTATTAAAAGGTAGTAGTGCTTCTTCTCTTTTATCACGAGGTATTCCTGGCCCATTATCGTCAATTACAACTTCGCAATGATCATCAAATAATCGAGTAGAAATTTTAGCTTTTCCAGCATATTTAATAGCGTTGTTCAACAAATTTATTAATGCTCGATTGATTGATCTTACTTGCATAGGGAAGATGGGTAGTTCTGATGAAGGTGGAGATATTTCGATTTTATTTAAACTAGGATCTGATGATTTGGCTGCTAATTGAACAATTTTAAATAAATTTGCTTCTACCATTTCCTCTTCTCTATCATCTTTCGCGAACTCTAAATAACCTTTTATCATTTCTTCCATTTCATCAAGATCCTCACCTAAATTATTTTTGAGATTAGTATTTTCATTGAGTAATTCTAGTTGTAATTTCATTCTTGTTATTGGAGTTCTTAAATCATGACTTACACCTGCAAGTAATTCCATTCTTTCTGTAATTTGCTTTTTTATTCTATGTCTCATAGCCTGAAAAGCTCTACCAGCTAATCTTACTTCGGTAGCACCTTCAATATTATAATTTTTTACATCTCGCCCAAAACCAATCTGACGAGCAGCATTTGCTAAATTTAAAATTGGTCTAACTTGACCTCTTAGAAAAATTATTGCAATAGAAAATAAAATTACAGACGAACCAATAGACCATACAATAAATGTTAGACCGGTTGATGCAAATAACCGTTTTTTTTCAATTGTCATTCTTACGATTCCATTAGCTAATTGTATGTCAGCTACTATTTGGCCAGTATTTTCCTGAGTTGATAAATAAAAAGGTTTTTTTATTCTTAAAGATAAAGCATCTCTGAAATTAAAAAATTTTTGGTCTAAATTTTGATTTGGTTTTAATATACCTCCTTCTAGCCAATAAAATATAAAATTAAAATATTGTCTTGCTTTTGTTGCAGATAATGACCTTTCATCTTTAGAGGGATTTGAGCCAAGTTCATCAATTAAAAGTCCTATATCATTTGCAAGATTTTTTGACATATGTCTTGAGACTGAATCCCAGTGTCTTTCATAAAAAATAAAAACAGAAATTATTTGAACTAATATTATAGGGACAAGAATGATGGATAACATTCGTCCAAATAAGCTTTTTGGAGTAATATTTCTAAGCCTCATTATCAAATTCTTTACTGTTAAAAGTATTTAATTTCCATCCAAAGCCTCTTATAGTTTGAAGGTAAGTTGGAAACCTTTGATCTTTTTCAATTTTTTTTCTGATTCTAGTGATTGCAACATCAATTGATCTGTCTTCCATTTTCCCACCCAACATTTTATTTAAATCATCTCGAGAGAGAGCTTTATTAGGCATTTTTGCAAAGCATTTTAATAAATTTTGTTCTGACGTAGTAAGATGTATCGATAAGCCATTTTTGTAAAGATTTAAGGAATCCATATTAAAGAAAAATGGACCAAACTCTAGATTTGAACTAGGTTTTATTTTATTAATATAAGAATTTCTTTTTAAGATATTTTTTATTCTTAGTAACAGTTCTTTAGGTTGGAATGGTTTTGAAAGATAATCATCAGCGCCGGTTTCTAATCCATCAATTCTATCTTCAGTTGAGGACATTGCTGTTAACATTAAAATTGGAACTCTACTATTTTTTCTTATCTCTTTTAAAAATTGGAGTCCTGTTTTTCCAGGCATCATTATATCTAGTATAATTAAATCAAATATAATACTATTCATTAAATTTTGAGCATTGTAAGCGTTAGAAGCATCTGATACTAAAAATTCATTGCTTTTTAAAAAATCACTTAAAAGATTTCTTAATTTTTGATCATCATCAACAATTAAAATATGTGAATTAATAATTAACCTCGTTAAATATAGTTTATTTAGAATTATTACAACTCTAAGTTAAATTACAATTTTATTTTTTAAATTTAGTAGTTACTTTTTAAAAAAATTTGTTTAAATTAAGAATTTTACGAGGTTTTTGTGATACAGGGTTTTGATAATAGAGAGGGAAAAATTTGGCTTAATGGAAAGTTAATAGAGTGGAACGATTCAAAAATACATGTTCTAAATCATGGATTGCATTACGCTAGCTCAGTTTTTGAAGGTGAAAGAGCCTATAATGGTAAAATCTTTAAATCCGAAGAACACACTCAAAGATTCTTTCAGGGTGCTAAAACTATGGATATGGAAATACCTTTCACTCAATCTGAAATTTTGAATGCAAAAAAAGAATTAATTATTTCTAATGGTTTAAAAGACGCGTATGTGAGGCCTATAGCATGGCGAGGTAGTGAAATGATGGCCGTTTCTGCTCAAAAAACAACTATTAATGTTGCTATTGCTTCATGGGCATGGCCCAGTTATTTTGATCCGAGTGAAAAAATGAAAGGTATTAAATTAGATATTGCTAAATGGAGAAGGCCTGACCCAAATTGTGCTCCTGTCCATGTCAAAGCATCTGGATTGTATATGATATGTACCCTATCAAAACATGATGCAGAAGCAAAAGGTTATAGTGATGCATTGATGCTAGACTGGAGGAATCTTATAGCTGAGGCAACCGGTGCTAATATTTTTTTTAAATTTAAAGATGGAAATTTATACACTCCAAAACCTGATTGTTTTTTAGATGGAATTACAAGACGTACAGTAATAAGGTTAGCTAAAGATCTAGGTGTAAATACTATTGAAAAACAATTAAGACTAGAAGATATACATGATGCTGAAGAATGTTTTTTAACCGGGACTGCGGCTGAAGTTACACCTGTAAGTCAAATTGGAGAAGATATAAAATTTACGCCTGGTGAATTGTCATTTAATTTAATGAAAGCATACGAAAAAGTTGTAAACAGTTAGTAAATCAATTCCATTTTTCTAGAGCTTTGATTTCCTTTTTATCTTGCATCACCCATTTGTTTTCGTTTTCAAATTCTTCTATTTTCCAAAACGTCGCATTTGTTTTTAAATAATCCATAATAAAGTTACATGCATTAAATGCATTTTGTCTATGTTTTGAACTCACACCAACGTATACAATTTTATCTTTAGGAAACAACTTGC
>CACCZR010000040.1 GCA_902550555.1 uncultured SAR116 cluster alpha proteobacterium | reverse complement strand
CACATTATACGGGACAAAATAATGACACATATAATTAAGCCAGGTGAAAAAGCTCCTGGTTTGTCTTTTGAAACTTTTAAGGATGGTACATGGTCTTTACATGATAATTTGTCAAATGAAATGAATATCTTAATCTTTTATAGAGGGTTTCATTGTCCAGTTTGCAAAGAGTATTTGGTATCTATTCAAAATCAATTAGATGATTATTCTGATGCAAATGCTTCAGTTATTGTGGTGTCAATGGATAATGAAGATAAAGCAAAAAAAACTCAGTTGAATTGGGGTTTAGATAAATTAAATATAGGCTATAACTTATCTCTAGAGGATGCAAAAAATTGGGGACTATTTATTTCTAAATCAATTAAAGAAACTGAGAGTGATATTTTTTGTGAACCAGGATTATTTATTATAAAAAAAGACGGCTCTATCTATATGGTAAATATTAGCAATATGCCTTGGGCAAGACCTGATCTTTCTACTTTTCCAGCTAAGTTAAAATTTGCTCAAGATAATAAATATCCAGTAAGAGGCAATTATTGATGATTGATGACTTTTTGTTAACAAAACTATCTGCTGGTTTTTTAACATTATTTTATTTATTTTTATCTTTTCGTATTGGTTACTTTAGAGGTAGTCCAGTTATGAAATTAATATTTAAAATGGATAAAGATATTTCAGAAAAAAAATTAGAAAGAAATGTAAGAGCCCATGGTAATTTTTCTGAATATGTTCCACTTTTTTTAATTTTACTATTTTTAAGTGAATATTTTAAGTTATTAAATTCTATGCATTTATCAATTTTATGTTTGATTTTTATATATGGCAGATTAGCTCACGCTATTTGTTTTGCATTCTATGATCATAATCCATTTCTAAGAATTTCTGGTATGATATCAACTTATTTAGTACTTTTAATATTGTCTGTAATTTTGTTATTGAACTCTATTATTTAAATTATACTTTTGCTTTTTTAAATATTTTTATCAATTCTTCTAGACCATCTGTTAGGGCTGCAGGTCCAGGTTGAAGTATTTTAGATGATTTAATCTCATAAATATTATTATTTTTTACTGCAGTAATATTACTCCAATTCGGTCTAGAGATAATTTCTTTAAAATTAACTTTTTTGCCACACCAAGATCCAATAATTAAATCTGGATTAGCTTTTATAATTTGTTTATCACTAATAATTCTATTTTTTGCAGTTTTATTTGATGATATATTTTTAAAAATATCTTTGCCCCCAGCAATCTCTATGAGTTCAGATACCCACTTGATTGCTGTTATGTAAGGGTCATTCCATTCTTCAAAATAAACTTTTAACTTATTGTTATTATTGTATATTTGATTAACGGATTCTAAATTTACTTTTAAGTCTTTAATGAGTTTATCAGATTTTAATTTAACATTTAATATGCTGCCTATCATATTAATCATATTAAAAATTCCATTTATATCTCTTTGGTTAAAACATAAGACAGTAAAGTTTTTTTTAATTAATTCCGAAACAATATCAGCTTGAATATCTGAGAATGCCAGCACAAGATCTGGTTCTAAACTAATAATTTTGTCTATGTTAGCTGATATGAAACTTGATATTCTTGGTTTTTCACTTCTTACCTGTTTAGGTCTTGTTGCATAGCCAGTTACGCCAACTATTCTTTTTTCTTCGCCTAATAAATAAATTGTTTCTACGGTTTCTTCTGTTAGGCAAACAATTCGTTCTGGAGGAAAATTTTTCATAAAAATTTAAAAATTTATGGTTTAATTTTTTTTAAAATTTTTGCTATCTCTATGCCCATTTCAGGATTTCCAAAAAAGGGGGCATTTTCGCACGCTTCAATTAAAAACTTTAAATCTTTAGTTTGTTGATATTTATTCCATAGATTTTTCATATATATTTCTTTGTCCATATCAATACTTTACAAATTTTTTTATTTAAAAACTAATAATATTAATTAAAGTAAACATATTTTAAGAAGTAAAAATATGACATATTTTCAATTTGATAAATTAATGCAGGGTAACCCAGTAGATATAAGTCACCAAGTTACATTAGAAAACTGGAGAAAATATCCTTTTACAAAATGGTCTTTTGTAAATGTTAGAAATGTAATACCTACTGCAGACGTACAAACTTGCAAAAATCAAACACCAAATTTTGATAAAAAAATCCAAAATCTTTTAGAACTTCAAATTAATCATAATGGGCAGACTAAAGATTTGTCAGAAGTATTAAAACTTTGTGATACTGATGCTTTCTTGGTTATGTCAAAGGGAAAATTAATTTTTGAATATTTTGATCAATTTACTAAAAACGATACACCTCATATTGTTTTTTCTATTTCTAAATCAATCACTTCACTACTTCTTGGAGTTTTGTCTAGAGAAATTAATTTAGATTTAAACACTAAAATTTCAAAAATAATTCCTGAAACTAAAGGTTCAGCATATGAAAACGCAACAGTTAGAAATGTCTTAGATATGAATGTTTCTTCAGGCTTTATTGAAGATTATACCGGTGAAGCTGAAATATTTAAAAAATATAGATCTTGTACAGGTTGGGATTTAGTTGATGGTTCAATAAAAGATTTGCCTCAAGGCATGTATGACTTTCTATCTAATTTACCATCTTCTGAGATATCTCATGGTACAAAATATCATTATTCTTCACCTCATAGTGATTTGTTAGGTTGGGTCATTGAAAGATTAACTAATGATAAATATTACAACGTTTTGTCAAAATTACTTTTTATTCCCTCACAATTACAATTTTCTTCAAATGTAACATTAGATAGGTTAGGTGCCTCAAGATCTGCCGGAGGAATAAGTATTTCTCCATATGATTTGTTAACTCTTGCTGAATTAACAAGGTGTGAAGGCTCTGACAATAATGGAAATATTATTCCTGTATCATGGATACAAGACTTTGTTAATCCAAGAGATAATTCATGTTATTTAGCACAAGACAATTTAGAGAGGTTTCCTAAAGGAAATTATAGATCAAAATGGTATCAAACTGGTTTTGGTGAAAATCAATTTTGTGCAATAGGTATTCATGGTCAAAATATATGGATTAACCCTAAAAAAGAATTGACGATTATAAGGATGTCTTCGGCATCAGATCCAATTAATATAAAAACTGAAGAATTAATGTTCTCTGTGTTTGAGGAGATAGGTAATTATTTATAATTTTTTGGATTAGAATTAAAAAATTAATTACAGTTTGAACAAGTGCCAGATATTTCTATAGTATGATTTTTATATTTACTTCCATATCTTTCGCAAGTTTTATTTAACTGGTCTGTAATTTTTTGATCTTCAAGTTCAATGATATTTTCACAATCATCACATATTAAAAAAAATGTAGAATTTTGATTTGAGCAATTTATTTTACTGCATGCAACAAATGCATTTTTACTTTCAATTTTGTGAACCTTGCCTAATTCAATTAACTTGTCTAATGCCCTATAAACTTGAGTAGGGGACTTAATTCCTAATTTTTGTGTTTCAAAGAGAATATTATATGCCTTTAAAGGTTTATCAGATGCCTGTAAAAGTTTGTGTACTGTTTCCTGATTAAATGACAATTCTAACATAACTTCAAAATATCAAATTTTTGATTTTTGTACAATAGTCATTCCTTTTTTAAAGAATAATGAGATTACAAATAGCATTAATGAAGTAACTATAATACTGGGTCCTGATGGAGTATTCAATTCTAAGGAACAAAACAAACCTATTACGACAGATAATATGCCACCAATAATTGAAATTATCATCATTTGAATAGGGCTCGAACTAAAGTTTCTAGACATGGCTGGTGGTATCAATAGCAAACCTGTTATTAATAAAACACCAATCATTTTGATAGATATAGCAATAATACCAGCTAATATTACAGTAAAAATATAATTTGAAATTTCTGGATTCATTCCTTCAGCTTTTGCTAAGTCATAACTTACTGTTGCTGCGAATAAAGATTTCCAGATATAAAATAAGACTAATAAGATTAAACTTCCTCCAAGCCAAATAATGATAATATCATTTGTTGTTACTGAAAGAATGTCACCGAGTAATAATCCCATTAAGTCAAAACGTATTGTTGTAAGTATTGCAATGAAAACAAGGCCAATTGCGAGCGAAGAATGAGCAAGCAAACCTAACAGAGCGTCACCAGCTAATTTAGTTTTCTTTTGTAAAACTATGAGAAGTAAGGCAATAATCCCAGAAATCACAAAAACTGATAAGGATAAATCAATATTTAGAACAAAACCTATCGTTACTCCTAATAAACCTGAATGAGCAAGAGTATCCCCAAAGTAAGCTAATCTTCTCCATATAACAAAACATCCTAG
Source organism: uncultured SAR116 cluster alpha proteobacterium (assembly GCA_902550555.1). GTDB lineage: Bacteria > Pseudomonadota > Alphaproteobacteria > Puniceispirillales > Marisalimonadaceae > TMED54. Next base: position 780 of record CACCZR010000040.1, on the reverse strand, counting down.
TGGACCGGCTACAATTGCTATACCAATTCCAGCAATAAGAGCTCTTGTAAAAAAATCATCAAAGATCATTTCGAAATACTTCCATCTTCATTGTGAGTATGATTATGATCATGTCTATATAATGAGATTGCTGAAGCTGCAGTTTCACCAAACAATTCAATGTAGGCTGGATTTTTTGCTACGTCATTTGGTGTTCCAGAGCAACAAACATGACCATTTAAGCAAATAACGTGGTCTGTTGATGACATAACAAAATGAATATCGTGCGATATGAGTAATATACCACATTTAAGTTTATCAGATATCTCTTTAATCAAATTATATAATTTTATCTCTCCATTAAAATCAACACCTTGAACGGGTTCATCTAAGATTAGTAATTCAGGTTTTTTTGCAATTGCTCTCGCGATCATAACTCTCTGAAATTCTCCACCTGATAAATTTAACAAATTATTATAAATTAGGTGATCAACACCTGTTAATTCTAAGCTTTCTATTATTTTTGATTTATTGAGTTTCGAGGTAATATTCATGAAATCTATTACCCTTAGTGGAATAGCCCAATCAATATTTATTTTCTGAGGAACATATGAAATTTGTTTGGTATTTAAACTTACACTTCCTTCGTCAGGTTGAAGTATATCTAAAATTAATTTACCTGTAGTTGTTTTTCCAGATCCATTTGGCCCTATTAACGTTACGATTTCTTTTTTATTTATTTCTAATGAAACACCTTTAACTAGCCATTTTTCATCTCTATAAACACCTGCGTTATTTAAT
>CACCZR010000039.1 GCA_902550555.1 uncultured SAR116 cluster alpha proteobacterium | reverse complement strand
ATATCAACTTTTATAATTTTAGCGTTAGGTAAATTGTTTGCTGATTTAATTCGGAAAGTTAATACAAAATTTTTTAAAAAAAAGATAGACTAATTAGATTTCAAATAATTATATCTCAAATATTTTATTATTTTAATGTTAAGGTATTTAAAATTATGTTTAATAAATTTTTTTTAAGTTTAATTTTGATTATAGTATTTAATAGCGCATTTGCTGATAAATATCCATTTTCATTTACTTGCAAAGATAAAAGGACATTTGGGTTCCGTGAGGATGACGGTTTTGCTCCAACTTGGGGTGATGAAAAATTTAATTCGACGTGGATATTTAATTATTCTGGTTCAGGAAATTCAATTCAATTAGATAACAAAAAAGTACCAGCTTTTTTTGTGAATGACACTGTTATAGTATTGGATTATTCTACAAATGGTAAATCTCAAAGTATGTGGTCATATGCAATAAACCTAAAATCGTCTAAAGTAGTTGGTTCTCAGGTAAATGCTTATAATGTTTTAGGTCCGGGAGTTAAAGCAAGGTCCTTAGAGATGACATGCAAGAAAAATTAAGGATTTAAAAATAAATTTTACTACTTCACAATCTATAATTGCAGACTTAATTGTTGACTGAAAAACTATTAGTCTATGATTTAATCTTATAAATAATACGTTTAAATTTAACAAAATATAATTTGAATAACAATTTCAAGTTAAGTTTGTGTCTTATTAAAAGAAATAGTCTTTTAATTTTATTTTTAAATAAATTATTTTTTGAAGATATAGCTTTGTCTCTTAGTTCTCTAATATGAACAGGAGATTTTCTTGGAATAACTTGTATTAATTGTTGTAAAGTTTTTTCATTAAGAAAATATAAATTGGGAATTATTTTTTTAATAACATTCTCTGGTATCATAAATAAAGGAAAAGGAAGATTATTATTTATTATGTCGTTTACTATTTCATTATTTTTATTTCTGAAGTAATCATTTATTTTAGAATATAAAAATAAATTAGATGCTCTAGTAATATCAATTCTCTCTTTGTGTTTTTTTTCTTTTTTAATTTTTTTTTTCTGTTTATTAGTAATATCATTACGTTGCCTAATACTATGGTTTTTTGCTTTTAAGGCTTCTTCATCCAAAAATTTTAAGTATTCTTTATAACTTTTGATATGACCATAACGTGACCAACCAAAGGGTGTATAGGGATTATCTGATTTATTTTTAAAAGTCCAATCCAGTAATTTTGGTGTTACTAGGTTTATTCTTTTTAACTCTTTGAAAACACGTATATTGATTGAATATGAACCTCCTCTTCCATTTATTTTTTCAAGTAACACTAAACCTTTAAATAAATTAACTTTCTCATTATTTGTTGGAAAATAAAATTCACAAATTTCATTCCAATCTGCATCAAGAATTTTGTTTAAATCCAAATCAAATTCAGTAAGTTTATTTTCGTTAAATTTTTTTAAATGTGCTTCGTCTCTTACTAATTTTAAAAATACATCTTTATTTTTTTTGAACTTCTCATCATTTGATGTGTTTTTTAAGTTATTATAGTCTGTCATATTTAATTCTTAGTTATCAGTCATTAAACGTTACTATTTACAAATCTATAAATTTTTTTTTATTACATCCAAGTTTAAAAAGCTATTAAGACAAATTTATGGCATATCATAAACCTTTACCCTTTATAGATTTTTTGATTAAAATATACTTATGGAAACAGAAGTTAAATTTATAAAGAATGGTAATAATAATCCTTCAATTGTAGAAAAAGGAATAGAGTACTATCCAAGAAATTTAAGCCTTGCTTTTAATTTATTTAACTTAAGAACAACAGATACTCTAACCATAGATAAAAAACAAAATAACAATATTACAAAATCATTAACTTTTGATGCAAAATTTATAAATCCAGGAAACTCTATTTCTTTTTTTGGTTATAGTGACTGGATTAACAAATATGAAATTTTTATTCGTTGTGATAATCAGGCAGTAAAAGACAATTGCGTTATAGTCGCTTTTAAAAAAAGTGATTTAAATGATATAGATACTTTAGTTTTTCAATGTAATGTAACTTCTAACAAATATAATGAATTGTTAAATAAAATTAAAAATTCTAATGAAGTGAGATTTTTTTGTACTCCTGAAAGTGGTTTTTATGCAGAGCATTCATTTGACTTGGCTTTAGAAGCTTTTACAAGATATAAAATTATAACTTTTCATGATATAAATAAAATTTTAAACCCTAAAAAACTAAAAAATTTAGAGCAATTTTTGGTTGAACCTTCTGAAGTGTCAGAATTTACATTTCACTTCATTCAAAAAAATGATGATGAAGAATTAAATAACAAAAATAATGTTAAAACATACGATGAAGAGATTTTTAATCTAGATAATGAAAATAAAGAATTAAAGTACAAGATTAAAGAGATAGATAATGATTTGCAAAGATTAAATACACAAATAAAAGTTTTACAAAATGATGATCAAAATAAAAATGATGTTGGACAAAATAACCAACTTTTATTGTTTCATTGGGAAAGAATATTTATTTATATATTAGTTGGCATTTGTTTATACGGCTTGTTCTTTGGTGTAGATAAATGATTAAGAAAATTCTCAGCAAATTTGGTGAGAAAAAAAGAAAAAATTTTAATTATTGCCTTCAAGTTACTCATTCAATGAATCGTCTACTTGTTAAAAATATGAATAATAAACCTAATGATGGAAAACATATTACTAGAAAAAAACTACGAAAAGGAAATACAGCTTATAAAGTAGGACAATTAAGATTCCAACATGGAGTGCCACTTGGTAAATATGAAATGGCTCCCCTAAATAATACATGGGTTCTCATTCAACTTCAAAAAAACATATTAGGAGATTTAGAATGGGTAACAATTAAAAGTTTTCCTGAAAATTATAACTTAAGCGAGATATATGCAGAATTACTAGAAATGCGCTATAATTTAGGATTAATAGAAAATAGTGACAGGTATAAATGAATATCAATACATAATTTACATAAAATTATAAACCTTCAAATTTACAACACTCAACCTTTAAAAACTATTAATGTACATACTTAACAAAAATCCTTATTTAGCATTGAGAGAATATAACAACATTTAATGTTAATTGTAGACTAAATTGTAGACTGAATATTGATTAGGCTATAAAATATAAGTATATCAGATGATTAAGATTGAATAGCGAGGAGGTTGTCTCCTCTATTTAAATTGTCACAATAAAGTCCTTTAATTGTTACTTAAATCATGTAGGCTAACTTTTGTATAATTATTTGTAAATTAATAATGGTAGAATTGAGTCAATTTCAATTAGATGTATATGCGCATAATATTTTAGATGATTATGACGCAAAAACACCATCAGGAATTTTTAAAGACAAAATATCTATAAGTATTGAAGATGCCTTACGCATTCAGCTTGCAGTAACAAATTTAAGAGAGAAAAGAGGTGAAGAGGTTATAGGCTATAAAATCGGATGTGTTTCTAAAGACACACAACGTAAAATGGGTTTTACTAAGCCTGCTTGGGGAAGGCTTTGGAAAAATGAATTATATTTAGATGGTGTCACTTTAGATAAAAGGAACTTTGCAAATCCTGCAATGGAAGCTGAGTTTGGAATTGTATTAAATCGTGATTTAACACCTGAGTTAGTAAATTTAGACTATATATTAGATTCAATAGAAACAATTCATCCTATTATAGAAATACATAATCTAGTTTTTAATGGTGACCCACCTTTTGGTGCAGAGCTTCTTGCTAATAATGCTATTCATGCTGGTGTAGTTATGGGTAAACCTACAAAAGCAAATATTAAATCTGAAATAACAGATTTAAAACTTATATTTGATAATGAGATAATTGATACATGGTCTGATAAAAAGTGGCCCCATGATATGTTGTCAGAGGTTGAATGGTTGGTTAAAGAACAGGATAAAATAGGGAATATTTTAAAAAAAGGTAATTTAATTTTGACTGGAGCCTATGGCCTTCCAATTCCTATAAATGATAAAAAATTAATACAAGTTACATCGTCATTATTTGGAAATGTGTCTGCTTTATTTCAATGAAAGTTGAATATACTTAATACATTTAATGATTTTTCCCATTTATTAGAATTGTTTAAAATTATTATAAGAGTCGAACTTGTAGCATAATAAAATATAATCCATTTATTAAAAAATTATATAAACGTATTGACCAATGTTGCTATTTAATTTTATTAAATTTATAAAATAAACATGTTTTATAAAATTTTAATTTTAATATCTTGTTGTAGTTATTTAATCTTACCTATTAAAGTTTTTGGACTTGAACCAACATCTGGAATTGTTTGTTACTCATTAAATAAAAAACAAAAAACAGAATTTTTATTTAAAAGAAATAACGATAATATTTTTGCAAAAGCTTTCAAAAGGATTAATGGAAATTTTATAGAAGTTGGTAATGTTGTTGGTAGAAAAACATCTTCTTTCATTTTATTTGAAGATAATAGTGTTAATAAAAATTTAGATTTTGCTTGGCATCTCGACGAAGTGACCAAAAATCTAAAGCCATATATTCTTAGTAAAAAAAATAATGAATTAATAATTTTGCCTGATGAACAATCCTGCATAAGTAAAAATTTTTGGTATTAGTAATTATAATTTTACTAGAGAGGAGGTTGTCTCCGCCGTGATAAGGTTATTTTACGAAATTATTTCATCAGTATTATTATCAACTATAACTGGATTTTCATAAAATTTTATATCAGGTGCTGAGTATCTTTCTGTTATCCATTTAACTCTATCTTCATCAAACCAACTTTTTGCATTTTTTAAATTATCAAAGCAATAAACGCCACCTGCTAAATTCTTTGAAGTATCGCATATATAATTTTTTCTAATTAAACCTGGAGTATCCTTATATATAGGAGATGTTTCTAAAAATTTTTCTTTCAAAATCGTATCGTTTAATTCTTTATCTATTTCAAAGGTAACAATTGCAATTATCATTATTAATATCCCTAACTATAAAATTATTATTTAAATTCTTTAGAAGTAAATTCGTGTACCACAATACCACGACTACCTACTACTTTTGTTATAAATGTTTTAACCATTGGAATATAATGCTTTTCTAATAAACTTTGACATGCAGCAAATGCTTTTTCATCTCTATACTCAAATAAAATTCCTACTCTGTGGACACCTTCTTTGTTCCACAGTTTTGTTAAAACTCTTCTTAGCATTCCAGCCTTATTAAATTCTTCTACAACTTTAGGTGTAAAAATTTCATTTTGCTTAGCAATATATTGTTCAAGTTCATGGTCTGACATAAATTCTCTTGTAGTGTAATTAATTAATTTTGAAGACGTCATAAAATTTCCTTTTTAAAAATTTAGAGTAAATAACTTTAGAGTATTTTAACGTCTAATAATTGTAAACACTTCATGTTAATGAACTGCTAAGTTGTTATTATGGAAATGAAACTTAATCTAAGTTTTCAAAGTATTAGTTTTGTTTACTTTGATGAATTGTAGACTAAATTGTAGACT
>CACCZR010000038.1 GCA_902550555.1 uncultured SAR116 cluster alpha proteobacterium | reverse complement strand
AAAATTATTTTATTAAGTAATGGTGGAAATGTATTAGATTTGTCTGGTCCAGTTATGACTAGAGCTTTAACTCACCTAGATAACTGTTATTCATTTAAAAATTTTTTTGCAAAAGGATATATCTGTAAAACAAATACAGTTTCAAATACGGCTTTTAGAGGTTTTGGTGGTCCTCAAGGTATGCTTGCAATTGAAAATATTTTAGACGAAATTTCAAAACATCTTAAAAAGCCGCTTAACGATGTCAGAGCAATAAATTATTATAACAAAAAAAATGGTCTTAAAACACCATATGGGCAATTAGTTAAAAATTCAAAGTTGCAAAAAATATTAAATGAAGTCGAAAAATTTAGTAATTTTTCTTCACGATTTAGAGAAATACAAACATTTAATGAATACCAAATTAAAAATGGAAAATCTCTTAGAAAAGGGATAGCAATGATGCCAGCTAAATTTGGAATTTCTTTTAATAAACCATCTTTAAACCAGGCAGGTGCTCTTGTTAACGTATATATGGATGGGTCAATAAGATTAAACCATGGTGGAACTGAAATGGGTCAAGGTTTGTTTATTAAAGTAGCCCAAGTTGTTGCTGAATGTTTTGGTGTAACTTTAGATAAGGTCTTCCTAAGCCCAACAAACACTTCAGAGATTCCAAATACATCTGCAACTGCTGCATCATCTGGATCGGATCTTAATGGTATGGCAGCATGGAATGCATCTAAAGTAATAAAAAATAGAATGGAAGATTTAGTTATAAAGTTATTTAATGTAAAAAGAAACAATATATTGTTTAGAGATAATCTTGTTTTTTATGGTAATAAAAGTATTTCTTTTAAAGAGCTTTGTTTTAAATGTTGGGAAAATAGGATTTCGTTATCATCAACTGGATTTTACAAAACTCCTAAAATATTTTGGGACCAAGTTAAATTAAAAGGTAGGCCATACTTTTATTATACATGGGGAGTAGCAATTTCCGAAGCTTTAATAGACATAGACACTGGCGAAAATAGAATTTTAAAAGCTCACATTATAGAAGATTGTGGAGAATCCCTTAATCAGTCAATTGATATTGGTCAGATTGAAGGAGGGTTTATACAAGGACTAGGATGGCTAACCTGCGAAGAATTATATTCAAATGAAGATGGAAAAAATCTAACTATTGGGCCTTCAACATATAAAATTCCAGGAAGTAGAGATATACCACAGGAGTTTAAAGTCAAACTTCTTAAAAATAGTCCAAATGAAGAAAAAACAATATTTAGGTCAAAAGCGGTCGGAGAACCACCTTTACTTTTAGCTATATCTCAATTTTTAGCTATAAAAAATGCAGTAGAAAATTCTGGGAAAAAATCAAATACTTCAACTTTAAATAGTCCAATCACCCCGATGGAACTTTTAAAAGTATTCAATTAATGAGTTATCAAGTATGATTAATAGTTTTAAATTTTTAAAATTTAATTTATGAGAACTTTACTGATCAAAAATGCTTCTTTTGTAGCTACAATGGACAAAAATGAAAATGAACTTAAAGATGTTTCAATTTTTTGCGAAAATGGGGTTATTAAAGAAATAGGTGATTGTAAAAATATTGTTAAAAATATAGATAAAGTAATTGACGCAAATGATCTAATTGTAATTCCTGGTCTCATAAATACACATCATCATCTTTTTCAAAATCTAACAAGAGTGTATAAACCAGCTCAAAATAAGCCTTTGTTTGGTTGGCTTACAAGTTTGTATCCAATATGGCAAAATATAATTCCTTCTGATATTTATATTTCTTCCTTAATTGGAATTTCAGAAATGGTTTTAACAGGCTGTACTACAACAAGTGATCATTTATATTTATTTCCCAATGGAAGTAAATTAGAAGACCAGATTGAAGCAGCAAAATTAGTGGGGTGTCGTTTTCATGCAGCTAGAGGCTTTATGAGTGTAGGAGAAAGTAAAGGAGGATTACCTCCGGATAGCCTAACTGAAAATGAAAACTTTATCATGAAAGATTGTCAAAGGGTAGTTGAGGAGTTTAATAATCCTGATCCCTTTTCTATGCTAAGAGTTGTACTTGCGCCATGTTCACCATTTTCAGTGAGTGAAAATCTAATGAAAATAACAGCTGAAATGGCAAGAAGTTATAATGTTACACTTCACACCCATTTAGCTGAAAATGATGAAGACATTGAATATTCTATAAAACATTTTAATAAATCTCCTGGAGAATATGCGAAAGATCTAGGATGGTTAGGAGATGATGTATGGCATGCGCATTGTGTAAAGTTAAGTAGATCAGAATCAAAATTATTTTCAAAAACTTGTACAGGTATTGCTCATTGTCCAACTTCGAATATGAGATTAGCTAGTGGAATTGCTCCTGTGAGAGATTGGATAGATTTAGGAGTAAAAGTGGGGTTAGGTGTAGATGGATCTAGTTCTAATGACAGCGGACATCTTCTTGCTGAAGCAAGACAAACTATGCTTCTTCAAAGAGTTAAACATGGTGCTGAAAGTTTTTCAGCTAGAGAGGCTCTTAAAATAGCCACTAAAGGCGGTGCAGAAACATTGTGCAGAAGAGATATTGGGGAAATTTCCGTTGGAAAAGCAGCAGATTTTGCTATCTATGATTTAAATCAGATTGATATGTCTGGAACATTATCTGATCCGATAGCTGCATTGATATTTTGTGGTCTAATTAAAACAAAATACACAATATGTAATGGCTCGATAATAGCTGAAAACGGACATATGAAAAATTTTGATTTAAACATTTCACTCGAAGATCATAAATTAGCAAGTAAAAGATTGTTAAGTATTTAGATTTATATACGCATAATCATTTTTATTAAAATAAAATTCTATTAAATTTTCATTGTTTCTTTCTTTATTATTAATACGATCAACTATCCAAAAATCTTGCTTTTTAAGAACTAAGAGAGGATGGTGCCATACATTTGTCCTGTAAGTTATACCATATTCAGAATTAATTTTAAAACACCTTAAACTCTCAAGATTTGGCAAATTATTTTTTTCTTGTGCTACAACTACTAACCAATCAAAATTTTGAATAGGTAAAAAAGTTTGTGTTGCTAAAGGATGTTTTTCTAAAATTTTTATTTCAATGGGGAATTTTCTTGGTTCGCCAGAAAAAATCGAAATATAACTCTCTCCATCATTTGTATTAAGGTTTAATTTCGAAATTTCACTATGTCTAATAGTCGTTCCTTGATTAATAGTAAGTTTTTTGTTTGAATTTGTTTTTTCTATTATGTCTCCAAAAGGTAAAAATGCTTCTTGGTTAATAGTTTCTATCGGCAGAACATTCAACTTGATAAATCTCCAAAAATTCTAAGTCTGGATACTCCTCCATCTGGATAAATATTTAGTTTAACATAATTTACAGAGCCGCATTGATTTAAGTCTAAATAAGTGTGGATTTTGTCAGCCTCTAACTTTTGTGAAGACAAAATTTCTGTCCAATTTGAAGAAATATCAATTAGTTTATCATCGGTCATTTTATCTTTTACTAAAGCACATTGCACTGAAGCTCTATCAGGATAATTTCCTTTGAAATGTGCTGTATCAATCTCTATTTTATTTATGATACCAACGTGAGCTAGTTTAATAATAATCCAATCATTTCCAGGGGTTCTACGCCTTCTTGTTTCCCAGCCGTCGCCCATAGTTTTTCCTCTTCCATTAGAAAGTAACGCAGATACATCCCCATAATGAGCATTATTGTAAGTTATTATTTTTCCGCCTAAATTTAGAGAAGAAAGTTCGTAGTCAATTTTTTTGTTTATATCAAAGTTGTAAATTACCTCTCCATTAAGTCTTAACCTTGCAACACCACCATCTGGAAAAATTTGAAATCTTACATAATTCACTATTTCTGATTCTACTGCAAACTTTTGAGAGTGGTCTCCTTTTAACTCAGATTTTTTTAAAATAGATATCCAATTATCATCAAAGTTTGGATTTTCACTTGAATAAATACCCTCTAAGGAAGCATAAGGAGGAAAATTTCCAGTGAAATACGCTGTATCAATTTCTATTTCACTAATTTTTCCAGGTGAACCTAATTTAATAATACACCAATCATTGCCCTCAGTTCTTTTTCTTCTACTTTCCCATCCATCCATCCATTTGCCATGGTCATCGTATTTATCTTCAACAAATACAGGTTCTTTGTCATTTAGAATTCTTGAAACATCACCAAAAAAATCATCAGAAAAATCGATGATTTTAGTACCTAATTTTGGTGATGCTAGATTTACAAGTTTTAAAACATTTTCATTCATAACTAATTCCTTAAAATGATGAGAAATCTCTGCTCATATATTTGCCAAGATTGTTTACTGTAGTAAACTCTCCATTATCAAAAATTTTATTACCACGTAACCAAGTTTGAACTGGCCATCCAGTTATTTCTAATCCTTCATATGGGGTGTAGTCAGAACCATGATTAAGATCATTTTGAGAAATTTTCTTTTTTAAATTTGGATTCCAAAATGTAAGATCCGCATCTGAGCCAACTTTAATAACCCCTTTTTGAGGGTACATACCATACATCTTGGCAGGGTTTGTAGAAGTCAATTCCACAAATCTTTTTAGATCGATTTTGTTTTTTGAAACACCTTCTGAAAACAAAATGGGCATTCTTGTTTCTACTCCAGGAATTCCATTTGGCACCCATTTAAATGAAGTTCTTGCACCAGGTCTGTCTTTCCCTTGTTTATCTTTAAATCTAAATGGGCAGTGATCTGAGGAGAATATTTCAAATGTACCATCTATTAACCCTGACCAAATAGCTTCTTGACTTTTTTTATCTCTTGGTGGAGGAGAGCAAACATATTTTGCACCTTCAAAGTCCATATTTAAACCTTTAAGGTCATCTTCAGTTAGACAAATATATTGAGGACATGTTTCTGAAAAAACTTTTATACCTTTATCTTTTGCCCATCTAATTTGGTTTAGCGCTTCTTCTCCTGAAACATGAACAATCATAAGTGGAATATCAACTAATTGAGCATGACTTATAGCTCTGTGTGTAGCTTCTCTTTCGACAATTTGAGGCCTGGTAGGAGCATGATAATAAGGCGCTGTTTTTCCTTCTTTTTCAAACTTATCTGATAAATATTTAATAGAATCATAACCTTCTGCATGAACCATCACTAAGGTTTTTAATTGTTTTGCAACATCAAAAACTTCAATTAATTCTTTGTCATTTAAAACTAAATCATCATAAGTCATAAAAACTTTAAAAGACGTATAGCCATCTTTAGATAGGGCTGGTAACTCTTGACCTAAAACTTGAGGAGTTGGGTCGCTAATTATCAAATGAAAAGAGGTATCTATATACATATTGCCTTGAGCCTTTTTATGGTAATCCTCAACACATTTTCGTAAGGATTGCCCTTTTATTTGCATGGCAAAAGGTAAAATAGTTGTATTTCCACCTGCAGCTGCAGACTTTGTTGCTGATTGAAAATTGTCAGCCATAATGACATCATCTCCTGATGGCTGATCTACATGGACATGAGGATCAATACCTCCAGGTAAAACAATTAGATCTCTGGCATTGATTTTAAATTCTGCATTTAGATTTTCATCACCAAGATAAGCTATTTTTCCATCTTTAATTCCAATATTTAGGTGACCAATTTCATTTTCAGTAACAACTAAACCATTTTCAATTAGCGTATCTAAATTATTCATTTATCACTCGATATAAAGATTGTTATAAAGATATATAAGGCTAACATGTTTTCACATAATTTTAAATGCAAAGGAAAATTATTTTAATGCATGATCAAAATTTACAAAAGTCGTTTGGAAAACTTGATGTAGAAGTAAAAAATAACGAATTAAAAAAATTTTTTCAAAAGGGTTGTGCAAAATCATTTATTCCTAAAAATGATAATTCAACTACAGAATTAGTTACATTAAATACAGCAGGAGGTTTAACATCTGGTGATAACTTTGTAACTAAATTTAAA
>CACCZR010000037.1 GCA_902550555.1 uncultured SAR116 cluster alpha proteobacterium | reverse complement strand
TAAATAAGATAGATCTTCCAGCATCCGAACCTGAGAGAATAAAAAAGCAAATTGATGAAGTCATAGGATTACCAGGCGATGAAGCAATTGAGGTTTCTGCAAAAACTGGCGTTGGAATAAAATCAGTTCTAAGTTCATTAGTTGAAAAACTTCCTCATCCAAAAGGAAAAATTGATAATCAACTAAAAGCAATGTTAATTGATAGTTGGTTTGACCCTTATTTAGGAATTTTAATTTTAGTCAGAATTGTGGATGGTAGACTATTCAAAGGTCAGAAAATAAGATTTATGTCGACTGGATCAAGTTATACTGTGGATAGTCTAGGAATTTTTACTCCCAAAATATTAAATGTAGAATCAATGGGTCCAGGTGAAATTGGTTTTCTTACAGCTTCTGTTAAAACTGTAGCTGACTGTAATGTTGGGGATACAATTACCGATGACAAAAAACCTACGAATTCAATGTTAGGGGGGTTCAAGCCATCAATACCTGTAGTTTTTTGTGGCCTTTTCCCAACTGATAGTGCTGATTTCAGTGATCTTAAAGATGCATTAGAGAAATTATCTCTAAATGATTCATCTTTTAGTTTTGAAGCAGAAACATCAGCAGCATTAGGTTTTGGTTTTAGATGTGGATTTTTAGGTTTACTGCATATGGAAATCATTAGAGAGAGGTTAACTAGGGAGTTCAATTTAGAATTGATTTCTACTGCACCATCAGTTGTGTATGAAATTAAAAAAGTTAACGGAGAAATAGTTAAGCTACATAACCCAGCGGATTTACCTGATGCTAATAACCTAGATCATATTCAGGAGCCTTGGATAACTGCTACAATTTTTGTTCCTGATCAATACCTAGGGTCAGTTTTGACCTTATGCACCGACAGAAGAGGAGAGCAAGTTGATCTTAGTTATGTTGGAACAAGAGCTATGTTGGTTTATAAGCTTCCATTAAACGAAGTCGTTTTTGACTTTTATGATAGACTAAAAAGTGTATCCTCAGGATATGCTAGTTTTGATTACCAATTTGATAAGTACAGATTAGGAGATCTTGTAAAAGTTTCAATTCTAGTAAATGGAGAACAAGTTGATGCATTAGCAATGATCACAAATAGAGATCATGCGGAGAAAAGAGGTAGAGCTATTTGTTTGAAATTGAAAGAGTTGATACCAAGACAATTATTTAAGGTTGCTTTACAAGCTGCAATCGGTTCAAAAGTTATAGCTCGTGAAACAATTAGTGCTGTCAGAAAAGACGTTACTGCGAAATGTTATGGAGGAGATATTTCTAGAAAAAGAAAACTTCTTGAAAAACAAAAGGCTGGTAAAAAGAAAATGAGACAGTTTGGGCAAGTAGAGATTCCTCAAAACGCTTTTTTTGAAGCTTTGAAGATTTAATTGATTTTATTTATTCTTCTTTTTTTCGTTCCAATATAAATAAAAAAAATTGTCAAGATACCAAATGTTAATCCTGCAGGGAGGGTTAAAAAAGTTGATATAATTGGATGCCAAACAAAACCTGAACAATTTAAAATTTCTAATGATGAACATGGATCTATATACCTACTGACAATTGCCTCTGCAATTTGTAGACTATTAGGTGCATATTTATACCATATTTGTCCAATTTGGGTATATCCCACATTATCATTTATATGCAACAAAACATCTAAATAAATACCAAGAATTGATATTGCAAAAAAAATTAAACCAAACGTAATATATATTCTTCCCATATTAGGCTATTTTTTAATATGATTAATATAATTTTTCAATTATAAAAAATTATTATGGAGAGGTGGCCGAGTGGTTTAAGGCGCACGCCTGGAAAGTGTGTAGAGGTGAAAGCCTCTCGAGGGTTCGAATCCCTCTCTCTCCGCCATGTACCTGACTATGTTATGTCATGCTATGTCATAATCCCCAGAAGACTGGGAAAAAGATTGACCAGAGGTCTCCAGAGTATTTCACTGTAAATCATCTTTAATCAACCCAACTTGTAGACCGAGTTGTAGACTGGAGATGACATGAAAAAATTAAATGCGAGAAAATTATTGTTTTTACCTAAGGAAAAATACCATGACGGTGATGGGCTCTATATCTCTATCTCTAGCCCTGGAAAAGGTAAATGGAGTTTTCGTTATACCATTAACAAGAAATCAAGAGAGATGGGTCTAGGTAAATTTCCTGACGTATCTCTTTTAGAGGCAAGACAACATGCATTGAGTAACAAACAATTACTAAGAAAAAAAATTGACCCTATAGATGAGAAAAATAGAGTTGAGGTTTTAAAACAACAACAAAATAAAAAGTTTTCAGACATTGCAGAGTTATATATTTCAAAAAAGAAAGAAGCTGAATGGACTAATCCCAAAAGTGCTCAGCAATGGCGAAACTCTATTAACACTTATGCTTCACCACTCTTAAATACCAAGCCTTTTATTGATATTAATCGTGACGATATTATTAGTGTTCTACAGCCTATTTGGAATACAAAAACAGAAACGGCAAGACGTATTCAACAAAGATTGTTTCTTATATTCTCATTTGCAAAAATTAGAGGTTGGTACAATAAAGATAATCCAGCGTCTTGGAAGGAACACCTTATACATATTCTTCCAGACCCTTACAAAATTCAAAAAGTAAAACATTTTTCTTCTTTGCTTTATTCGAGAATAATAGATTTTTATAAAGAGCTTTGTGAGTTTGATTTTTTATCAGCTTACGCAATGAGATTGTTGATTTTAACTGCGACTAGAACCAAAGAAGTCATTGAGTCTGAGTTTGACGAATTTAATTTACAAAGAAAAATATGGACTATTCCATCTGAAAAAATGAAAACAAAAAAAGAGCATAAAGTTCCTTTATCAGATGAAGCTATAAAAATAGTAGAGTTAATGAGAAGAAGGCATAATCATCATTTTGTTTTTACAAACCCAGCAACAGGAAAACATATCTCAAACGGAGCTATGCTTGTGTTTTTAAAAAAAGAATTTTCTCATCTAAAAATTACAGTTCATGGTTTTAGGTCGACCTTTAGAGATTGGGCAGAAGAAACAGGAAAATATCAGCATCATGCAATTGAGTTTTGTCTTGCTCATCAATTGCCAAACAAAGTGGAAAAAGCTTATTTAAGGACTGATTTATTTGAGCAAAGAAAAAAAATTATGAATGATTGGGAACAATTTGTAATTGATTTATAATTATAGCAATGAATGAATTAGAGACAATGCAAGTTATTAAGATTATTTCGAAACCTCAAAAGGTTTGGTCTCGTAAAGAAGTGCTTTCAAAACCAAGTCCTATTCCAATGAAAAATGGTATTTACGCATGGTTTTTTAAATCCACTCCGCCTTTAGTGCCAGTTAAAGATTGTCTTGTTTTTGAAAATAAAATACTTCTTTACGCAGGCATTTCTCCAAAAAATAACACGAGCACTCAAAATTTGAGAAAAAGAATTACTACTCACTTTAGAGGTAATGCTGAGGGTTCTACCTTAAGACTTACACTAGGTACTTTGCTTTACGAAAAAAGTGGTTATGAATTAAGGCGTGTTGGTTCAGGGAAAAGAAAAACACTGACACATTTAGGAGAACAATGGTTAGATAATTGGATGGATGACAATGCTTATGTGATTTGGGTCGAACATGATAAGCCTTGGACAATCGAAAAAGATGTACTTAGATATTTTTCTTTACCACTGAATATTCAAGATAATGAACATCATCCTTTTTCAAAAGTTTTAAGTAACATTAGAACAACAGCTAAGAGAAAAGCAGAACAAGCGCCAATAGCCAATGAAGATAATCAACAAAGAACTATGTAAATCTACAATAGCTTTTTGATTTAATTTTAAGCTTAAATATGCTATGATTATTATATAACGCTGCCAGCGAAAGCAAGAGGGCCTCAATCATCTGGAGAAAGTATTTTTATACTTAGCGCGGATGTAAAAGAACCGCTGCACGATACTGTGCTTCTAAATCTGGAATGGTTTTAAGACTAGGCGAGATAAAATCTAAAAAGTTAATTTAATTGAAGGAGATTTTATGTCCTATAGCATTTTAATATCTAAGAAAGAACTAGCTAGGATTTTAGGTGTAAGTTCATCGACAGTTTCAAGATGGACAAGAGAGAAACGTTTGCCAGAACCATTTCCTTTAGGTCCAAATTCAACAAAATGGGTTAAGGAAGAAATAGAACAATGGATTGAAGAAAAAAAAGCCAATAGGGGTTTTTATGGTCACAAACCCGAAAGGGGAAGAAAAAAATGTCAATAAAACTCAATGAAAGTCAAGTAATGGCTTGCAATCTTTTAGCAACAGGCATGAAAACATCAGATATACTTGAAAAACTCAAAATAAGACCTGAAACATTATCTCGTTGGAAACAAAACGAAGAATTTATTGACATACTTAAAAAAACACAGGAAAAAATTCTTGAAGCTATTATAAATTCACAAAAACATATCTTAATTCTTTCACAAGATATAATTATAAATGCTTTAAACAATGATAAGCTTGATGAGTTTAAGAAAGCCACGATAGCTCTTAGATATATTGCACTAATGAGAGGTAAAAATAATGTTGAAGATAAATATACAAAGCAATTATCAGATCTAAATTTTGAAAATAGTTTTGGGTTTAAATGAATAGCGAAATTAAATTAATCTTGGAAGGTGTAAAAAAAGGAGACCAAATTGGAGGCCCTTATGAATTATCAAAAATACTTGCAAAGAGTTTGGAAGCTAATGATGGGTTTGATAAAGATGATTTAACAAAAAGGTATTTAGAATGGTGGAAAGAAGATGCTTTTGATACAGGGCCAACATATGCAAGTGTATTCACAAATATATTAAAAGGTTACGACCACGAAAAGGCTGTTTTGAAAACACATCAAGATTTTGATCAAAATACAGCAGGATGTGGTCCAGCTCATAGGTGTATGCCTTTGGCAGGATTTACAAAAATTCCAACAAACGAACTCATATACTTAGCTCGGCAAGAAGCTAAAATTACACACTATCATGAGGATGCTGGGAATGGTTCAGCAATCGTCGTTTTGTTATGTAGATGTTTACTAGAAGGAAAGAACATTGATAATGCTTGTCTTGAGGTATCTAAAAATAAAGAGTTAATTGAAAGTTGGAAAAAAGTTGAAAATGCAAAACTAAGTCCTGATGGATATGTTTATAATGTTATTCACTCAGCTCTACATTTTATAAAAAATAAAAGCACATTAGAAGAATCAATTAAGTTTTCAGGAAAAGCTAATTATAGTTCTATTGTTTTTTCTGTTCTAAATGAACTTATCCTAACATAGCTTTTCTTTTAGATTTTGAAGTTGATTTGAATAAATTATTTAAATCTTCTATCGACATTTTATCATTATTCAATTTTATAGTGTTACTACTATCTCCAGTATAAAGCATTAAATGAGGCATCAAACTTTTCATAAGGCTAGAAAATTCTTTAAGGATATTATCTTTGCTTGTATTGTCTAGATTTTCAATTTTCGGTAATTTTTGTATTACTTCTAAAGCTTCAAGCAGTTTAGTTTTTGGTTCTGTTTTCTCTGAAAAACTTTTTTGTTTATCAGTTTTACAGAAAAAAATATGTTTTGTTATTTCATCATCTTCTTTCATATCAAATCTTAAGCTAGGATGTTCCCAATCCTTAAAAGGTGTATTTAATAATTCTTCAGTCAACTTTAAATTTTCAATCATTATATCCTCTTTTTTATTTTTAAATTTTTACCTCATAAAAAGGTAGTTCTAAACGCGACAATTTTAATTTACACCACCTAAAACTTTTAATGTTTTGAAATTGTGATTTGAAGTATCTTCCATATAGATATTTGTTTAATCGCATACAATTATAACAAAGATACAACCAATCTTTTTCAAATATATTTCTCTTACAATTCCATACAATCTTGTATGGATAATTACATTCATCGCAATTTGAATTTCTTCGAAACATAATTAAACTATAAATCAAATGGCTTAAGATTTAAAATAATAACATCAATATGGAGTTAATTAATGTTAGATAGAGACGTAAGTGGAAGATATTTAAAACTAATTTCACAATTGTGATTTCAAGTGCCCTCTTTATCTAATAATTTTTTTAATTATTATTTTAGAAAGAATTTTTATGTAAATTTTTGAAAATTTGTTCTAATTTAAAAACTGGGCAAAGTTTTATGAAATGAGCGATTTTAATAAAAATAAAGATTCTGTAAAAATTGATAATGTTAATTGGAAATGGATAATATTAACTTTACTGATAATTTGCTCCGCAAATTTTTTTTCAGCTTTTATAATTTCATTTTCACTAAAA
>CACCZR010000036.1 GCA_902550555.1 uncultured SAR116 cluster alpha proteobacterium | reverse complement strand
AGATTTTCACACAAATTTAATAAACATTAATATTTATGAAGATGATCAAATACTATTAAGTACTTTTTTAAAATTAAATTATTGCTTTCCTTATTATCAGATTGATTTTAGAGGATCATCAGTAAAAGGTATCACGAGAGATTCAGTTAATTTAGAATTATCTAAATTTATGAAAAAAGTTGATGATGAAGAAAATAAAAATAGTTTAATATGCCCAATGCCTGGAAAGCTAATTGAATTATTTGTAAAAATAGGTGATCAAATTGAGGTCGGACAAAATTTGTGCATAGTTGAGGCTATGAAAATGGAAAATACACTTGTATCTTCTTTGAAAGGACAGGTAAAGAAAATAAACTTTAAAGTCAACGATCTTCTAAAAGTTGATGACATAATTATTGAGTTTTAGGTATATCAAATTATGAGTAAAAAATCTAATATTAATGACTGGGAAAAAATTGCTTTAGAGGAGCTAAAAGGAATTAAAACAGATCGATTAATCAAGGAAACTCCTGAGGGCATTAAAGTTAAGCCATTATACACTAAAGATGATTTAGAGGATTTAAATCATATGAATTCTTTACCTGGTATTGAACCATTTGTGAGAGGCCCTAAGGCAACAATGTATACTTCTAGACCTTGGACTGTAAGACAATATTCAGGTTTCTCAACAGCTAAGGAATCAAATAAATTTTATAAAAAAAACATCGCAGCCGGACAAAAGGGGTTGTCTATTGCTTTCGATTTAGCAACTCATAGAGGCTACGATTCAGATAATGAAAGAGTTCGTGCTGATGTTGGTAAGGCTGGTGTAGCTATCGATACTGTTGAGGATATGAAAATTCTTTTTGACGGAATACCTCTTGATAAAATGTCTGTATCTATGACCATGAATGGAGCTGTCTTACCTGTACTCGCTAGTTTTATAGTTTCTGGTGAAGAACAAGGAGTTCCTGTTGAACAATTGAGTGGAACAATTCAAAATGATATTTTAAAAGAATTCATGGTTAGGAATACTTATATCTATCCTCCTGAACCTTCAATGAGAATAGTATCAGATATTATTTCTTACACATCTGAAAAAATGCCAAAATTTAATTCAATTTCTATTTCAGGTTATCACATGCAAGAAGCTGGAGCTAATTTAGTTCAAGAATTGGCTTTTACTATATCTGATGGTTTGGAATATATCAGAGCTGCAGTGGATAGAGGTTTGAATGTAGATAAATTTGCTCCTAGGCTATCTTTCTTTTTTGCTATTGGTATGAATTTTTTTATGGAAGCTTCAAAATTAAGAGCTGCTAGATATCTATGGTCTTATTGGGTAAAAAAATTATTTAATAATCAAAATCCTAAATCACAAATTTTAAGAACGCACTGTCAAACATCTGGAGCAAGTCTTCAAGAACAAGATCCCTATAATAATATTGTAAGAACTACAATCGAAGCGTTAGCAGGTGTTTTAGGAGGAACTCAATCTTTGCATACAAACTCATTTGATGAGGCTATAGCATTACCTACTGAATTTTCAGCTAAAATTGCTAGAAATACACAGTTAATTCTTCAAAATGAAACAGGGGTGACAGATGTAGTAGATCCTTTGGCAGGAAGTTATTATGTTGAGAATTTAACAAATGAGTTAATTCAAAATGCAAATAAAATTATTGAGAAAATTAATGATATGGGTGGGATGACAAAAGCCATTGAAAGTGGTTTTCCAAAATCAGAAATAGAAAAATCAGCAACTGAGAAACAGGCAAGAATAGATTCAAAAAAAGAAATTATTGTTGGTGTAAATGAATTTAAATCAGATCATTTAGATGAAGTTAATATTCTAGATATTGACAACATTCAAGTTAGAAAAGAACAGATTGAAAAATTAGATAAAATCAAATCTGAAAGAGATAATAACCTTGTAAATCATTCTTTAGAAAAAATTACTAATGCAGCTAAAAATAAAAATGAAAATTTACTTTCACTATTTGTTGAAGCTATGAGAAATAGAGCAACGGTAGGTGAAACATCTTTTGCCTTAGAAAAAGTCTATACTCGCTATGAAACGAAACAATCTATAGTTACAGAAGTTTATACAAATACTTTTGATGATCAAAATGAACTTAAAAAAATTAAAATCTCTTTAGATAAATTTAAGCAAATAGATAATGAAACTATTACTATTTACATGGCCAAGTTAGGACAAGATGGCCATGACAGAGGAGCTAAAGTAATTTCGTCTGCTTTTTCGGATTTTGGTATTAATGTTGAAGTTGGGAATTTATTTCAATCACCTGCTGAAGCTGTGGATGAAGCCTTGAAAAAAAACGCCCATGTTATTGGTGTTTCATCCCTTGCAGCAGGTCATAAAACTCTAATTCCTGATTTAATTAAAGAATTAAAAAAGAGAAAGGCAGATGATATTCTAGTCTTCTGTGGAGGTGTAATACCTAAAAAAGATTATCAATTTCTTTATGATGCTGGAGTATCTGAAATTTTTGGCCCAGGATCCTCAGTAATTTTTGCAGCTCAAAAGGTAATTGAAAATACAACAGATCATTTAAAGAGAATGCATAATTATAGAAAATCTAGGATTGTTTAGAAATGAAATATTCGGAAATTTATAAAGAATGGAAAGATGACCCAATTGAATTTTGGAAAAAAAATGCTAAAGATGTTTCCTGGATTAAATTTCCTGAAAAAATTTTAAAAAAGAAAAGTAAGTATTTTTATGAATGGTTTTCAAACGGTATTTTGAACACTTGTTACAATGCTGTAGATAAAAATATTTTAGAAGGAAGAGGAGATCAAGTTGCTATTTATTACGATAGCCCAATAACTAATTTAAAATCAAAACTAACTTATAATGAATTAAAGTCCAAAGTTGAAAAATTTGCCGGTGCTTTAAAGAAATATAATATATCTAAAGGTGATAGAGTTATAGTTTATATGCCTATGATACCTGAAGCTATTATAGCTGTTTTAGCAATAGCTAGAATAGGAGCCGTACATTCAGTTGTTTTTGGAGGATTTGCAGCTAAAGAGCTTGCAGTAAGAATTGATGATTGTTCACCTAAACTTATTATTTCTGCTTCTTGCGGTATTGAACCAGGCAGAATTGTTGAGTACAAACCTCTTTTGGATGAGGCAATAAAATTGTCAAATCATAAAGTTAAAAACTGTATAATTTTTCAACGAGAACAATTAATAGTAAAATTAAATGCAGGTTTAGATGTTTCTTGGGATGAAGCAATTAAAGATGTTAAGTATGCTGATATAGTTCCAGTAAATGGTAATGACCCATTATATATTTTATATACTTCTGGTACCACAGGACAACCTAAAGGTGTAGTAAGAGATAATGCAGGCCATCTTGTTTCATTAAAATGGTCTATGAAAAATGTTTACAATATGAATCCAGGAGAAGTTTTTTGGGCAGCTTCAGATATTGGCTGGGTTGTAGGGCATTCCTATATAATATATGCTCCATTATTTCATGGGTGTTCAACAGTTTTATTTGAAGGAAAACCTGTTGGAACTCCTGACGCAGGCACTTTTTGGAGGATTATTAGTGAATATAAGGTAAAGTCATTTTTTACTGCTCCTACTGCTTTAAGAGCTGTAAAAAAGGAAGATAATGAAGGTAAATATATTAATAAAGAAAAGCTTAAATCATTAAAGACTTTGTTTTTAGCAGGGGAAAGAGCTGATCCAGATACTGTTCTGTGGTTAGAAAATAAATTAAATATACCAATTGTTGATCATTGGTGGCAAACAGAGACAGGTTGGCCTATTGCTGCAAATCCAACAGGTATTGAATTGCTGCCAATTAAAAAAGGTTCTCCAACAGTTTCTTTGCCGGGGTATCAGATTGATATTTTAGATGATAATGGAGAAAAATTATCATCAAATGAGTTAGGATCAATATGCATAAAATTACCACTGCCACCATCTTGCCTTCCAACTCTTTGGGCCGCTGATGATAGGTTTATAGAAGCATATTTATCTAAATTTCCTGGATATTACGAAACAGGTGATGCAGGTTATATCGACGAAGATGGTTATATTTTTGTTATGTCAAGAACAGATGATGTAATAAATACGGCAGGTCATAGACTATCCACAGGTGCAATGGAAGAAGTTATTTCAAACCATTCAGACGTTGCTGAGTGCGCTGTTGTTGGTGTTAAAGATGGATTAAAAGGAGAAGTGCCAGTAGGTTTAGCTTGTTTGAATGCTGGATGTAACAGAGAACATTCTGAAATTTGTAATGAAATTATTGATTTGATTAGAAAAGAAATTGGTCCTGTAGCTTCTTTTAAAAAAGTAGCTATTGTTCAAGCTCTTCCAAAAACAAGATCTGGTAAAATACTTAGAAAAACAATTAGAAGTATAATTAATAAAGAACAATGGACCATGCCACCAACAGTCGAAAATCCCAATGTGTTTGATGATTGCAAAATTGCTTTAACAAATTTTAATATAATTTAAATTTTTAGAACAAATTTACCAACATGGTCACCTTTTTCTAGAGCTTTATGAGCAAAAGAAACTTTAGATAAACCAAAACATTTTTGAATTATTGGTACCACTTGCCTTGTCTCTAAAAAAGGCCATACATGTTTAATTAAACTTCTTACATAAGATGCTTTAACTTTATCTTCTTGAGGTCTTAAAGTTGATCCAGTAATAGTATATCTTTTTCTCATTAAATATCCAAAATTTAAGCTACCTT
The DNA here is from genome assembly GCA_902550555.1 of uncultured SAR116 cluster alpha proteobacterium. GTDB lineage: Bacteria > Pseudomonadota > Alphaproteobacteria > Puniceispirillales > Marisalimonadaceae > TMED54. Next base: position 2,369 of record CACCZR010000036.1, on the reverse strand, counting down.
TTAAACCTCCTTGTACAGCTATTATGACAAGCTTCCCATCTTCTGAAAGGCATTTTAAATTTCTTTCTATATAGTCTCCAGCTACCATATCTAAGATTAAATTAACGCCCTTTTCTTTTGTTAATAAATTTATTTTTTTTTCAAAATTTTCCTTTTTATAATTGATGCATTCGATTGCACCAAGTTTTTTAACTGCAGCACATTTTTTTGCAGAACCTGCTGTTGCATATACTTTAGCTCCAAAAATTTTGGCAAGTTGTATTGCTGTTGTACCAATACCACTTGCTCCACCATGAATTAAAATACTCTCATTCTTTTTGAGTCCACCTCTCAAAAATACATTGCTCCATACTGTAATAAAAGTTTCAGGTATACAAGCTGCCTCCTCTAAACTAATTTTTTTTGGTATTGTCAAACAATGATCTTGATTAACTGCTACATACTCAGCGTAACCCCCACCATGACATAACGCACATATTTTAGTACCTACTGGATATTTGGTGGCAGATTTTTCTCTATCTACAACTATACCTGAAACTTCTAAACCAGGAATGTCACTTGCGGTTTTTGGCACAGGATAATTACCTTCTCTTTGAAGTATATCTGGCCTATTAACTCCAGCATAATGAACCTTTATAAGTATTTCCCCCTTTTTCAACTTAGGTATATTTCTAAGTTTTAATTTCAAACTTTCAGGTCCTCCAAACTTTACAATTTCAACAGCTCTCATTGTATCATTTGGTTTTTTTGTTATACTCAATTCTATCTCTTCTTTAGTTTTAAATTATTTTAATCAATCTTAAATGGCTAAACATAAACAAATAATTCATAGTCAAAAAAATGTCTGATTTGATCAAATTATAGACATTTTAATATATAATATAAAGAGTATATTAAAAGGAGATTTAAATGGAAGCAGGAATTTTTTTATTATACTCATTATTTGCAATAAATGATGAAAATGTAAAAAGTTTTTTAGTTGAAGCTAATAAGCATAACACTATTGAATATCAATTTGTTGAAGCATCAACATGTAAAACTGGTGCTTATAATGATAGTTACGTTCTAGCACCAACTGGTAAAGTTATACTTAAACAAAAATCAAATGATGGCTCTATAGGACAACTATGTAGTCAATAAATAAATTTATTTTTGTTTAATGTTATTCATCATAAGTCTGAGGGCATTTAATTTGATAAAGCCTTCAGCGTCATGATGGTTATAATTAAATGAGCCTTCTTCAAAGGTGACCAAGTCTTCATCATAAAGAGAAATAGATGATTTTCTTCCTGTAATTATAACATTACCTTTATATAATTTTGCTCTCACTACTCCATTGACATTTTTTTGACTTTCATCAATTGCTTTTTGAAGCATTTGTCTTTCTGGAGAAAACCAAAACCCATTATAAATCAACTCAGCATATTTAGGCATTAACTCATCTTTAAGATGTGATGCACCTTTATCTAGAGTAATTGATTCCATAGCTCTTCTCATATGAAATAAAATAGTACCCCCAGGAGTTTCATAAACACCTCTAGATTTCATTCCAACAAAACGGTTTTCTACAATATCAATTCTTCCTATACCATTTTCACCACCTAGAATGTTTAATTGATGTAGCATTTCAGCAGCTGATAAGCTTTTTCCATTTAATTCTACAGGATCTCCTTTATCAAATCTAAGCTGGATTTCAGAGACTTCATTTTTAGCATCTATAGGTGATTTAGTACGTGAAAACACTAACTCACTTGGTTCTATCCATGGGTCTTCTAAAATTTTTCCTTCAGCTGAGATATGTAATAAATTAGCATCTATACTAAATGGTGCCTCTCCTCTTTTATCCTTTGGAACAACAATTTGATTTTTTTCGGCATATTCTATTAATTTAGTTCTACTTGAAAGATCCCACTCTCTCCAAGGTGCAATAATTTTAATATTTGGGTTTAAACTTAAGTAAGCAAGCTCAAATCTTACCTGGTCATTACCTTTTCCAGTTGCGCCGTGAGATACAGCTTCTGCATTAACTTCTTTGGCAATTTCAATTTGTCGTTTGGCAATTAAAGGTCTTGCAATAGATGTTCCTAACAAATAAACGCCTTCATATAAAGCATTAGCTCTGAACATTGGAAAAACATAATTTTTAACAAAATCTTCTTTAAGATTTTCTATGAAAATTTGTTTGACTCCATGTTGTTTTGCCTTTTGTCTTGCAGGCTCAACTTCTTCACCTTGTCCAATGTCAGCTGTAAAAGTAATTACTTCACAATTATATTTTTCTTTTAGCCATTTCAATATTACAGAAGTATCTAATCCTCCTGAATAAGCTAATACAACTTTTTTAATATCCATAATTATATCTTTAGTTG
>CACCZR010000035.1 GCA_902550555.1 uncultured SAR116 cluster alpha proteobacterium | reverse complement strand
AACTTAATTTTTAAGTACAACTGAGGGTGATTTGGAAATAAATATTTTTTTTCTAGTGTTTTACTAATTTTCTGGGCCACAATTATTCTTCCAATCAAAAAATATACTTATCTTCAAATAATTATTAAATCAAGTTTTATTATTTATTTTTGATAAAAGAAATTCTGCTATTTCCAAGTCCCAATATGTGTCTATGCTAATATGAATTCCATTTACAATTAAAGCTCCACTTTTTTTCCCTCTAATTGATTTTTGTTCAACAATGCAATCTCTTGTCATAGCATAAGCTATTCCATTTCTGTGATAGGTTTTTTTTAATTGTTGTCTTGCTATAATATTAGATCCTTCTACGTCATAATAATTTATCATGGAGTTCTTAATTGTTAGTTGCTTTAAGGGATGATGTTTACTATCTGTTTCGCTAACAGTCCAAACAGAATCAAACTCATTATCAATCAACATTTTTAATGTATTTTTTATATGTAGAGGTTTACGTAGTGGAGATGTAGGCTGTAACATTAGAATAATATCATATTTTCTTCTGTCAATTTTCTCTATAGATTTTAATGAATGTAAGAGAACATCATAGTCTGATATATAATCTCCTGAAATTGACTTTGGTCTTTTAAATGGAGCTGAAATTCCAAATTTTTCAGCTTCTTTAGCAATTTTTTCATTGTCTGTAGAAACAACAACTCTATCAATCTCAGGAATTTTTTTAACTGTTAAACCAACTCTTGCAATTAAACTATAATCACCTAATTTTTTTAGATTTTTTAATGGAATGCCTTTACTTCCACCTCTTGCAGGAACAATAGCAAGAATGTTTTTATTATTAATCAAAAGACTGCCCTTAGATCTACTTTATTGCTAAAAATCCTTCAAAACAAACATACTTAAATATAGTAGTGACATCTTTAAAACCAGACCTCATAGCTAGATCAATATTCCCTTGAGTAGAAAATGGTTCCATAACACCTTTTAAACTTCTGGATTTGCCTATTATTTCGTCTGGAGAATATCCCTGATCAAGTTTATATTCATTATACACCAAACTCATTATATCTTGAAACCTTGCGTCTGGACCTCTTACTTTCTCAAAAAAGATAAATGCTCCACCCCAATTTAATGATTCATATATTTTGTTAAAAATTTCCTGCCTTACTGAAGGATGTATAAATTGTATAGTGTAATAAGAATAAATTAAATTAGATTTTTTAAGCGGAATATTAAGTATAGATTCGTTAATTACTTTTACATTTTTAAATTTTTTACATTTTTCTTTAGCTGAAGCTACCATTCCTTTTTCGACATCACATCCAATAAAATTAATGTTTTTATTTTGATGCCTGATAGCTAATTTATTTAACAAAGTTCCCGTTGAACAACCAACATCATAAACATAACTATTTTTAGTAAGAAAAAAATCCGACATTTTTTCAATTATGTCATGACCTATAAAATATTGAGGTACAGATTTTTGAACATGGGAATCAAAATTCTTGTGAACATCACCACCAAAACTCCAACTAGAATTATCTGCTGAAATTTTATCGCCAACCTTAACCATTAATCCTCCTTACTTTGAATCTAAAGTTAATTAGATTAATTTATATCACAAACCACCCTAAATCTAAAGATAATTACATTCAACGCCCTTTTTGGTCATGATTTGAAATAAAAAGTCTTCTTCATTATTTATTACTGTCCTATAAAGAAATTCTAAATTCAAATATTTAAATAAACTTTTTCCTTCTATCGAATTATTCAATTTGAATTCATCCCTAATTGAAAATTTTTCAAAATTCCAAAAGGAAGGATTTGATATGTACATAGAGAAGTTTCTAGTTCCTTCTTTAGGAAGATTAATAAAATTTCCAAAAAATTTTTCAGAAAGTTTTCGAAATATAAATTTGTTAAAATGACCAGAATTGTGACGTTTCAACCGATGTTTAATGGGTAAATTTAAAATAAATTTCATTAAGTTGATATCTAAAAAGGGATTTCTTAATTCAGTTGACACCATCATTGAGTACGCATCAGAGTGTGGTAAATTACATGTCTGTAAAAATGTTCCTACATCTTGAAATAAAATGGCCCTAGAAAATTTTTCTTTTTTATTTCTAATTTCTACCAAGGCGTCATAAATCCTTTTTCTTTCATTTTTTCTATTCTCTAAAAATGATTCCATTTCTGATAATTGAAAAAATTGAGAACTTTGATCTAAATCAACTAAACTATGTAATTTGAAAAAATCATTATCAAAATTATCAATTAAAGTTTTATGTGAATTGTAACCTGCACATGCTTCATCAACGCCATCTCCTCCTAACAAAACTTTGACACCTTGAGAATACGCTTCTTTGCACAAACGAGACATAGCAGGTCCACCTCCCCATCTTGAAGGAGTAGCAGTATGCTTTACAAATTTTAGAGTTTCTAAGAGATAGTTTTCTTTTTTTTCGTAATTAAAGTTTATTTCTTTTGAAAAAATTTTACCGATTTTAGGAACAATCTCTTCAGGTATTTCTTCAATTCCTGGAGATATTTTTGTATAAGCGCTTAGGCTTGGATTTAATTTAAGTGCGTATTTATATATTAAAGTTGAATCAATGCCTCCACTCAATAAAATGCCAATTGGAACATCACTTAACATGTGATTTTTTACAGCCTTTTCCAAAAAATGATTTAATTTTTCAATATTAGATGATATCGAAGATTTCAATTGATGATCATTATTGTCATGCAAATCAATTACATCAAAGTATTTTTTAATCTTAACTTTTCCTTTTTCAAACTTGATCATATGCCCGGCAGGCAAAGTAAAAGTATCTTTAAAAAAAGTTCTATCTTTTTCAATTATTCCATTTGAACACAAATATGTACGACATGACATTAAGTCTAACTCAATTTTAGAATGTAATTTAATCAAAGGTTTAACCTCCGAACAAACTGCAAAAAAATTGTCTTTTAAAGTATAATGAAAAGGCTTTTGACCAAAATGATCTCTTGCTCCATGTAAAGTAGATTTAACTTTATCATAGAATATAAATGAAAACATTCCTCTTATTAATTTTAACGTTTTATCAATACCTTTAAACTTTAATAAATAAAATAAGACTTCAGTATCCGAAGATGTGTTTAAATTGAAACCTTCATCAACTAACTGTTTTCTTAACTCCAAATAATTGTAAATTTCACCATTAAATGAAAGGTAATATCTTTTCTCTTTATCAGTAAAAGGTTGATGTGCTCTTTTTGATGTATCTATTATTGATAACCTTGTATGACCTAAAGCCCAACCATTACCATTTATTAATTTTTGATTATCAGGCCCTCTATGTTTGATATATTTAAGAGAATTGTTTAACTGATTAGTAAAATTATGTTTTTTTGTTGTGTTCCATAAACAGCAAAAAATTCCACACATTGATTAAACTTTCTTAAATACTATATGATAAATACCACTAAACATTTCTTCTAAGTTAAGACTTGGAAAGTTTGTTTTTAAAATAAGCCAAAAATTATTTATATCGTTAATTTTACCAAACACTTTCTCTCTATACTTAGGTGGTTCAATTTTAATTCCATGTAAATAAAATCCTCTATCATATGCAATTTTAATCATGTCAGAAACAGTTTTTCTTGGATAAGTTAAGTCATTAAAGTAAAATCTATCCATTTCTACCATTCTGTTTTCATGAAACTCTGATATAAATCTCTTGAACTCATGGTCAGTAAGCAACAAATGTCCCCATGGAATTTCAATACTTGAATAACGATGAGGACCTAAATATGAAAAAAAAGACCTGTGCTTAATATAAAAATATGTATTTTTTTTACTCACCTTAGATATTTCAGAAAATGCATCCTCCCAATTTGAAATATGCTCTAAAGCTTTACAATAAATAATATCAAATGTATCTCTAATTTTGCTAATTTCATGAACACCTAAGTTTTCAAATCGATAATTCTTTTCTTTTTGCTCAAAAATTTCTATCTTTTTTGGAATAAAAGTTGAATTTTCATATTCTGTGATTTTTGAATATTTATTAAAATCTAGAAAATTTTTACATTTCAAATCTATAAATTTTTTTATTTCTATCAATGTTTTGTTATGATCATGTTTTTGCCAACTAGTAGAATGCTCTGAATCCAAAAAAGGATCTGAACCGATTGAATAGGCTAAACCTGACAATTCTAAAATTAACCTTGGTATCATCCCATTTCCTGTTCCAATATCTAAAAAATTTTTATTATTTAAATCAACTCCTAAGGACGAAAAAATATCTAATATTTGATGAACCTGCAAAACAATCCTTCCTAATTGATCTTTAGATATATCTGAAGTTGGCTTAGAATCCCAATAATTCGTACCTTTAGTTGTTGGAGAAAGAGCAGGCAAAAGATAATCATTTAATGAAACAGGTAATTTTTGGCCATTATCTTTTATAAAAAAATTATTTTTCAAAGTCATAGTGACATTTTATTTTGAAGTTTTGTAAGGTAATTCATACCTACCCCAATGATTAACTTTAGTCTTTCTTTTATCTCTTTTTAAGTTATTAATCATTTTATCTCTGTAAACACTATCATCATTGTAGTGTGTGGTTGAAATTTCTTCAAAAATACATCCTGTTTTAGTCGAAAAACTATGCCATACTCCTGGAAGAACTAGACAAAGATCTCCAGGAAGCAAATGCTTTTCTTTACCATCTACAATAGCATCTAAACTACCACTTAAAATTTGAAAGGTTTCTTCTTTAAGCTTATGATGATGTGCAGGATGCATTTGATTAGGTAATTGGACTAATATTTTCTTACAATACTCTCTATTAATTACATTAATTATAACAACCCCTGTTTCTCTAAAATTTTTAATTCCATAATGATGTGAGTATTCAACCTCAAACTCACTGTTCAAAAAGATTTTGGCTTCTGATAACATTGCTTTTACTTCATGAATTGCTTTTTTAATAATTATGTCATCAGGCTGCAAAGGAAGTATTATATCACTTTCAAATATGGGTTTATCTTTTTTTATGCTTGATTTAATTGTGATATTTTCTTTAAATTTACCACTTGGCAACTGACCAATTTCAATTGGCATTGAATAATATATTGAATCAATCTTTAAAACATCACCTTTATTTAGATTTTTTTTTGCATAAACTCCTCTTTGTAAACTTTCTAAAGATTTTATTTCAATTGGATTTATTTCATGCCTTTCATTACTTGTTCCACAAATTTTTCTAGCTTCAATTATACCTTTGATCCAATTTTCAATTTGACTTGGAGTTGAAGAATAAGCATTTAATTTTATGTTTTCAGTTTCAATTCCAACATGTCTTTCAAACATACTAGCACCTTTCCCAAAAGCAATTTGCACTGGTGCGATTTCATCCTGATCTTCATGAGTTGACCAGCCAATACAAATATCAGGATATCTTTTTTTCATCAAATCTATTTGATTAAGTTGTAAATCTTCATTTTTTGAGGGATATATTGATACACAATGCATAAAGGAGAAATCTACATTTTGATGATTAAAAAAACTATAAAGATCATCAATCTGAGATAAATTCAATCCACCAGTTGAACAAATTATAGGTTTTCCACTTGATGCAGCTTTTTCTAGTAATGGCCAATCTGTGGCAGAACAACTGGCAATTTTTAAAATATCAAAATCCATGTCTACTACAATGTCAACAGAAGCTTCGTCAAATGGAGTACAGATTGTTATTAAATTTTCTTGTTTTACCTCTTTAACTAATTTCTCATAACTGTTTCTATCTAGTTCTGTTTCAAGAAATCGAGGTATATGTTTAGCGTTAGTTTTTATTTGATGATTTTTATGTATAAATGTTTTTAACTGTCGAAATTGAAACTTAATTCCAGCTTTGACGTTATAATTTTTTACAATTTTTGCTAACTCTTTAATTATATTTGTACCGTGCTCGACGTTGCCCTGGTGATTGTTGGCAAGATCTAAAACAATTAATTGATTAAAGTCAAATCTTGTATGTTTCAATTTAATCTCCCATAATTAATTGAAAATAGGAAAAGGAATTTATAAACTTAATGAATTAATGTTATACCCTTTATTATAGTCTATACAAACAATTTTTCCAGTTATAGCTGATTTGTGGGCTGCTGCAATGACGAGCATTGTATCAAGACCCGCCTCAATTGAAATTGGGCTTTTATCTTTAGATTTAATAGCATCTTCTAGATGATTTAATTCTGAGACAAAATCATCAGCTCTTATTTTTTTAAATATCTTTTCATTATACTCTTTATCAATTTTTCTGACTACATCTCTATAAGGATCTTGCAAACACTGCCACTCTAATGCCTCATTTTCAGATTGTATGCGTGCAAATTTAAGAGCTGGTTTTTGTAAAACATCTTGAACAACTGAGCCTAAAAAACCCTTTTCTGTTTCCAAATGCAACATTGCTAACCTGTCATAATGCAATGTATCAGTTTTTATATAATCTAAGTTTGCAGAAACTTTTGTTACTTTCCCCAAACCAATTTCATTTGCAAGAAATTGCCAGAGATTTAGGGCATGAGAGTGCTCACCTAACGCCCCACCACCTTTTTTATAAAAGCCTAAATAACTGTCTTCAGGTCCACTTAACCATGGGTGAGCATTAAAAATACCTCCCCAATGCTCACGAAAATACACATCTAAAGAATTTATATTCTTTAATTTTTTTGCTTCTTTTAAGAAATTACCTGTACTTTTTGCAACTACATGATCATAACCTACAAAAACTTTTATCCCTTTTTCTTTTGCACTTAAAACAAGTTTATCACAATCATTGAGATCTGGTCCTGAGAGAGGTTTTTCAATGAGTATACCTGTTGGCTTTTCTTTTAATGACGTTATTGCTAACGAAATATGAGTGTCTGGTGGAGTTCCAATAAATATCCAATCAAATTGACCTCTTGGAACATCATTGACATGAAATAATTTAATTTCTTTATCAAAACTTCCATATCTTTGCGGGTAAATTTCATGTTTCATTCTTGCTAAAGCATCTAAGTCATTATCACAAATCGTGACATCCCAACCTTTTTTTCTTGCAGCATTAGCTAAATGATTCCCAATAGATCC
>CACCZR010000034.1 GCA_902550555.1 uncultured SAR116 cluster alpha proteobacterium | reverse complement strand
ATCTAAAATAAAAAAAATGCAGTCATTATGTAATAGAAAAAAAGTGGATAACATAATTAATTTTTTTGGACCAATAGAACATGAAAAAATTAATGATTATTTGTTAAAAGGTGATTTATATATATCTTTAAATAATTATGGGCAATTAAGTAACTCAAATTTAGATGCAATTGGTTCTGGGTTATGTTTAATATTTGCTGAAACCAAAAGAGAAAATGATTTGATTTTAAAAAAAATGGGTTTAACTGAAGAAAGAGTATTTTGGATTAAACAAGATTCATCTGAAAAACATTTAAGTAAAATAATTACATATCTTGTTAAAAATAAAAATAAAATTATACAATATAAAAAATTTTCTAGGAAAATTGCTTTTAATATACCTTTAATGTCAGATAGGATGATGTGGGAAAAAAATTTAATTAAAAAGCATTTAAAAAGAAGTTAGTAAAATTAAAATTTTATATATCATAGTTACTTTAGAATTTGGAGGTGCAGAGATACATTTATCTCGATTGCTTCCTGAAATGAAGAAAATTGGTTTTGATGTGGAAATTTTAGTGCTAATTCCAAAACTTTCTTTACTTAACGTTTTTCAAAATAACAATATCAAGGTTTATAAACCAATATTTTATAGGAATTACAACAATAAAGTTATTAAAAAATTTCTTAATTTTATAAATATAATATTTAGTTTTTTTAAAGTTTTAATTTTACTAATTAAAAATAAAGATACAATAGTTCACTTCTTTCTCCCGACAAGTTATATAGTTGGAGGCTTAGCAGGATGGATCTTAGGTCATAAAAGAATGATTATGAGTAGAAGAAGTTTAAAAAATTATCAAGAAAGACAAAATTTTGTGCTTAATTTTATTGAAAAAAAATTACATGAAAAAATGAGATTTATTTGTGGTAATTCATTGGCTGTTATTTCTCAATTGGCATCAATAGATAAAATAGACAAAGATAAACTATATCTAACTTACAATGGGATTGAAGTTAAAAAATATAAAAAGAATTACAAAAACTTTAAAAAAAAATTAAATATTGATGATCAAAATATAATTATAACAAAGGTAGCAAATTTAATACCTTATAAGGGTCACGCTGACATATTGAATGCTTGTATAAATTTAAAACATAAAAATTGGACATTAATTTTTGTAGGTAAAATTTTCAATGAAACATTTTATAATCTTAAAGATATAATTTCTAAAAACAATATTTCTTCAAAAGTCATTTTTCTTGGAACAAGAGAGGATGTTTCAAAAATTTTGTCAATTACTGATATTGGGGTTTTAACCTCACATGAGGAAGGCTTTTCCAATGCAATATTAGAGTATATGGCATCTTCATTGCCAATTATAGCTTCAAATGTTGGAGGTAATAGGGAAGCGATACTTCATGGTAAAAATGGATATATAGTAGAACCTAAAAAAATAAAGGATATTACAAAATCAATTGAAATTCTTATTAGAGATAAAAATAAACGTATTAGATTTGGCAAAAAATCTATAGAATTTGCCGAAAATAAATTTTCTATTAAACAGATGGTAAGACAGTATGAAATGCTTTACATTAAAACATATAAATCCTAGACACATTAACTTGATGTGGTTTTTTTTCAAAAGGTTTAGAATAGAAGAAATCAAAAAATATTAGTATGCTTATAAAAAATGTGTGGATTTGTAGTTGAAATAGTAAAAGACTTTAATTCTTTAAGCGTTAACGAAGAAAAAATGTCATTAATCAAGAAAATGACATATGAAATTTCTCACAGAGGTCCAGATAGTACTAAATTTGTTAGAGGTGATTGGTACTTAGGTGGTTTTAATAGATTGTCAATACAAGATATTTCTGAAAGAAGTGATCAACCTTTTTATTCCTATGATAAAAGGTTTTTAATTTTTTTTAATGGTGAAATTTATAATAAAGATGAGATTAAGCAAAGATTAACAAAATTTAATATAAATTGGAAAACAAGTGGGGATACAGAAGTATTATTAAATTCATTTATATTTTATGGAAAAGAAGTTTTAAATTTTATAAGAGGTATGTTCGCTTTTGTAATCATAGATACTTTAAAAAAATCAGTATTCATTGCAAGAGATCATTTAGGTATAAAACCTTTATATTATTATGAAACGGAGACATCATTTTTTTGTTCAAGCGAAATAAAGCCGATAAAGTTTGTAAATAAATTTGAAAGGAACGATCAAGTAATATTTGAACAAATAAAATTTAGATATGTAGCTGGTCGAAATACTATTTTCAAAAATATTTTCAGATTAAATGCAGGAGAACTATGTGAGATAAATCAAAATGGAACAAATTTTCAAAAATATTTTAACATTTCTAATACTTTTAAAAATAGAAATACTATGGATTTAGAAAATATAAAATTTAATTTAGATAATTCAATTAAATCTCATTTGCTAAGTGATGTAGGTTTCGTTGTTCAGTTAAGTGGAGGTTTAGACTCTAGTTATATCACAGCTTTTTTAGCAAGTCATTTAAGTAGTAAAGTTAACACTATATCTGTCAGAGTAAAAGATGAACAATATAATGAAAAAAAATATCAGGATTATATATCAAATAGATATAAGACAAACCATAATTATATTGAATTAGGTGAGAATGAATTATATGAAAATTTTAATAGATTTTCGTATTTTATGGATATTCCAATTATTCACATTAGCTGTGTTTTTTTATTTGTATTATCAAAGGAAATTTCAAAACAACATAAGGTTGTATTAACTGGCGAAGGTTCTGATGAGCTTTTTGGGGGTTATAGCTGGCTAACTTTAAATAAAACTTTTAAATTCTTAAAATATTTGGAAAGTAAAGGCTTAAATTCTGACTTTATACCTCAAATTACAAATAAAATGACTACATTAAAAAAGATGTTATCTTTAAAATTATATGAAATTGGCCAATCTTCTTTTGAGGATGAGTTAATTTACAAATTAATGCCAGATATAAAAAAAAATTTAAATTTTAGAAGTATTGTTGCATCTGATGTAAAAAACATAGATGACCAAAATTTTATTCTTGCACAAGAATGTTATTTACAATCTATGTTAGAAAGACAAGATAGAGCGTCTATGGCTTCTGGTGTTGAAGCAAGAGTTCCATTTTGTGATGTAGATCTTATTCAACTTGTAAATAGTATAAGCTACAATCATAAAATAAATAATAAAATCTCAAAATATCTTTTTAAAATGATCTGTGAAACTTATTTTGATAAGATTTTTGTTTATCGAAAAAAAAATGGATTTAATTTACCATTTGGTAAATGGCTTAGAAATAAAAATAAAATGGGAAATTTTTTAGATCTATTGACTGATAAAACTTTCAGAGAAAGAGGTATATTTAATTATAAGTTAGTTAACAAATTAGTTGATGAGCACTTATCTTTTAAACATGATCATGGTAAAATTTTAATAAATCTTATCTCATTTGAACAATGGCATAGATGTCATGTTGACTAACTTTTTTTATATTTAAGAGGACTTTTTATGTGTGGGATTGGTGGATTTTTAATTAAAAATAATCAAACAGTAAATTATGAAAAAATATTAAAAAAAATGTCTACTTCCCTTTTTAAAAGAGGGCCAGATGATGAAGGTTATTGGCATGACAAAAAATCAGGAATATTTCTATTTCATAGAAGATTATCTATCCTTGACCTTTCAAAAAATGGTTTGCAACCGATGATTTCGCAAAATGAACGATATATCATTACATTTAATGGAGAAATATATAATTTTAATATTATAGCTAAACAATTAAGAGATACAGGAACTATCTTTAAAAGCCAATCGGATACAGAAGTAATTATTGAAGCTTTTTCAAAATGGGGTATTGAAAAATCAGTAAAAAAGTTCATTGGTATGTTTGCTATCGGGGTGTGGGATAGAAAAAATGGAAATTTACATTTAATTAGAGACAGACTTGGTATAAAGCCATTATATTGGGGTAGTTCAAATGAAAATTTCTATTTTAGTTCTACAATAGATGCACTTAATGAAATACCATTTGCATCTAATAAAATTTCAAAACTCTCGATTTCTCTTTATTTAAATTATGGGTATATACCATCAGAAAATTCTATTTTTGAAAATATTAAAAAGGTAAAACCTGGATTTATTTTAACAATTGATAAAAATAATAAAGTTAGTCAAAATTGTTTTTGGAATTTAGAAGATCAGATAAAATTAAATTATAACACTAATAAGTTCAAAACTTTTGAAGAAGCAAAAAATGAAATTGAATCTCTTATTAAAGATTCAGTAAAACTCAGAATGATTTCAGATGCTCCTATTGGGTCTTTTCTCTCAGGAGGAATTGACTCATCTTTGATAACTGGATTAATGCAACAACAATCTAATAAAAAAATTAAAACATTTTCTATAGGTTTTAATGATGAAAGTTATAATGAGGCAAATTATGCTAAAAAGATAGCAGCTCATTTGGGAACTGACCATAATGAATTATATCTAGATAATAAACATCTCCTAGACATAATACCCAAAATACATCAGATTTATGATGAACCATTTTTTGACTCTTCATCAATTCCAACATTTTTATTAAGTCAATTTACAAGTGGTAGTGTAAAAGTTGCATTATCGGGTGACGGTGGAGATGAGCTTTTTGCTGGATATAATAGATATAAACTCGCTAGAAAAATTAGTAAATTTAATAAAATTACACCACACTTATTTAGATTAATATTAAATAAGATTATTAAGATTATTCCACAGAGCAAATATGACGTATATTCTTTCACGATGCAAAAAAAACTTGGTATACATGCAGCAGGTGAAAAATTATATAAACTCGCAAATTGTATAGTATGTTCAAACAATGATGAACTTTATGATACAATAATTAGTCATTGGCAAAATTTACTTGAAAAAGATACAAACATTGAGTTTTTGAATGAAAAAAATATAATTTGTAAAATACCTGATTTTATTGAAAATATAGAAGAAAGAATGCAATTTTTAGATCAAAATTTATACTTACAAGATGATATTTTAACAAAAGTAGATAGGGCTTCTATGGCTTCCTCACTAGAAGTAAGGGTTCCGTTGTTAGACCATAGGTTAGTTCAAGCTTCATGGCGCTTACCTTTAAAATTTAAATTAAGTCAAGGAAAGACAAAATTTATTTTAAAAGAAATTTTAAAGAAATATGTTCCAGAAAACTTGTTTTCACGGCCAAAAATGGGATTTGGTATACCGTTAAACAATTGGCTTAGATATCAATTAAAAGATTGGGCGGTAGATATAATAAGTACTACAGATTGGGAAGATAATTTTGGTATAAAGAAAGATTTTATAACAAGTTCCTGGAATAACTTTATAAATTTTGGGAATCCATCGGCCACCCATATTTGGATTTTATTAAGTTTAGGAGCTTGGCAAAAAAGGTTTAAATCCAACTGAAATGTTAAATAAATATGAAAATTTGTCAGATAAGTGCTGTTGATTTTACTATTAAGCATTTTTTATTACCTTTAATAGATAAAATGAATCATGAAAAATGGGACGTAACTGTTATATGTAGTGAGGGTAAATATACAAAGTCCTTGAAAGAAAAAGGATATAAGATCAAAAATATTCAAATTCCTAGAAATTTAAATATTTATTTACTTTTTAAATCAGTTATTAATTTATATTTAGAATTTAAAGTAAATAATTATGATATTGTACACGTTCATACTCCAGTAGCATCAGTGGTAGTTAGATTGGCAGCATGGTTTGCCAGAGTGCCTACAGTTATATACACTGCTCACGGATTTTATTTTCATGAAAATATGTCAATTGTTAAATATTATTTTTATTTCTTAATCGAAAAATTTTTTGGAAAACTTACAGATATATTATTTGTACAAAGCAATGAAGATTATGAAACTGCAAAAAAATCTAAGTTCATTGATAAAAATAAACTATTTGCTATTGGAAATGGCGTAGATATAAAAAAATTCTATCCGAGAAATCATAAAGAAATCTTGTATTTGAAAAAAAAATTAAAGCTACCAAAAAAAAGTTTTGTTATTGGATGTATTGCTCGTTTGGTTGAAGAAAAAGGTATTATAGAATTTCTTAATGCAGCAGATAAAATAACTAAAAAATTTTCAAACGTATACATTTTATTAGTTGGAGAAAGACTTAAAACAGATCATAATAAAGAGATAAGTTCTGTAATTAAATCAAAAAAAAATAAAATGAAAGAAAAACTTATGTTATTAGGTTATCGAACAGATATTCCTGAATTAATATCAGTAATGGATTTGTTTTGCTTGCCATCGTGGAGAGAAGGGATGTCCAGAAGTATTTTAGAAGCAATGATGATGGGCAAACCAATATTAACAACAAATATAAGAGGTTGTAGAGAACAAGTTGAACATAATAAAACTGGTTTGATTATTCCAGTTAAATCAGAGTTAAAGATTTACGAGTCTATAGAATTTTTGATAAATAATAAAAATATTAGAAAAATGTATGGAAAAAATAGTAGATGTAAGGCATTAAAAAATTATAATGAAAAAAAAATATTATCATTTCAAATAAGAAAAATTAAGGAACATACAAATCATTTACTTACTGAATAAAAGATTATTTGATATTGGTTTATGTATGATTACTTTACCATTTGTGACATTAATTTTATTTTTTATATTTATTCTAGTTAAATTTACTTCTAGAGGTCCTTTTATTTATTGGTCAAAAAGGATAGGAAGAAATAATTCAATATTTTATATGCCTAAAGTAAGAACCATGTATGAAGATACACCACAAAAAGCAACTCATTTGTTAGATCAACCTTATAAATATATTACAAATGTTGGTTTGTTTTTAAGAAAATCAAGTTTAGATGAATTGCCGCAGATTTTTCTTATTTTAAAAGGTGAAATGACAATTGTTGGCCCTAGGCCAGCATTATTTAATCAATTTGATTTAATAAAATTAAGAAAAATTAAAGGAATTTCTAGCCTTAAACCCGGCCTTACAGGTTGGGCGCAAGTAAATGGCAGAGATAATTTGACAATAAAACAAAAAGTGGAAATGGATTATTTTTATCTAAAAAATAAGTCTTTAGCATTAGATTTTAAAATAATTATAAAAAGTTTTTTTATAATTTTTAGAAAAAATGTTATTGCACATTAATTTATCTTGAATTCTTTAGATAAAGAATTCAAATGCTT
>CACCZR010000033.1 GCA_902550555.1 uncultured SAR116 cluster alpha proteobacterium | reverse complement strand
TGTACGTAATAAATAACCAATTTTTTTAACTTGTTCGAATTCAGGCTGCAATCCATTAGATAAATTTTCTAAAAAATGATTAAACAACCTTGTAGATTTGTTTGCTCTACTAAGGGTTAATTGTTTTTTTAAGTGATTACCATTTTCCTGTAGGGGCACATTTTTTTTTAGATGTTTTAGTTCTTTCTCATTAGGTGTCCCAGTAAAAAGACTAAATGTGAAGTCCCATTTTTCAGCAATAACTCTATCGCTTCTTTCTTCATCTTTTATCAAATGTGAAAAAATTATTAATGAAAAAACATCTTTTTTATTTTTTGTGGAAATAATACAATAACCTTTTCCATGTTTATTAATTCTCCAATCTTGAAATTTAAAAATCCATTTTTCTTTTATTAGTGAAATTATTAATTGTCTGGAAAAAGATAATCGGGTAGGATGGTATGAACCTAAGTTTTTAAGTTTCATTATATCTTTTACATATTGAAGATATTGCATAATTTATTTAAAGGCCTTTGTTTTTATTAAAAAATTATGCCAATTTAAACCTTTTATTTTGTCAATTTCTTCTTGTTTTAACCCTAATTCTTGCAGTTTATTTAATATGTTTTTCCAATCTCTATTACCTGTAAACCATGAAGGCATTTTAGGAAATCCTGAATTAGAAGCTGATCCTTCACCATAATCTATTTTTTTTGTCCATTTTCCAACTCTCATCCACTCAACAACACTGTCTGGTTGATCTTGGCATAAATCAGAACCAAATCCAATATGATCAATCCCAATAAGCTCAATCAAATCAATTATCATTGTGCAAAAACTATCTATTGTACAATTCGAGTTATTTTTTAAATGATGTGGATATAAAGAAAGTCCTAAAATACCACCTTTTGATGCAAGTAATTTTAAAATCTCGTTTGATTTGTTTCTCTTTGCATTATGCCAAAAACTTGGATTAGCGTGACTTATTGTTATAGGTAATTTTGAATATTCAATAGCTTCAATCGTCGACTTTTCACCTGAGTGTGACATATCAATTATCATCCCAACTCTATTCATTTCTTCGATAACTTCTTTCCCCATTCTTGATAGCCCATTATCTTTCTCTTCATAACATCCAGATGCTAGCAATGATTGATTGTTATAAGTTAGTTGCATAAACCTACCACCTAATCTATGAAGTATTTCGATTAAGCCTATATCGTCTTCAATAGGCGAGGGATTTTGAAATCCAAAAATTACAGCTGTTTTCTTATTAGCTTTTGCATGTTCTATATCCGACATTGTATAAGCTGGCATGATAAGATTTGAAAAATTTTCGAAATATAAATTCCATTTTTCAAAATTTGAAACGGTTTCTCTAAATTGTTCATGATAAGAAATAGTAACGTGAACTGCTGTTAAATTGGCTGATCTCCAGTCTTCAAAAATTTTCTTTGACCAATTGCAATATTGTAAACCATCAATGAACATTTTTTTCTATTACTTTAACATATTTGAGAAATCATTTATTTCAGGTAAAGGCCAGTTAGGAGTATCATTTGGTACTTTAAAAACATTTAAAGTCATAGATATCAAACTGTAATATCCACATATTCCTACTATATCAATAACTCTTGTTTGTCCCAATTTTTCAATCGCAATAGCAAAAGTGTCATCTTTTACATTTTTTAAAATATTGCTTTCAGCAGCAAAATCAAAAACAATTTGTTCAATTTGGTTATCAAAAATTGGTCTTTTTGCTTGTGCAATTGTGTTTACATATTCTTCATTAATCCCAGCTTTTATTGCTAATGGTGCGTGGTGCTCCCATTCAAATTTGGATGACCACACACGTCCAGTTGTAATTATAGCTAACTCTGACAAAGAATTATCCAAGCTAGTACCATAACGTGCATACGCTCCAACTTGTTGTGCAACTTTAGCAAGTTTTGGATTATTTAGCCATATTCTCAAAGGCCCAACAACTCTTCCTCTTGGACCATTTACTATTTCATCATGAACTTTTTTTTGTTCTTCGTTTAAATCCTCAATCGTCCAATCTTTTAATCTTTGCATATTTCCTCCTAAAAAAAATTTAAATTGTTTAATATGATCTCATCTGCGTTTTTGTTTCCTAGAACAGATAATCCAATAGGACCAGTGTTGCCTTTAAACTTTGGAATGCTTATTTGAGGTCTTGATGATAAACCTCCTATACAGGTAAATTCCATAACTTTTTTTCTTAACTCAGATAAATCATCGTCAGTCTGCCCTTTAATGGGAGCTGAGAAAGGTGTTGTTGGAAAAATTAAAATGGATTCTACTGGTAAATTTTGGTCAAGCTCTGAGATGAATTCTTTTCTTAGATTTGCAGCATCATCATACATATTTTTTGTAATATTTTTTGCCATTTTAAATCGAGAATTAATTTCAGTAGAAATATTTGGATTATATTCTTCAATCCATGGTAAAATATTTAATTTTATTTCATATCCTTGTATTACTCTAAAACAATCTGCCAATTCTGATTTTTTGTAATTAGACAGTTGTACTTTTTTTAAATTTTTAAATTTATATTCACAATAATTATAAAATTGAGATTTAATGTTGTGATTTAAGTCATCTACAATGTCAATTGGAATTAAAATATTTTTTTGTTCGATTTGAATTTCTCTAAAATTGTCAAAAAAAATTTTTCCTAATTTTAGCATGTTTGATTTATCGTTAGAAAACCATCCTAATGTATCGAAACTCTCTGACATAGGATAGACTTTTTCAAGATTAATTCTGCCATGAGTTGGTCTAAATCCAAAAACTCCACAAAAAGATGCGGGAACTCTAACTGAACCACCAGTATCAGTTCCTATTGTAAAATCATAATCCATTTCAGTTAGAGCCGCAGCTGAACCAGAGCTGGATCCACCTGGTACACAATTGGGTGCATTTTTATTAATTGGTGTCCCATAATGAATATTCTCTCCAATAATAGAGTAAAAAAATTCATCACAAATCGCTATACCTTCTAGAATTGCACCTTCATTCAATATTTTCTGTAAAAAAGGTGCGTTTTCAATTGCCTTTTTAGAATGTTTATAAAAATCGGGATTTCCACATGATGTTTTAAAGCCTTTTATGTGGCACATGTCTTTACATAAAAATCTCAAGTTTAAAAGGCTGCCTTTATTTGAGGTTTGTATTTTATCTTTAGGTGTATGTGGAGCTAGAAAATTCATGAATTATTTAAATATAATGTTATATATATATCATGAGCAATATAAATCTTTATGACTTTATTGATGAAATTCAAAATTTTCCAAAAAAAGGAATTTTGTTCAGAGATATAAGTCCTCTTTTAGAAGATAAAGATGCCTTTAAATTGCTTATATTAAAAATGATCCATCAAATTAACAATTATAAAATTGATTTGATAGCTGGAATAGAATCAAGAGGTTTCCTGTTTTCTACGATATTAGCACATCAATTAAATATAGGATCAATTATGATAAGAAAACCCAATAAATTACCCGGTAATTTAATTGAAAAAAAATATGAATTAGAATATGGAAGTTCCACATTAAGCTTACAACAAAAAAGAAACCTTAATGGAAAAAATCTATTAATTATTGATGACCTTCTTGCTACTGGAGGCACTTTAAAATGTGCAGAGGAGCTTATTTCTGAAGTAGGAGGTAATGTTGTTTTAACTGTAGTTGCAATTGAGTTGAATGCTTTGAAAGGAAGAGAGAAAATCAAATCTGATGTTTTTTCTGTATTAAGATATGATTGATAAAAAAAATACACTTATACTTGTTGCATTAGAACAAGAATTGCCAAAAAGTTATCTTCCAGGATGGAGGATAATCTATACTGGAGTAGGTAAGATTAATGCTAGTTTTGCTATTTCAAGATCTTATTTTGATTATAAACCTAAATATGTTTTTAATTACGGTACAGCAGGTTCATTAAATAAAAATATTTCAGGCTTAATTGAGGTGTCCAAATTTTACCAAAGAGATATGGATGTAAGAGGTTTAGGATTTAAATTAGGTCAAACTCCTTTTGAAAATGATTTTTTTTGTTCAATTAAATAAAAATGGATATAGCTGCGGTACTGGAGATAGTTTTGTCATGTCATCTCCAGATTTAGTTACTGACATTGTTGATATGGAGGCATATAGCTATGCTAAATTTTGTAAAATTAATAAAATAAATTTTATTTGTTTAAAATTTATTTCAGATAATGCAGATAATGATGCAGGAAAAGATTGGTCTAAAGCTTTTAAAAAAGGTGCAAAAGAATTTTCACTATTTTTTAAAAAAGAATATGAAGGTATTAAATTTTAATACCTTCATTTAAATAATTAAGCAAATCCATTCTGAGCTACTGTCATTCCAACTAACATTGGTATAGACAGTAACGTGTTAGTTCTTGAAAATAACATTGCTTTTTTTGCCGCTTTGGCTTTTGTATCTGCATCAACTTCAATTATGCCTAATGCTCTTTTTTGGTTTGGCCATATAACTCCCCAAACATTAATTAGCATAATTATTCCTAACCACATTCCAACACCAATAGGCCAAAAACCCTCTGAAAAGGTCATTGCTTGATGTAAATATCCATTTAAATAAGCTAATATTAATCCCGTTATAACTGTGACAAGTGCACCCCATCTAAACCAAAAGAGAGCGGCTGGAGCAATTACTTTACTTATTGCAGGTTTTTGCTCATCCGGAATTTTAGTCATGTTTGGAATTTGAACAAAGTTGAAATAGTATAATATTCCAACCCACATGATTCCCGAAATTACATGAAACCATCTGAACAACCACATATTGAATGCTGCTTGATCGAATTGACCATTTTTGGCCAAAAATATAATAAATATAAATGCTATTAAAAAAGATAGTGATATTGTGATTTTTAATTCTGTTAATATTTTCAACATTTTATATCCTTATTTAAATATTTACATTCTAGATGCTACATTTTCCCAATTAACAAGTTTATTTAAAAAATTCTCTAAATATGCAGGTCTTTTATTTCTAAAATCAATGTAATAAGAGTGTTCCCAAACATCACAACCTAATAATGCTGTTTGATTGAAACATACTGGATTTACACCATTTTCTGTTTTAGTAATTTTAAGTGACCCGTCATTCTCTTTTACAAGCCAGCACCAACCTGAGCCAAACTGTGTAGCTCCAGCGTCACAAAAAGCGGTTTTGAAATTATCTATACTTCCAAATTGATCTATTAGTGTTTTTTGCAACTCACTAGGCATATTATTGTTTGATGGTCCCATCATTTCCCAAAATTGCGTATGATTCCAATGTTGAGAAACATTATTAAATATTCCATTTTGAGCGACTTTTGAACTATCATAGTTTCCTTTAATAATGTCTTCTAATGATTTGTTTTCCCATTCAGTACCAGATAGTAATTTATTTCCATTATCTACATATGCTTTGTGGTGAATGTCATGATGAAATTCAAGTGTTTCTTTACTCATTCCATTTGACTCAAGTGCGTCATGTGAATAAGGAAGGTCTTTCAATTCTAAAGGCATTTATATCTCCATAATTTAAATATTTATGATTATTAATAAATTATTGTAACTAATGTTTCAATTCATATAATTTACAAATCTAATAATTATTAAAATTGTATTATTTTAAAATCTACAAAATATAATTACTTTTTCTTTTAGTTTGTTTATATTATAAGACTTATCGGTTCATTGATAATATGAATTTCAAATTTTAATTCTAGAGAGGTTTTATGAAACAAAGAGTAGTAAGTTTATCTGATTTTGGTCCAGCAGAAAATATGTCTTTAATTGAGACTGACGTTCCAACCCCAGGAAGTAGCCAAATTGTTGTAAAGAATAATGCTATAGGTCTTAATTACTTAGACACTTATTTCAGATCTGGTTTATATCCATGGCCTAATAACAATGATATTAAAATTCCTGGTTCTGAGGGGGTTGGTTATATTCATGCAGTTGGTTCTGATGTGTCAGATTTTAAAGAAGGTGATAGAGTTTCATACGTAACTCCAGTTGGTGCATATGCAGAATATGCGGTGATAAATGCAGCGCATGCTGCTAAGATTAACGTTGAAGTAGAAGATCATGATGTTGTTGCATGTACTTTGAAGGGATTAACTACCCATTATTTATTACATTTAACTACTAAAGTAACACCTGGCATGACAACTCTTGTTCACGCAGCTGCAGGTGGCGTTGGACAATTGATGGGACAGTGGGGAAAAGAAATTGGTGCCACAATGATAGGAACTGCTGGAGGCCCTGACAAAGTAGCTACTGCTCTAGAAGCAGGTTATGATCATGTTATTGACTACAAAAAAGATAACTTTGTTGATGAAGTTATGAAAATTACAAATAATCAAAAATGTGATGTTGTTTACGATAGTGTAGCAAAGGATGTTTTTTCCAGGATCAATGGATTGCCTTAAACCAAGGGGTTTATGGGTATTGTTTGGTCAAGCTTCAGGGTCTATAACAGATTTTAATTTGGCTATGCTATCCGCTAAAGGTTCATTATTTGTTACTAGGCCAACCTTATTCAGCTACATTGCAAATAGAGCTGAATATAATGATGCATCACATCAACTTTATAGTCGTGTATCAGATGGTAGGCTAAAAGTTTATATTCATGATAAAATGCCATTAGAAAAAATAGTTGAAGCACATAACGAACTAGAAGGTCGTAAGACAAAAGGTGGAATAGTAATAACATTATAAAACAAAGGATTTAAAATGATAGATTTATACACATGGCATACGCCCAATGGAAGAAAAGTTTCAATAATGTTGGAGGAAATTGAAATGCCTTATGAGGTTCATTCGATAAACATTGCGAAGGATGAACAGTTTCAATCACATTTTTTAAAAGTATCACCTAACAATCGAATACCTGCAATTGTAGACAGGGAAAATAATAATTACTCCTTGTTTGAATCTGGCGCTATCCTTTTATATTTAGCAGAAAAATCAGGCAAACTTATTAATACAAATAATCGGGATGATTATTATAGAACTTTAGAATGGCTAATGTGGCAAATGGGTGGAGTAGGGCCAATGTTTGGTCAGGTTCATCATTTTGTTAAATATAATAAAGGAAAATCAGAATATTCTGAGACTAGGTATTCAAAAGAAGCTAGACGTTTATATGGTGTTATGGACAAAAAATTATCAAATAGTCAATTTATTGCTGGTAATGATTACTCAATTGCTGATATATCAATTTGGCCTTGGACAGCTAGGTTTGATTGGCAAGAAATTGATCTTAATGAATTTCCTAATGTAACAAGATGGTATAAAGAAATATCTAGCAGGCCAGCTGTTCAAAAGGGTTGGCTAGTTCCAGAAAATGATCAAGTAATACCTCAGCCTTAGATTATGTTTAAGCTCATAATTGCTGGATTAGGTTGGTGGGGTAAGGTGATGATACAGAGGTTATCGTCATCTCAAAAAGTTAAAATTGTAAATTTAATTGAGCCTTACCCTGATAAAGAGGCCTTGCAATTAGCTAAAAATTTTAACGTAGATATTTCACATGACTTTGAACAGGCTGTAAAATCAATTGATTTTGATGGCATTATATTATGCACTCCTAATTCATTTCATAAAGATCAAACTATTTTATGTGCTAATTTAAAAAAACATGTTTTTTGCGAAAAACCACTATCATTGAAACCTTCAGATGTAAAAGAAATGATTAAAGTTTGTAAAGATAATAATGTTCTTTTAGGTGTAGGGCATGAACGTAGATTTGAAAACGGATGGCAAAAATTAAAAGAAGTTGTTGAAAATAATTTGTTAGGTAACATTATGTATGCTGAAGCACATTTTAGTCATGACAAATTAGCAAATTTACCTTTAGATAATTGGAGAACTGATCCAGAAGTTGCTCCTGCTGCAGGGATGACGGGCATGGGTATACATTTAACTGATCTCATGATTTGGTTATTTGGTTCTGTAAAAAAAGTTTTTGCTACAACAGCAAAAAGAGCATTAAAGTACAAAACTGGAGATGTTGTTAGTGCAACACTTGTTCATGAAATAGGTTTAAGTACACAAATAACTGCAATTTTAAAAACACCTCATTATCAAAGAGTTACAATTTTTGGAGAAAATGGATGGTTAGAACTAGTTGACAGTTCACATCCTGATACACCTGGAGACTCAGAAATGACAATAAGAATGAATAATGGAAGTATTGAAAAAATAAAATTTAATTGGACAGATACTGTTTCAAAAAATATTCATAATTTTGTCGATGCTTCAAATAATAAT
>CACCZR010000032.1 GCA_902550555.1 uncultured SAR116 cluster alpha proteobacterium | reverse complement strand
TTAACTATAGAGCTCTTTCAACATAATAACGATTTTATCTTTAATGAAATCGCTCCAAGACCACATAATTCTTTTCATTGGACTATTGAAGGTTGTAATAGTAGTCAGTTTGATATTTTAGTTAAATCAATAATGGGTCAAGATATAAATGATCAGGTAGCAAGCGAAAACTGGAAAATGATAAATTTACTCGGGAATGAGGTTGAAAATTTAGATTTTTTTAATCTTCATAAAGATCAGAAAATTCATGTTTATGGCAAGAAGGAAGTAAAAAATGGAAGAAAGATGGGGCACATCACATATCCAATTTAGTTGTTTTGCCCAAAATGAAATGGTACGTCCTGATAAACTTCATTTATAAAATTTGAAAATAATAGAAAAGCATAAGGTCTCCAGCGATTAACTGGTAATTTTTGATCATCATTGTCTGGAAAGTAGTTTTCAGGAAAAGATATATTTAAATTTTCATTTTTATCTCTTATATATTCATCTTTTAAAGTTTCTGCGTCATATTCTAAGTGATTTAAAATATAAAGATCTTTTGTACTTCGTGATCTTATCATACCAACGCCTGATAAAGTTGATTCTGCAAGAACTTCAAGATCTTCGTCAATTAAATCTTGGCTTCTTGTTTCAGTGAAACGTGAAACTGGCATTGGAAAACGATTTGTAAAACCTTGGAGTAATCTATCATTGTTTTCTAATAATTGATGATCATACACGCCAAATAATTTATTTTTTAGAATATGCTTTTCTACATCATAGAAAATTTTTAAAAAAACTTGACTTCCCCAACAAATCCCAAGTCTTCTAAAAACGTTTGATTTAGACCAGTTAATAATCTCACATAATTCATCCCAATAATTAACTTCTTTAAAAGGCAATGTTTCAATTGGAGCACCCGTTACAATTAAAACATCAAAAAAGTGATGCCTAATATCATCTAAAGTTTTGTAAAATTGAATTAAATAATCTTGATTTGTGTTTTTAGGCTGATATGACTTTGTGGTCATTAAGGTAAGTTCAATTTGCAATGGGGAAGCTCCTATTAATCTAGCAAATTGAATTTCAGTAGGAACTTTTTTTGGCATAAGATTCAACAATAAAAACTTCAGTGGTCTTATATCCTGCCTTTCAGCATAGCTACTATTGATTACATCAACTGCTTCACTTAAGAGAGATTCTCTTGCAGGCAAATTATCGGGAATTTTTATTGGCATAACTTAATAGTTTGATTTCTATGAATATCTACTTGAATTAAACCTTTGCAAGATTTTAAAGAATGTATTAAAGGGATTAGATTGATTAATCACATTCTTAAATTTTTTCATTTTTCCAAAATTAGAAACATTGTTCAATCTTCTTTGAAGAAAATCTTCAACCTTAGCAAAGTCACTTTCATTTAACCAATATGATAAAGTGGAACTATAAACTCCAGATAGAATTAATCTTTTAGTGTAAAAAGAAAAATCAGTAGATTTATCTCCACAATTTCTCCATATATTATCACATGTCTTATACAACATTGTTAGAGCTATTTTAGAATTTTTTGGTAACGCCATCATACCTAACGATAATCTAACAGCTTCCTTAAATTTATTTGCAGCTTTAAGTCTTAGTGTTATCTGAGACTTAATTTTATCTGGTATTCTGAAATTTTTAGATTTTGATTTTTTGAAGCTTTGTTTCATTTCATTATCTAAATAGATATTAAATTCTTGAATAATGTTAACAAGACTATCATTAAAGAGGTTTCTAACATTACTCTTTTCAATTTCTGATATTTTTTTTGATTTAACAAGGCCTATTTCAATTGCAGAAGAATAAAGAGTATTCCATGACCATCCATCAAAAGGTACGTTTTCTAAGAATGACAATAATAATTTTGTTTTTGTTTTTTTATTAATATCTTTCATGATAAACCGATTATACTATTAAGTATGAAAATTTAATAGTGTTTCAAGAAAATAAATAATTTAATTTTGTAATTTATATAAAACACTTGCAAATAGTTAAAAAAACATGTTATTAAGACGCTCTTTAAGGAATAAATTATATGTATGTATCTGTAAGAGACAATAACGTTGATCAAGCTTTACGCATTCTAAAGAAGAAAATGCAAAGAGAAGGTGTTTTCAGAGAAATGAAAAACCGAAGAGTTTATGAAAAACCATCTGAAAAAAAAGCAAGAGAATTAGCTGAGAGTACAAGAAGAGTTAGGAAGCTAATGAGAAAGAGATTGGAAAGAGAAGGTTACTAATATTCTTACGTTAATAATTTTTACACCGTACATTCGTACGGTTTTTTTTTGAGAAAATAAATGATAATAGGTTGTCCTAAAGAACTAAGTAAAGATGAAAAAAGAGTAGCTCTAACACCATTAAGTGCAAAAGAGTTAATAAAACTTGGGTTTAAGTGTCAAATAGAGTCTAAAGCAGGATTAGAATCAAACTACTCTGACCAAGATTATAAGGATGCTGGTGTCAAAGTTATATCTTCAAAAGATATTTGGTCTAAATCAGACATCATTGTTAAAGTTAGGGCTCCTTCTAACCCTGAACTGAAATTATTAAAACCAAAAACAACTCTCATCTCTTTTATTTGGCCTGCGCAAAACAAAAAACTTCTTGAAAATCTTAAGAAAAAAAATGTGTCTGTAATATCTATGGATATGATACCTAGAATTAGTAGAGCTCAAAAAATGGACGCTCTTTCATCTATGGCTAACATAGCTGGTTACAGAGCGGTAATTGAGGCAAGCAACAACTTTGGTAGATTTTTTACAGGCCAAATTACTGCTGCAGGCAAAGTTGCTCCTGCTAAAGTTTTAGTAATTGGTGCCGGAGTTGCTGGGTTAGCTGCAATAGGAACTGCTCAGTCATTAGGAGCAATTGTAAGAGCATTTGATGTAAGACCAGAAGTTGCTGAACAAATAGAGTCAATGGGTGCTGATTTTTTACTTTTAGATTTTGATGAAGATGGGTCAGGCGAAGGTGGATACGCAAAGCCTGCTTCAAAAGAATTCATAAAAAAAGAAATGCAACTTTTTAGAGAACAAGCTCCTGAAATTGATATCGTTATTACGACAGCCCTTATTCCTGGAAAACCTGCACCTCTATTATGGCCAAAAGAGATGGTTAAGCTAATGAAACCTGGTTCAGTTGTGGTTGATTTAGCTGCAGAACAAGGCGGAAATTGTGATTTAACTAAACCTAATAAACTTTATAAAACAAGTAATAACGTCACTATTATTGGATACACTGATTTACCAAGTCGAATGGCAACACAATCTTCCAATCTATATTCTACGAATATTAGACATATGTTAAGTGATTTAACTCCTGACAAAACTGGTAAAATTAATATTAATATGGATGATGATGTGATTAGAGGTTCTACAGTTGTTTTAAATGGAAAAATAACATTCCCTCCACCTCCACCAAAGGTTCAAGCAATTGCTAAACATGAAAGTAAAAATACATCAAAAACACAAGAAGAAATTGAAAAAGAAGAAATACTGAAACAAAAAAAAGCGGGTTTTCAGCAGCTCGTATTGTTAATAGTTGGTTCATTATTAATGCTATTAATTGGCTTTTATGCACCCCCATCTTTTATGCAACATTTCATAGTTTTTGTTCTATCTTGCTTTGTTGGTTTTCAAGTAATATGGAATGTTTCTCATTCTCTTCATACGCCATTAATGGCGGTAACAAATGCAATTTCAGGCATTATAATTGTCGGTGCCCTTTTACAAATTGGTTCTTCCAATTATATTGTTAACATTTTAGCAATTATATCAGTCATGATTGCAACTATAAATATAGTTGGCGGCTTCCTTGTCACTAAGAGAATGTTATCAATGTTTAAGAAAAGTTAGTTATGACACAAGAATTATTAACAGCATTATATATTGCAGCTAGTGTTTTATTTATATTATCACTCGGTGGATTAAGTGATCAAGAAAAGGCTAAAAAAGCTGTTTGGTATGGCATCATTGGAATGATCATAGCGATTTTTGGAACCATTCTAGGTCCAGATATGAAACTAGATAAATTATTAATACCAGCTTTGGTTGTTGGATCAATAATTGGATTAGTTGTAGCATTAAAAGTTCAAATGACGGGAATGCCGCAACTTGTTGCAGCCCTTCATTCGTTTGTAGGTTTGGCAGCTGTGTTTATTGGTATTAACTCATCAATTGAACCCCCTCAAAATTTATCTAATGTTGAGATTATAATCCACGAGATAGAAATATTTCTTGGTGTATTTATAGGGGCAATAACTTTCACAGGTTCAGTCATTGCATATGGAAAACTTTCAGAATTAATAACCGGTAAAGCCCTTGTGCTACCGGGCAGACACGTTCTAAATATTTTAATGACATTAGCTTGTCTTGTTTTAGGTTATATGTTTTTGCATCAATATGGTTTATGGACTTTAATTGCAATGACTATAATAGCTTTTATTATAGGAGCTCATCTTGTTCTTGCTATTGGTGGAGCTGACATGCCAGTAGTAGTTTCAATGTTAAACTCATATTCTGGTTGGGCTGCTGCCGCTACTGGATTTTTACTGGGCAATGATTTGTTAATTGTTACTGGTGCACTAGTTGGTTCTTCAGGAGCAATACTCTCATACATAATGTGTAAAGCTATGAACAGAAATTTTATTTCTGTAATTTTAGGTGGCTGGGGAGATAATGTGTCTTCATCTCAAGAAATTGAAGGTGAAATGGTACCAGCAGATATTGAAACAGTTTCAGGTGCACTTAATGATGCTCAAAATATCGTTATAGTACCTGGTTACGGCATGGCTGTGGCTCAAGCTCAAAGCGCAGTATCTGAGTTAACATCTAGATTAAGAAATAAAAAGAAAAACGTTAGGTTTGCTATTCATCCTGTAGCTGGGAGACTTCCCGGACATATGAATGTATTACTTGCAGAAGCTAAAGTACCTTATGATATTGTTCTTGAAATGGACGAAATAAATGAAGATTTTCCATCAACTGATGCTGTCTTAATATTAGGTGCTAATGATATTGTTAATCCATCTGCACAAGACGATCCTAATAGCCCAATTGCTGGAATGCCTGTCCTTGAAGTTTGGAAATCAAGTCAAGTCTTTATATTTAAACGTGGCCAAGGCAGAGGTTACTCAGGTATTGAGAATCCATTGTTCTTCAAAGAAAACTCAAGAATGGTATATGGTGATGCAAAAAAATCGTTAGATGAAATCTTACAAAAAATTAATTAAATAATCCTACTTTTTTCAATACTTTATTTTGTTTATCTTTGAGATTTTTCTCACTAAAATCACCAACTAACTGATGAAAAACTCTGTACCAATTGATTTCAGCTTTTAAATGCATAAAAACTGAACCAAGTCCAATAGCGGCTCTATCCATTAACACGAATTCTCTAGGAGGTTTTACACCTCCAATTTTTTTCAACTCTTTATGAACTTTTTCAGCTGTTTTTCTTCCATATTGACCAGTTGGCATTTCTGAAATAGGTCTGATTCTATCTTCTAATAGAGGTTGATATATAAATTTAGCCCAAATATTTAATATTTCGATTAAATCTTTATTTAAGTTTTCAAACCCCCATCTCTCATACGCTGATATTGCTAATTCAATGTTATCATCTCTTAAAGCTTCATACAGATCAATAACTCCAGTAACAAATTCAGGCTTGAATATTCTAACACATCCAAAATCTAATAAATTTACACCTGCATCATT
The DNA here is from genome assembly GCA_902550555.1 of uncultured SAR116 cluster alpha proteobacterium. Lineage (GTDB taxonomy): Bacteria > Pseudomonadota > Alphaproteobacteria > Puniceispirillales > Marisalimonadaceae > TMED54. The sequence continues at coordinate 2,760 of CACCZR010000032.1, read as the reverse complement.
TCTTATAGAGTAATTTCCTAAGTGAGGATCTCCATGAATAATTCCATATTCATAAAAAGGAACATACCATGCCTTAAACATATTTAGAGCAAGTTTATTTTTAAGTTCTTGATCTTTAGTTTCTGATATAAAGTCCATGACTTTTTGACCTTCAATCCTAGTCATAGTCAATAATTTATTAGTAGAGAGATTTTTTATTGGCTTTGGTAAAGTTATTTCGTCAAACTTTGATAGCATTTCTCTATACAAATTTAAGTTTTTCATTTCATGTGAATAATCTAATTCTTCCTTTAATCTTTCTGATAACTCTTGATGTATCGCATTAGTTGAAATTGCAGAATCATATCTTTCATAAATAGAAAATATAAGTTTAAGCTGGTTGAGGTCTGCTTGGACTGCAGAACTCATATCTGGGTATTGAAGCTTACATGCTAATTTATTACTTTTTAAATCTTCAGCAAAATGAACTTGTCCTAATGATGCAGCAGCAGAAGCTTGCTTATCAAAATTTTTAAATTTTGAAACCCAATCTTCACCTAACTCTGCTCTCATTCGTCTTTTTACAAATAACCATCCCATAGATGGTGCATCAGCTTGAAGATGAGCTAACTCATTTGCATATTCTTTAGGGACAGCATCAGGAATTGTAGACAATATTTGAGCTATTTTCATAATCGGGCCTTTAATCCCACCAAGAGCTTCCCTTAACTGTTTTGCATGATTTTCTTTATCAATTTTGAGCCCCAAATATTTTTCGCCCGCCAGTTTAGCAGCAAGTCCACCAACTGCTGAAGTTACCTTAGCGTATCTTTTGATTCTTCCAGCTGTAAATGAGCCGTCTAATTTATCATTAAAATTTTTAGTCATTAATTATAAAGTTTCTAATTCATCAATCATATTTGTAATTGAGTTAACACCCTTAGCCCAAAAATCATTATCGTAAGCACTTAATGAAAATGGCTTTAACAATTCATCATGCCTTTTAGTTCCACCTGCTGCTAATAAATCGATATATTGATTTGCAAATTTACTTTTATCACTATTTTGATATTCATTCCAAAGGGCATTTACTAAACAATCACCAAAAGCATACGCGTAAACATAAAATGGCGTGTGAACAAAATGAGGAATGTAAGCCCATAAAGATCTATAATCATTATCTAATTTTATGTAAGGTCCAACCGCATGTTGTTGAGTTTTCATCCATATATCAGAGATTTCTTCAACAGTTAATTCTGATGCGACACGCGCTTTATGAAATTCATTTTCAAATTGATGAAATCCTATCTGTCTTGCAACTGTATTTAACATATCTTCAATTTTATTTGCTAACATTATTTTCTTTTGATTTTTTTCAGCCTTATTTAGAAGTTTTCTAAATACTAACATTTCTCCAAATACAGATGCTGTCTCAGCAAGTGTTAAAGGTGTATCTGAAAGAAGATATCCTTGTTTACCTGCTAAAACTTGATGGATACCATGACCTAGTTCATGAGCAAGTGTCATGACGTCTCTTACTTTACCCTGATAATTCATTAAAATATAAGGATGATGACTTGGAACTGATGGATGAGCAAAAGCGCCAGAGGCTTTACCTTTTCTTGGCTCAGCATCAATCCAATTATTATCAAAAAATTGTTTAGCTATTTTTGAGATCCTCGGATTAAAGTCATTAAATGCTTCTAAAACTATATCTTTTGCATCATCCCATTTAATAAGAGTATTTTCACTATGATTTAGTGGTGCATTTCTATCCCACCAATCTAATTTTTTTTTCTTAAATACTTTAGCTTTCCATTTATAATATTTATGTGTAAGATCTGGCATTTTTTTGGACACAGTTGACACAAGTGAATCAACAACTTTATTTTCTATATCATTATCTAAATTTCTTGATTCTAATATAGACGCAAAACCTCTTTTACTATCTTCGACATATTTATCTCTTGAGATTACATTTAGGATCATTCCAAATAACCTTGAATTCTCTTTTAAGATTTTTGATAACGATTTCCCTGCAATTTTTCTGCTTTCTGGATTACTATCTGATAATTTATTTAAAATCTCAGCTTCAGTTAATTTTTGTTTTCCATATGGAAACCTTAAAGCTGCTGAAGTTTCATCAAATAATCTAACCCATGATGATCTTCCAGTTGGAGATTTTTCAACTAATATTTCTTCGACAAGAGGAGATAATTGATATTTTTTTCTTTTTCTTAGGCTCTTTATTAAGGGGATCCATCTTTTTGAAACCTTATCATTTTCCCAAGCCTTAAATATCTTATTATTTACCGAGGATATTTCTAAAGATAAAAATATTAGTTTTGAAAACAACAACGATAAATTATCAGAGATCTTTGCGTTATATCTAGATACTTCAACATCTTCCATATTACTTGCAAATGAAAGACTGCTATGCGTACTTAACAATCCCATTATTTCATTAATTTTTTCATACTCTTTACTTATTTTATAATCGATATTTGTTTCTTGAGAATTTGTAATAATTTTTTTATTTAAAATATCTTTGTGATATATAAAAAAACTTTTATTTTCAGTACTTTTTAAATTTTCTAACAAAATAAATTTTTTTGTAAAAATAAGTTTCTTTTTTATCTTTTTAATTTTTAGAAAAGCTTCTTCATCTAATAAAGCTAATTTGCTTTCTGAATGATTAAGTAAATAAAGTAATTCATTTTCATTGCTGGTTGTATATGCAGGAACAGTTATTGCTCCTATTTTCATAATTGCTAAATCAGC
>CACCZR010000031.1 GCA_902550555.1 uncultured SAR116 cluster alpha proteobacterium | reverse complement strand
TTTTCAAGGTGATGACAAATTCATAAAAGCAGTAAAAAGCAAAGTTTTACTCCCTGTTTTAAGAAAAGATTTTATTATTGATGAATGGCAAATTGAAGAATCAAGATATTTGGGTGCTGATTGTATATTGTTGATTTTATCATGTTTATCATTTGATCAAGCAAAAGAATATGAAGAATATGCTTTTAGTTTAGGAATGAACGTAATAGTAGAAGTTCATGATTTACAAGAATTAGAACTTGCTAACAAACTTAAAGCAAAACTAGTTGGAATCAATAATAGAAATTTAAAAACAATGGATGTTAATATTAATACCTCAATAAATTTGATAAATTATATAGAAAAAAGTAAAATCCCAATTTCGGAAAGTGGTATCTCTAACTCAAAAGATTTAGAAAATTTAGTTCAATCTGGATTCAACACTTTTTTAATTGGTGAAGCATTTATGAAAGAAAATAATATAGCTAAAATGTTCAAGAATTTAAAGGCAATAAATGTCTAAAAAATTTTCACATTTAGATGATAATAACAAACCAAGTATGGTAGATATAAGTTCAAAGTTAGAGAGCAAAAGAATTGCAAATGCTTATGCAAAAGTAATTTTAAATAATGAAATACTCGACCTTATTTCTGAAAATAAAATACGTAAAGGTAACGTCCTTGAAGTTGCAAATATAGCTGGAATTCAAGCAGCGAAGAAAACTCACGAATTAATTCCTCTTTGTCATTCCTTATCACTTTCGTATGTAAAAATACAATTTGAAATTTCTAAAAATAAAAACTTAATTGAAATTACTTCAGAAGCTTGCAGTGTAGGGAAAACTGGTGTTGAAATGGAAGCACTTACAGCAGTTTCAGTTGCTGCTTTAACAATATATGATATGTGTAAATCTTTAGATAAAGAAATAAATATTACTGATATTAAATTAAAACATAAATCAGGTGGAAAATCTGGTATCTTCAATGCCTAAAAAGGGTCTTCTATCAGTTGATCAAGCAATATCAGCTATAGTTAAAAAAATTTTACCATTAAAAAAAGAAGAGAAAATAAAACTATCAGATAGTCTAGGAAGAATATTATCTAAAAATGTAATATCAAAACGAAATAACCCTAGTGAAGATACTTCTGCAATGGATGGTTTTGCTATAAATATAAAAAATAGTACTAATGAATTTAAAATTATAGGAGAGTCATCTGCGGGAAATCCTTTCAAAGGTAAAGTAGGTAAAAATGAAACTGTTCAAATTTTTACAGGATCATTCCTACCCAAAGGCACTAACACTGTAATTATTCAAGAAAATACTAAAAATTTAACTCCAGAAATCATTACTAGCACTATAAAATTTGAAAAAAATCAAAATGTTAGAAAAAAGGGTGTGGATTTAAAGCTTGGAGAATTAGTTGTTAAAAAAAATACTCTAATTAACTCCAGAATTATCTCTTCTATAGCAATGTCTAATAACAATAATGTTTATGTGAAAAAAAAACCAGTAATCGGAATTTTGTCAACAGGAAATGAAATTGTTGATATCGGAAAAAAAATTGGAAAAAATCAAATACCTAGTGGAAATAATCTGATGATTTCTTCAATGGTTAAGGTTTATGGTGGGATTCCAAAAATTTTACCTATTGCAAAAGACAAAACTAAAGATATTGAAAAAATCTTAAATAAAAATTTAGATTGCGATCTTTTTGTTTCTTCTGGTGGTGCATCTGTAGGTAAATACGACCTATTAAAATTAGTATTAGATAAAAAAAATAGTAATACCAATGTAGATTTTTGGAAAATAGCTATGAGACCTGGAAAGCCTCTAATATTTGGAAAATATAAAAATATTCCTTTTTTAGGGTTGCCTGGGAACCCTGTTTCTGCAGGAGTTTGTTCATTAATTTTCTTAAGAACATCAATTAACAAAATTTTAGGTATAAATGATTATTTTCCTGATTTGCATGTAGGAATTCTTAATGGCGAATTAAAAAAAAATGATCAAAGACTTGATTTTGTTAGAGCGTATTTTGATAAAAATGATAAACGTAAAATAATACCATTTTCAAAACAGGATAGTTCAATGATTAATTTATTTTCTAAATGTGACTGTCTTATTGTAAGAAAACCTTTTGATAAAAAAGCTTTAAAAAATTCTAAAGTTATTTTTATAAAATTTCCTGATTTAATATAAATTATTGACTTAATTAATAATCTATGTAAGAACAAAAGGTGAATATGCTTACGATTAAACAATCACAATTACTAAATTACTTAATAAATAAGATTGAAGATAGTGGTACATCTCCGTCATATGAAGAAATTTGCATTCACTTAAATTTAAAATCAAAATCAGGTATTCACAGAATAGTTCAAGGTCTTTTAGAACGCGATTATATTATAAAGCTTAATAATAAAGCTAGGTCTATATACCCAAAAAAATATCCAAATGGTAAAATTTACTCCACATTAAAACAAGATCAAGACAATGAAAAACTCTATAATACTAATACCTTGAGTATACCACTTTTAGGTAAAATTGCTGCTGGATTACCAATAGAAGCAATTGAAACTGCAAACGAAAATATAGAAGTTCCTACTTCCTTTTTAGGAAAAGGGAAATGCTATGCATTAAAAGTTGATGGTGACTCAATGATTGAAGCTGGTATCTTGCAAAATGATATTGCAATAATTGATTCAGAAAAACAACCCGTAAACGGCGATATAGTAGTCGCATTGATTGATGAAGAAGATGTGACTTTGAAGCGCTTTAGAAAAAATGGAGAGAGTATTGCTCTTGAACCAGCAAATATAAATTATAAAACATACATCTATGGGCCTAATAGAATAAAAGTTCAAGGTGTACTTACTTCCTTATATAGACACTACTAAAATTTAAAATCATGATAAGAACTAGGTTTGCACCATCGCCAACAGGTAAACTTCATATTGGAGGAGCAAGAACTGCATTATTTAATTACCTTTTTGCAAAAAGTAATGGTGGCAAATTTTTGCTTAGGATTGAAGATACAGATATCAAAAGATCTTCTAAAGAAAACATAGATGTAATTCTGAATGGGTTAAATTGGCTTAAATTAATTCCTTCAGAAAAAGAAAAATATCAATCTAACGAAACCCAGCAACATATAGATATTGCTTATAAATTACTAAACAATGGATTTGCATATAAATGTTATCTATCAACTGAAGAATTAAATGACATGAGAAATCAATCACGAAAAAAAGGTGAAGTCATTAAATCGCCTTATAGAGATAATTTAGCTAATATAAAAAATAAAGATTTTGTTATTAGATTAAAAATGCCACTAGAAGGCCATACAACTATAAATGACAAAATTCAAGGTGAAGTCAATGTAAATAATTCAATTCTGGATGATATGGTTTTGTTAAGAAAGGACGATTCACCAACCTATATGTTGGCATCGGTTGTAGATGATTATAATATGAAAATAACCAACATTATCAGAGGTGATGACCATTTTAATAATGCCTTTAGGCAAATTCAGATAATTAAATATTTGAATTGGCCAATACCAACTTATGCTCATATTCCATTAATTCATGGAGAAGATGGAACTAAATTATCAAAAAGACATGGTGCAGAAAATGTAATGGATTATAAACAAGATGGCTATGAAGTAGAAGTATTAAAAAATTACTTATTAAGATTAGGCTACTCAATAAATGACGATAAAATTTATGATTTAGAGAATAATACATTTAATTTTAAATTAGATAAAATTAATAGAAGTCCATCAAGATTAGATTTAAAAAAATTATCCAGTATGAATTCGTTATATTTAAGAACACAACCATTAGATAACTTGCTAAATAGATTAAAAACAAAATTTAATGTGAATGAAGAAATTTTACAAAGACTTGATTTTTTGCTGCCAGATTTAATTCAAAGATATACTTACTTTAACGAAATTGAAGATGACCTTCTTTGGCTGTCAAATGACTTTACTAACAATTTGTCAGATCTAGACCAAGAAAATTTAAATCTTGTATTTGAAGTCTTAAATATATTAAAATCAACTAAATGGAATTTAATTGAATTAAAAGAAAATATTGAAAAATTTTTAGTTGAAAATAACTTAAAAATGAAAGACCTTGGGCCAATTTTAAGACGTATTTTAACAGGAAAAGCAAATACTCCAGATATTTTTAAAGTTATATTTATTATTGGTAGAAATGAGTGTATAAGAAGATTAACTAAAGTTTAATGAAGGCAGAAATATGAATGATAACAAGAGTGCAAAATTAGTTTTTAATAATAAAGAAGTTGAGTTAGATGTATTGCATGGTTCAGTAGGACCATCAGTGATAGATGTTAGGAAACTATATGGAGAATTAGGTTGTTTTACTTATGACCCTGGCTATGGTGCTACTGGTTCTTGTGAATCTGCTATAACATATATAGATGGTGAAGAAGGAATTTTATTACATCGAGGATACCCTATTGAGGATCTAGCAAATAAAAGTTCTTTTCTAGAGGTTGCTTACTTATTGTTAAATGGTGAACTACCTAAAAAAGAAGAAAAAGATGAATTTGAAAATGCTATCACTCTTCATACTATGGTTCATGAGCAATTAATCAATTTCTATAGAGGTTTTCGAAGAGATGCTCATCCTATGGCAATTATGGTTGGCGTTGTTGGAGCTCTTTCAGCTTTTTATCCTGACTCAACAAATATTGATGATCCTTATGAAAGAATGGTTTCATCACGAAGATTAATTGCAAAAATACCAACTATTGCTGCTATGGCATATAAATATTCTTTAGGACAACCATTCAATTATCCTTTAAATGATTTGAATTATTCTGAAAACTTTTTAAATATGTGTTTTTCTGTGCCAGCTGAAAAATATAAACTTAACAAAACTATTTCTGATGCATTAGACAAAATACTTATCTTACACGCGGATCATGAACAAAATGCTTCAACATCAACTGTCAGAATTGCTGGCTCTTCTGGAGCAAATCCATTTGCTTGTATTGCTTCGGGCATAGCATCATTATGGGGTCCATCTCACGGTGGAGCAAACGAAGCTGTGCTGAATATGTTATCAGAGATAGGCTCTAAAGACAAAATAATGGAGTATGTTAACAAAGCTAAAGATAAAGATGACTCTTTTAGACTTTTTGGATTTGGTCATAGAGTTTATAAAAACTATGATCCAAGAGCATCCGTAATGAGAGAAACATGCCATGAAGTCTTAAATTTATTAGGGGTAAAAAATGAGCCTCTTTTAGATATAGCTATGGAATTAGAAAAAATTGCATTAAACGATGAATATTTCATAGAGAAAAAACTCTATCCTAACGTAGATTTTTACTCTGGAATAATTTTAAAAGCTATGGGATTTCCTACGGATATGTTCACAGTATTGTTTGCAGTGGCTAGAACTGTTGGTTGGGTTGCACAATGGAATGAAATGATAACTGACCCAGTTCAACGAATAGGAAGACCAAGACAGTTATATACTGGAAAAGTTCTAAGAAAATTTGAACCACTAGAAAAAAGATAATTAAGATAAAATATTAAAAATTGCTTTAGTTAAATTAAAATTAAATCCATTTTTATCTCGAATTATTTCTTTTTTAAGATCATTAGACAATCTTTGAAATTTATTTTTATGAAATTTATAATTATCATAGAATTCACAAAATGATTTAAATAAATTTTCTGTGTTAAATTTTTCTTGAAATAAATAAGGTAAAACTTTTTTTCCTGAAATAAAGTTAGGTAAAACTACATTATCAATATTTACAAACAACCTTGCAAAAATTGCATTCAAAAAACTTGTTTTATAAATTACTATAGTTGGAATTGATAGTAAAGATAATTGTAATGTAGCTGTTCCACTACAACTAATAGCAACTTTAGATTCAGCAATTTTTTTGAATGATTTATCAAAATTCACAATCTCAATAGTGTGTTGAAGATTATAAAATTTAATTTTATGCAGAATAGTTTTTTGAAAACGATCTAATGTAGGAAGCAACCACTTTATTTTATTTTTATAATGATAATTAATTTTTAATACAGTTTTTAATAATATATCAATATTATAATTAATTTCACTTTCTCTACTACCAGGTAAAATTAGGCAGTTTGTAAGATTTTTGGTTTTTAAATGTTTTGAAGTTTTAACTTTATTTAAAAATTTTTCAAAAACTGGGTTTCCAAAATAAACTGTTTTAACATCATAATTTGCGAAATAACTATCTTCATTTGGAATAATTGAAACTAGAAGATCAAACACATTTTTCCACTTATATGCTCTTGATGGGCTATGTGCCCATATTGTTGGTAAAACAACATGCACTAGCTTAGTACCATTTGTTATATATTTTTTTTTTAAACCTTTCGCAAGAGATACTGAAAATAACTTTGCATCAATAGTTATCAATACGTCAGGATTAATGATTTTAATTTTTTTAATTAATTTATTTAATTTAATTTTTAACGAAAAAAAATTTAAAATTATCTCTGAAACACCTAAATAATTAATTTCGGTAAAATCAAATATACTAGAAACACCACATGATTTCATCCTTGGTCCAGTTATACCAAAAAAATTTAAATTAAATTTTTCTTTATTTTGTTTTTTTATTTCTTGAATTAAATCTGAGGCGATTATATCACCAGACTCCTCACCTACTAGTACAAAAATATTTTTTAATTTTTTCAAATTGATCTTAATCCCTTATACATAATAAATTAAAATTTTTATTTTTACAAAAAGATCTAATTTCAGGTTCATTTACTACAAGCACACCTTTTTCTGAAAAACCTATACCAAAAAAATTATACTTATAAGCTAATTTTATAGTATCAATACCTATTACAGGTATGTCTAAATCAAGTGTCTGATTTAATTTAGGTAGTTTTATTAAAACAGGTCCAAATGTGTTGTCGTTATTTAATTGTTTATTATAGTATTTTCCACATCTTTTGATTAATTCGTTAGTTCCCTCAATACCTTCAATGCCTAAGACATGATTTTTTCGAGCAACAATTGATTGTCCAATATCAAATTTTGAAATTAAATTTAAAACATTTTTACCAATCTTAATTGTATTTTTTAGATATTTTAAATTTTCGCTGTTATGAAATTTCTTGTTATAAATAAATTCATTAGGTTTAAAATTATGTTTTATTAAATTATTAGGAGATACAACCTCAAAACCATTTTTTTTAAAAAATTCTTTAACTCTTTTCAACGTCGCATCATCACCAAAATATTTAGTTTCATCAATTATTTTTCTTACTTCTTTAGAAATTTTTTTTTGATAGTTTTTTTGTCTATAAAATTTACCTACAAAAATTATGTTTTTTATATTATGAATTTTTAGTATTTTAATGATTTCATTAAAATTAAACATATCAACAACATAGGTTATGTTTTTAAAACTATTTGAGGCTGAAAGATTTCTTATGGATATAACTATGAAATCTTTGTTTTTCTCTGCTAATAATAATGGTAAATTACCTTCACCTGCAATGATACAACTTTTCACGAATTATTTGACCCTGGATGAACAATTGACCTATGAGAATTGTGATTTAAAAAATTCAAAATTTCATTAGCCAATGGTTTACTACCAAAAACTTCCTTAACTTCACGTAACCTTTCTGTAAAAGTTCCTTCTGGTGCAAATAATAATCTATATACTTGTCTAAGTAATTTAATATCATCTCGTTTAAATGACCTTCTTTTTAATCCCACTAAATTTAACCCACTCAATTTTCCTCTCGATCCTACAACTGAAGAATAAGGAATAACATCACCATCAACCATTGTACTTGCTCCAATTATAGCATGTTTTCCAATTCTACAAAATTGATGAACAGCTGAATAACCTCCTAAATAACAATAATCACCTATTTCAACATGCCCACCTATAACTGCTCCATTAACAAAAATTACATTATCACCTACTATACAATCATGTGCAACATGACAACCAACCATAAATAAACCATTACTTCCAATTGTTGTTATTTTTGATCCAATTTCTGTGCCTGGATGAATTGTAACATGTTCTCTAAAAATATTATTATCTCCAATAATCAATTTAGAACTACCTCCAGTAAATTTACTGTGCTGAGGAAATGAACCTATAGCTGAAAATGGAGAGAATTGATTATTTTTTCCAATTAATGTATCTCCTTCAATTACACAATGTGAATAAATTTTAGAATGATTGCCAATAATAACTTTAGGTCCAATAATTGAATAGGGGCCAATTTCTATCTCATCACCATCTAATATTGCTCCATCAGAAATAATTGCAGTATGATGAATTTTTTTTGTCATAATTTTTAACTTTGTATCATTGCCGAAAAATTAGAAGTGGCCATAATTTCATCTTCAGAATAAGCTGTTCCAGAAAATTTATAAAAATTTTTTCTACTACTTATTACTTTTACTTTTAATTTTAAAACATTACCTGGTGTAGTCATTTTTTTAAACTTTGTATTATCAATACTTGTTAAAAAAACAGCTTTTTTCTTTTGAAGCTTTTCATTAGAGAAGGATATCAAACAAGCTGCTGTTTGAGCCATAGCTTCTACTATAAGAACCCCTGGCATAACAGGAAACTCTGGAAAATGACCAGTAAAAAAATTTTCGTTAACTGTTACATTTTTTATGCCAACAGCACTTTCGTTTCTTATTATTTCTTCAACTTTATCAATTAATAAGAAAGGGTATCTATGAGGAATTAATTCAACAATTTCATGGTAATTAAGAGTGACAATTTTAGAATTATTCATATTATTTTACTTAACATTTTATTTAACTTTACCTGAATTTTTTGCCAATCATATAAATTTCTTGCTGGGTATCCTCCAATTTTACTATTTTCAGGAAAATTTTTAAATACTTTTGTTCCGGCAGAAATAAAAGAATTGCTTCCTATAGTCAGATTATCAGCGATACCCACATCACCGGCAAGAATAACATTTTCACCTAATTTAACTGATCCAGAAATTGCAGATTTTCCTGCCAAAATAGAATTTTTTCCAATTTCACAATTATGGGCAATATGTACTTGATTATCTACCCTAACAAAATCACCTATAATCGTATCATCAATGTGTCCTCTATCAACATTACAGTTTGATCCAATAAACACGTCATTACCAATTTCAACAGCACCGATATGAAAAAAAATGTGACTATTAGGAAAACCTGGATTGAATCCAAAACCATTTTTTCCAATTACTGTATTTTGTGAAATAATTACATTGTTGCCAATTATAGAACAATCAACACAAACACCATCCATAATATGTACATTGTTTCCAATCAAACAATTTTCAGATATTGAAACATTATTACCAATAATAACATCATTTCCAATTTTAACATTTGCATCTATCTTTGAGAAATCACCAATAGTAAAATTTGAACCTACAACAGATGCATCAGAAATTAATGAATTATTAATTTTAAGCATTTTAGATTTTTTCTCTTTTTTTTTACAAAATTCATTAATTAAATTACAAAAATCTAACTTTGGGTTTTTTGAGGGAATTACAATAATATTATGAAGGTTAATTTCTTTTGATGGTATTTTTATTAAACAAACGCCCTTAATATCATTTGATTTTTTAGG
>CACCZR010000030.1 GCA_902550555.1 uncultured SAR116 cluster alpha proteobacterium | reverse complement strand
ATAATATTATCATTTTCACAATCTGAAAAACCTATTAAGGTTAACTTAATTTTTTTAATATTATTATCTTTAATTAAATCATCAAATTTTGAAAAATAAATGCCTTTTAAACTTAATTTATTAATAGTATCAAGAACTAAAATTTTAGAAATATTTTCTATTTCAAGTAAGTCAAAATTTGTGTGACTTTGTAAAGTTCGAGAAGATGTAAGATATAAGTTATTATTATCTCTCACTTTCAAAATTGGAATAGCTTTTTGATTTTCATTTGTTTGATTTGAATAAGAATTAGTTAAAAGTTTTAACTCTACAAAATATTTATTATTTTTTTTATCATAGATATATATTTGATTATCTTCATTCTTCACTTTTATTTGATAATTTAAAAACTCTTTTTCTATAAAAATTAAAAATTTTCTATTTAAATTATCTATGGTTAGGTTGTTTGCATTTGCACTAATATTAAATAAATTAAATATAAATATAATAAGAATTGATAAATTAATGTTATTCATTTTATTTCCCATATTATTATAATAATTAAATGGAAAAATTTGAAGAATTTTAGCAAACTAAACTGAATATAAGGAAGATCTCTCAGACCCTAAATGTTTGACTAATTTTTTTTTAACTAAAGATTTCAATGATTTATACAAAGTAGACCTAGGTATTGGGTTTCCAAAAAAATCATGAAATTTAATCAACCTAATATCCACAAAATCATTGCCTTTGCTTTTGATTTCATGATTAATTTTTAATAAAATATCTTTTTCTGAGTTTGTAAGTCTTCCAATTCTTAAATCTTTAGACATATCATCAAACATTTGTAAAATTTTAAATAATTCATTAGTATTTTTTATTTTATCGTTCATAGATATTTAAAAATTATTTAATAGAAAAAATTTTGCGTATAATTTTATTAATATCGTAACTATAAGCATTCCGAAAAAAATTCCAAGTGTATCACCGACTACATATGAATAAAGGATACTAATGTCAATATCAACTTTTTTAAAATTAACATGATAAATAAAATTAAATATTGAATTTAATAAGGAGCTACAAAAACCTACGAATAGTATTACCTTCCAATTGAAATACTTTTTGTCATACATACTCAAATTAAAATCAAAATATTTAAGCACTTGAAATATTATAAATACTGACATGCAACTTAATGATGGCCTTATTAAAGCATCCGTTAATATTTGATTTACAAAAATTATATGACATAAGAATTCAGCAATATATATTGGTATAAAAGCTACACTACCAATTACAAAAAAAGATATTATACGAACCGCATGAGGTAAGTATATTAAACTAACAATTCCAGCAAATTCATTAAAATTGGTTTCTATCGGAAATATAATTGTAAACTGAAACCAAAAAAAGAAAAAGTAAATAACTATAATGAAAAAATATCTTGGCAACATTATTAATTCTTCTATATAATATAAGTCTATATAATTATAACTAATAGATATACATTATTTATTTTTAATTAAAATTATTCAGGTTTTGTTTTGGAGTACTCATGTTTAAACTATCAATTAAATCATTAATTATTTTCTTTATATATCTCAACAGTGCATATGCAAATTGCTCTAATGAAGATACCTTTAAAGGAAAAGCTAGCCTTGAATATCCAAAACCAACAGGTTTTTTAGCAAAAGCAAAAGCAACGCCTGATGTTATTGAAAAAACCAAAAATTTAGCAAAATCAAAAATTTTAGAATCTTATATTAATAAGTGTTTAGATGACAGATCGAAAATTGAACAATATATGAGAGATAAAAATAATATTGATTCTCAACTTGATAAATTCATTTCTGTTGTAAGAACAAAAGAGCAGGATGATACAAATAAAAGAATTTACTCTGTAACATTAGGAGGAAATGTAAACGCAAAAATTTTTGAAACTCTTCTCTTTGGACCTGGTAAAGTAAAAGGTGGTAAAAATACAAGAATGGTAGCTTTATTTGTTGCAAGAAAAGCAACTAGTACTAAAACTAAAATATATAAAGACAAAGAAACAAATATTGCCTCTGTCACACAGGCGGCTGGTTCAGAAAAATCTGTAGCATCTGATGGCTCAACTACAGTGGTTAATAAAGAAGTTACTGCTGTTGCTAAAATCCAAAAAGGTGGTAGTACAGAGAAAAAAAGAAAATCTTCTCAAAGAGAGTGGGTTATAATGCCCTCTTCTGATTTAAATAAAAATATTTTAGGTGTTTTTAGTAAAAGTGGTTACAGAGGCATGTCCTATAAAATATTTTCAAAGTTTTGTGGCACCACACCAACAAGCGAAGTTGAACAAGAATTCTCTCAATCTGACAGTCTAAGCGAGGATACAGAGTTCGCTATTTTTACGGCTATTGATGAAGCTGCACGAAAACAATGTAAAGTTAAATTCTTTGCAACAGGAACAATGAACGTTAATACAGCTTTACCTGACACAGTTAACGGAGGATATTCAGCCTTAGTTTCTGTCAGAGCAGATGTTAAAATGTTTATTCCTGGAGAGTTCCCAGAAACTGTAGCTTCAATAGGTCCAATTCAAATAAGAGCTAATGGTGCTGAAGATAATGAAGCCGAGAGAAACGCACTCGATAAAGCTGGCAAAACAGCTGCACAAGAAATAATTAACACACTCAGATCTGCTGGCATCAATTAATCAATGAAATCATTATTCAAATTTATCTCATTTTGCTTATTATTTTTTTTATCTATTCAAAACGTATTTGGATATAAAATTTATGAGGATAAAAGTTCAACCCAACTTGCTATTGAATATCTAGAAAAAAATAATGTTATTCAAGGCTGGAATAACGATAAAAACTTCTATATAGCACTTGCAACATCTTATGCAGATCTAAATGATTCAAAAAATAAAAACTTTATAAAACTAAGAACTCTAAAATCTTTTGAAGCTTCCTTGGTTGCTAAATCAGAAATAATATCTTTTATTAAAACAGAAATATCAGCAAAAGATAATGTTAAAACCAAAGTAAGTGAAAATGATGAGAATTCTTATGGTACAAAAATTAATGCTTCCGTCATTAGGAGTTTTGCATCAATGCCTTTAGCTGGAGCCCTGCAAATAGCACACTTTGAGTCAATAATATCAAATAGATATGAAGTTACATCCATTTTCATGTGGTCAAAAAAACATGAAAAAAGAGTAAATTCTATGTTAAACAATGAAAATTTTAAATTAAAACCTAATGCTTCTACTTTAAAAGAATATCTCTCGCAAACAGATTGGTCTTCAGTTATAGGATCTAGAAAATTTATAGATGAAAAAGGAAATTTTTATATATTTGGTATTGGAGTAACAGATTTAAAGAATAAAAAAGCAATTTTTCTATCTAAAAGTAAAAAAAAATCAGAAGAAATTGCAAAAAAAGAGATTGGCATTGCTCTCAGAGGAGGTGTAGCCATTCAAAGATTTTCTAAAGAAATTTTAAAAGAAACTGATAACGGGAAATCTGTTAAATATGAAACATCATCAAATTTCTCTGAGAAATTATATAAAGGATTAGATGCACTTAATTTAAGAAATGCAAGTCGTCATTTAGGACTTGAGTTAAAGCACCCTCTAACGAGACAAGATATGTACGTTTCAGTTTTTTCAATATCATCTGGAAGAGCTTATAATGTCTCTAGTGTTGAAGAAGAACAAAAGAAAAATATTCAAAAAGTTAATTCTTCTTCAACAAAGATTATAACTTTAATAGTTGATGTAGAGGGAGTAGGCAGAACTTTCAAAGAAGCTATTAAGGATGGTCTATTACAAGCTATATCGCAAGTAAACGGCACACAAATATCTTCTGAAACTAAATCGATGATAAATACTTTTGAAAGTTCTCAAAATGATAGTGATCAATCTCTAGGAACCGAATCTTTTCAAGAAAAAATCAAACAAAAAACTAATGGAGTCATACAGAAATGGAATATTATTTCAAAAAATAAATCTGACAATGGCTCATTTAATAAAGTAAATTTAAAAGTTTATATTTCTAAACTTAAACTATCAGATGATCTAAAAAAAATGAGACTAGTGATCACTACCCCAAAAATTAATCCTTTAATCAAGCAAAATAAAAAAACATATAATTTTGGACAAAATTTTTATACTGAATTTAGTAACCTTATAACAAAGAGTCAAAAATTTGCAGTCTTAGATAGAAATAACAGTAATGAAATAAATAAAGAATTAGAAAAGATTAAATTTGGTAATGTGCCAACTGATGAATTAGCTAAATTAGGGAATACTGTGACTGCAGACTATATCGTAGTTTCAAAAATTAATAATTTAACATCAAGAGTTATTAAAGAAAAACTACTTGGTGAAACTATAAAAATAAATTCAGTTAAGGGTGATTTATTAATCAATATTATTAATGTACCAACATCGCAAATTATTTATTCAGATAGATTCAAGTTAGAACAAGTTAATAGTAATACAGAAAAATTAGCTTCAATAATTTCTAGACGATTATCAAGAAAAGTCATCGATACTTTTTACCCAGCAAAATTAATTTCTATTAATAATAAAGAAATAACTGTTGATCAAGGTAGTGATTTTTTCGATAAAAATACTAGATATAAAATTATCATGTTAGGTAAAAGAATTGTTGACGAAACAACTGGCACAATTTCAGGTAGAGTAGAAAAAGAAATAGGTCTTTCTAATTACATTTCTGGAAGTGCAAAACAATCAAAACTTAAAATTTATAAACTTAATACAAACTCATCAAATTTGAAAGTAGATGGTAGCATTATTATAAGGCCTATTTTTGCAAAACTTCCGTCTATTGATCAGGTATTAAAAAATAGGATTAAAAAAATAAAAAATAAAAATACAAATTTAAAAAAGAAAATTCAAAAAGATAAAGATTGGTAAATTTATAATAACAATATTTAAACAACAAAAATTAACTAAAAATTGGAGTGTAGGATGTTAAAATTTTTTTCTTGTGTAATATTTTTTGCATTATCTAGTAACTTGGCTTTTTCAGAAAGTAAAACAGTAAATAGTGTTATAAAACAAGCCATTGAAGATAAATCACCAAGACAAAGTAGTAGCAAAACTTCAGAGAAACTTGCAAAAGATTTTTTAAAATCTGTTGGTTTAACAAAAGGTGATAATGGGGATATTTTTATTGCTGTAGGGACTGCATATACAGGAGTAACAAAAATAAGAAAAAATTTTCAGTTAAAGAGACGATTACTTGTTTCAGAAGCTTTAGTAAATGCAAAAAAAGATTTTATAGAATTTGTAAGAACAGATATGTCTGCAGAAGACGTAATTGTTCAACCAGAAACTCCATTTACAACTGAATTTGATGAACTCGTCGAAAATACAGAAATGCAAGTAATGGATGCTTTTGACAATTATGTTGCTGCTCTTGCAAAAGTTGATGCATCAAGTGCAAAAAAAATAGAAAATATTGAATACGAAATTATTGCTAAAGAAGGAATTATTGCTGCAATTAAAAAAGAGTTGCCAGACCTTGACACTAAAACAATACAAAAGAAAGTAGCAAAGGCAGATGCTAAAATTGCTAAAGAATTAAATGATGCTAGAGCAGAATTAAATAAAAGTGAGCAAGCATTAAATAAAGTAAAAGCCGAATTAAAAAAAATTAAAGGTAAACTTTTAAAAGAAAATACAAGTGTTGTTGAAACTTTGTCTCAAATGAATGTTGTTGGACTTTTCCCAATAGCTAACTTTGAGTCTTGGGATGGTAAACAATATCAAACAACTGTTATTTGCGTATGGTCAACAAAAGAGGAAAAACGTGCTAGAGCTATTTTTGCTGGACAAGATATTCAATTTGATCCATCAGATTTGTCGTTAAACGATTACTTAGAAAATGAAGATTGGTCTTCGGCGCAAGGAATGAGGAAGTTTATTGATAATAAAGGAAACTTTTGGCTACTTTCAATTTCATCAGCAATGATAAAGGGTTCCTCTGGTAGTGCTATGAATAGAACAAAAGGATTTGCTCAAGCAAATGCAAAAAAACAACTAACATTTTCACTTTATTCAGATGCCAAATCTAAAGAAAAAGCAAAAGAAAAAATGCAAGAATTGGCTGGTAAAGATGAGAACACTGTTGATGTTCAAACTGCGTCGAATTTCTCTAAAGAATTATCTCAATCATTTGAAAATTTGCAAGTACAAGGAATGTCAGAGAAATTTGATGAACAATTAAATCATCCAATATCTGGACAAGAGGTATATCTATCAATTTATGGTATTTCAACGAATTCAGTACAGAAAGCAAAATTAATGGAACTATCTCAAGCTAGAGCTACCATGTTTATGGATAGAACTAACCAAAGATCAAAAGGAGTTAAAGCCGGAATTAATAGAGCTATAAATGATAATAAAAAAGATCCAACTAGCTTTAATCAAGGGCTTAAAGAAGGCTATTCAAAAGCTAATGAGAAACCTGAAACTGTAAATGACAATAATGCATCTACAAATAAATCTTCAAAACCAACTAAAGGTGGTTTCCAGGGCGGTGGAACTAACTCAAGTGCTTTTAAATAAATTAAAAATGGAGAAATAAATGTTAAATTTCAAACTGATTATAAGTAAAATTTTTATCTTATTTATTTTTACTTTAACGATGAACTCAAATGCATTTGGGTTTGATTTAAAAAAACTTCAAGAAAGTTTAAATCAATTAAAAGAACAACAAAATTCTGGAGACAATTCTAATCCATTAGGTAATCTAATGAAAAATTTGCAAGGAACTGCAAAGAATATTTCAGGTCAACTCAATCAAGGCTCAGGTTCTGGAGGAATAGTTCAAGGACAACAATTTTCGGGAAATTCCTCTGGTTCAAACAAAAAACTTGCACAGAATATTTGTGAACCAAATATGCCAAAATTGTTAAAGAATTTACCAGGAGCGAACATTACAAACTTAGAAAAAGACTTTGGTAAATCTAGTGATGAAATTAAAAAGATTTTAAATACAATACCTGAGAGAAATGATGATCGGATTGTCCCCTCTTTAACCTCATTTTCAGGAGCATTTGAAACAAAAGAAATTGAAACTTTATTTAACAAATTCATTTCTCAAAAAGACCTAGATAGTTTATCACAATTGAGAGAAATTAGTAATATTAATGCTGGATTTAGTGCGGATAAAAAACAAATTAAAGCAGATGCAAATTTTGCTTATGGTTTAGTTCATTATTTTTACTCTAATTCCGGAGGCAATAAGAATTTAGGTATACAATACATAAAAAAAGGAGCTGGTTCTCCTGATAATATTGGTTCATTGATTGTTTATGGAGCTTGGCAATTTTATGGAATAAATGTTCCTCAAAATATTTTGAATGGAAATAAAATGGCTATGGATGGATATAATAGAGCATTTGACAAGAATTTAAGTGTTAATACACCTCAACATAAATTTCATAGATTAGAAAAGTTTACAATTGGTGAAAAAATTTTTTTAGAAATAGCTGCTGATAATAAAAATCCATATAAAAATCAATATCAGAATCAACTTGCACAAGCAGCACAAATTCAAAAAGATATAGATGCAGAGCTTGCCAAATCATCAAAATACGATAGAAAAACTGGTTGGTTCCCACTTATAATCGCTCAACAAAATAGACAACATGACTTACTAAGTAGAATTGGTGATGAATTCCTTGGAATGGCTGACGAATTTGCTTCTCTAAAAGCAAAGTATTTAACATTAAAAGGTAAAGTTAGTAATGATAATAAATTAATTGAGCGAATGGTGATGATTAATAAAGAAATGGCTGATAAAATTAAAAAAGCTCTTATGCAAAAAGACAGTGCAGATGAGAAAGGAAAGAAAGTTATTACCAACTTACAGCATGATAATGAAATTATGATTATGCAAAATCATAAACTAGGTCTTTCAATGGTAGCTTCTGTATTTTCGGGAGGTGGGTTAGGAGGTGCTGGCTTTTCAGAAATGACTAAAATTGGAGAAGTTGTTGGCATGTATCAAAATGTAGCCTGCCAAGTTTATGGTGACATAAAACGATATGCAAAAAGAACTAATTTACCACCATTAAAACCTGTAGAAGATCCAGAAGCAGAATTTAAAGAATTTAGTTAGCATATTATTAAACAGGAGGTAATGAACTAAGCAATTTATCTGATTGATTAAACATTACCTCCGAACTCTTTTTAGTTACTTTAAATGTAGCCGAATATTTATGTGCTTCAGAAATAATTTTTTCTCCTTTTTTTAGTAGACTTCTATAGCTTTTATCTCCCACACTTTGAAAAATTCTCTCTAATAATGCTTCGGTCATTTCACAAACAGTTGAGGCATCTGATCTCATAACTCTATCAGAATTTTCTAAAAAAGATTTAGTAGCTATAAAAGATAAATCATATATTGTTTCTTCTTCAAAAAGATCAATTACCTTCACTCTTAATCCCATTCCCATTTTAACCTTTATGATATCATCATTACCCTTAATATAAGGTTCTTCTTTAAACCTCCAACCACGATGAAAAATTTGAATATCTAAGTCAGGTTTTGGCAATTTAGTTGCAACTTTTTGATAAAGTTTTGTAGAAGAATTAAATCTCATAATTGTTGTGACACCTAACCCTTTTGTTTTCATAAATGGAATAATAGGTCTATTTAATTTATACCCAAATGCAAAAGTTGATGATTGACCAACAAATTCTCTAAATTTTTCTTTAGACAGTCCAAAATTATGGAATAAATCACTTTTATTTGGAATTATAACGTCAGTAATCTTTGGCTTTCTACCAGCCCATTCTTTTTTTTGAAAAGATTGTTTATCGAGCATATTTCTAAATTGTTGAATATAAGTCTGTTTAGGATTTTCATCATTATGAAAAGCTCTTTTCATTAATTCAACTTTAATGTTTTTAAAATTTTTAATTTCATCTTTTTTAACAACATGAGGAGCAATATGTCTAACTGGTACACTCGAAACAATAATTCTTGATTTAGGATTATACAAGAGCGATTGACCAAAAGAATAAATTAAATAAATAGAAGTATTGTCAGTTTCATCATCAAATGTACCAAAATCAAATTCAGCTGAAAAACCAAAAGTTAATGCCAATTCAGCTCCCTCTGCATATCCACCTAAATTCAAATCAATATTACTAATTGGATCACTCTTCAATTTATTAATCAAATGTGTATTTAAAAATGTTGAATTATTTTCATTTACAAGAATTTCAGATGCAGGTTTTGTTATTGGGAAATCTTTTTCAACATCTGAGGCACTTGTCAAAAAACTTCCGCCTACCCAATTTATGGGACCAGAATAATTTTGAGCATACAAAATATTTGGACAAAATATCAATCCAAATGAACCTAATGATAATTTGTTAAAATTCCTTCTTGTTATCACTTTAAAAATAACCTTAAAATAATCAATTACAAAACTTAGACAAATTTATATCTAAGTCTACAAATTTATTATTAATCATTAAATTATTTATGTAAATATTAGAATTAACAACTTTATAAGTTCCTGAAAAATTTTTAATTTGAATATTAAGCTTTTCAGAAATTTTTAATACTTTTCCAAAAATAAAATAATCTAACTCCTTTGGAAACATCCGAAAATAATTAGAATCATCTATTAAATCATATTTTATTCTAATATCCTTAATGTAATTCTTTTCTAAATTAGAATATATATTAGATGGTTTCCTTAAAATTGATGAAAAAGATGAAGGTATTCCATTTTCATATATTTTATTTAAGGTAAAAATATCTTGATTTTTATCGAGAATTATTCCTTTTACACCCAGACAGTTGATTAAATTTAAATAAATTTCATCATGAGCATTTAAATCTAAAGGCCATTTAAATAAAAAACTAATATTTTCATTATTTTTAAGAAAGCTTTCACCTTTTTTAATCAAATCTTTTTTAGTCAGAGTACTGTCTGAATTTTTGATTTTTTTATTTAATTTAAAAATATTTTTATTATTATCAAATTGTTTGGAAAATTTTAAAGGACTTTTTAAAAACAGATTATCTGTTTTGGTTTTTTTATTTAAATATTTAATGTTTTCAATATTTATTTTTTTAGATTGTTTTTGTTTATAGTTTTTGTTTTGTAAT
>CACCZR010000029.1 GCA_902550555.1 uncultured SAR116 cluster alpha proteobacterium | reverse complement strand
GACAAGTTGGTGGACAAATGGCTATTAATGAGACAGGAGAAATTATTGGCTCTGTATCTGGAGGATGTGTAGAAAACTCTGTAATAACAGAAGCTCTTGATTCATTGAAAGATAAAAAACATAGAATAAAAGATTATGGAATTACTAATGATTTAGCGTGGGAAGTTGGACTAGCATGCGGTGGTAATTTAAAAATATTAATAAACCCGTTAGAAGATGATGACAAAATTATTTTTGAAGCAAAAAATATGATCCTTAAAAGACAAAGGATTATTATTAAAGCAGATTGTCAAACTGGAAAAAGAGAAATTATTTCAAAACTAAATGAAGAACAAAATAAAACTAGTTACTTAGATCATAATGAAAATATTTTTTATCATATAATCGATCCAAAACCTCGTCTTTTTATAATAGGAGGAGTTCATCTATCACAAGCACTCTCTTCATTAGCAAATATATGTGAATATGAAGTAATAATAATTGACCCAAGAGAATATTTTGCAAATAAAAAAAGATTCCCAAATGATTTAATTATTAACGAATGGCCAGATATTGCTTTAAAAAATTACAATTTTGATTTTTCAGACAATATAGTTACACTAACCCATGATCCTAAAATAGATGATCTTGCATTAAAAATAGCTCTAAATTCTAAAGCTGGTTATATTGGTTCCCTTGGGAGTAGAAAAACTCATGCAACTAGAATTGAGAGACTTAAAAGTGAGGGCTATAATTTGGAACAAATTAGTAAAATTCATGCCCCAATTGGATTAAATATTTCATCTAAAACACCACAAGAAATTGCCCTTTCTATTATGGCTGAAATAATACAAGTAAGAAGAAGTTTTTGAAAAATAACAAGATTATAAAGGTTATTTTAGCTGCTGGATTAAGCAAAAGATTTGGATTAAGTAATAAAATCTTAGCAAAAATTAATAAAAAAACTCTTATTGAAACAATTTTAGATCGGTTAATTGAAATTGATTCAAATCAAAATAATATAATAGTAATTGGAGGAAATGATTATAATTCTCTAAAAAAAACATTAAAAAAATATGATGTAAAAATATTTTATAACAAAAATTATAAAAATGGTTTAGGGAGTTCAGTATCTTTTATTTTTAAAAAACAAATAAATAAAAATGGAATAATGTTTATTCCAGGAGATATGCCTTTAATTTCTAAAAAAGATTTTAAAAAACTAATTAATACTTTTGTTCATAAAAAAAATAAAATAATTTCTCCTTGTTACAAAAAACAAAATGGAAACCCTTTAATCATTCCCAAAATCTATTTTGATTTGTTAAAAAATCTAAAAAAAGATGAAGGTGCTAGAAAATTTTTACCCTCTAAAGATTTTATTCACGTTCCATGTAGCTATGGGACCATTTTTGACATAGATACAAAATGTGAGTTATTAAAAGCAAAACTATTAAATAAAAAAATAAATTATTAAATTTGATTACTTTTTTGATATTTCAAGGCGATCATCAATAATGGAGGTATCATAAAAAAAGTAAGTAACGTGGACATTGTTAAACCTCCAAAAATAACTGCCCCAATACCTCTGTAAAGCTCAGAACCTGCCCCTGGAAATAAAAGTAAAGGTGTTAACCCGAATAAACTAGTCAAGGTAGACATAAAAATAGGTCTAATTCTATTCTTAGTAGCTTCTATTATACAACTTTTAAGTTTTAAGTTTTCATGTTTTTTATGCCAAACGGTTTGCTCTACCATTAAAATTGAATTATTAACAACTACGCCTGTTAATATTATGAAGCCCAGCATAGTTAACATGTCTAAAGGTTGTTTAATAAACAAATTTATAATAATTAATGCCATAATTCCACCTACTGCTGCAGAAGGAACAATAACCAAAACAATTAAGGGAAGTGTAAATGATTTCATTAAAATTGTTAAAAGAATAAATATTACAAATATTGCAATTAAAACATTTTGCTGCATACTATTCCATGTTCTTTCTAATTCACTTGCAGCTCCAGATATATTTACCAATACACCTTTAGGAAGTTTACCATTTAAGGGCTTAATTAATTTATCATTTAAAATTTTAATTGATTCCTCTAATGAAATCTCTTCATTGGGTCTTAATTGTATAGACAAAACTCTTTTACCCGAAAGGCGTTTTATTTGATTAGGAAGACCTACTATTTCTAAATCAGCAACCTGAGACAGCGTTATATTTTCTCCACTATTAGTTACAAAAGAAAAATTCTCTAAGTCGTCAATTTTATTGAAGTTTCTTTTGCTAGATAATAATGTCATATCAATTAATCTTCCTTCAAAAGGAACTTCAGAAACTCTTAAACCATCATTATAAACATCCAAAACAGTTGCAAATTCTCTAGCTGAAATACCATACTCTGACAATTTCAAGTTATTTGGCTTTATTACAACTTGAGGAACACCGTTATTTAGAGTTGGTATGGAGCGTACCTGATGACCATCTGATGGAGGAAATTCTTTTCTAATAGCTCTAAATAAGTTTTGTGAAACTGGTTTTATTTGTTTCAGTGAAGGTCCTGTAATATTAACTCTTATTGATCGAGAACCACCAACAGATCTTCCAAAAAGTGATGCTTGTTGAGCAAATGCCCTTGCACCAGGTTGAGCTCTAACAGGATTAGTTAAAATTGGTAAAATTTCTTTTACTCGTTTAGCATTTTCAGTTGCAGCACCAGCAAAAGCACCTCCTGAATATGCCACAAAAAAGAACCTGGATATTTTTGGCTTTTCACCTTCATCATCAGTTTTCTTTTCCCATAATGGTTGAGCTGATTTTTCCATTGCTCGTGCTATTTCTAATGTAGCCTCTTTATTATACCCTGGAGGAACAATTATTCTTGCAAATACAAAGTTTCTGTTTCCGTCTGGTAAATAATCCAAAGGAGGGATAAATGAAAAAACAAAAATAAACGATATTAAAATTATGCTAGATATTACCGTTAAACCTCTTTTTGATGTTTCAAGAGACCATTCAATATACTTTAATATCCATGTTTTAAAATTATTAGCTAAGTTATCAATAACGGGTATCTTTAATATTTTGTCTTGATCTAGTTTATTTCTTCTTAACGAAATATTAGCCATTGTAGGTATTAAAGTTAATGATACTAAAACAGAAATAACTACAGAAACAGATATAGCAACAGCGATATCTCGAAATAATTGTCCAACAGGAAGATCAACCATTAAGACTGGTATAAAAACAACAACAGTGGTTAACGCAGAACCTAAAATAGGTTTCCATACTTGCAATGCACCATTTAATGACGCTTTTTCTAAATTTAAACCAGATTGATTGAGTCTATATATGTTTTCTTGGCTAACAATAGAAGCGTCAACAACCATACCAACAGCAAAAGCTAAACCTGCTAGAGAAATAACATTTATTGAAAGTCCTAAAGAAGAAATCATTACAAAAGTTCCAACTACTGAAACTGGAATAGCAAACATAATTATAAGAGTAGGTCTTAAATTTCTTAAGAAAATCATCAAAACACAAATAGCTAGAATTCCACCAATTATTATGTTTTGTTGAACTAGATCTATTGCATTGTTAATGTAGACAGTTTCATCATATACATTATATAATTCTAAACCTTTATTATTTAAGTTTGTCTTGTTTAAACTTTCTATTTCCTTATTTAATAATTCCATAGTTTTGACAACATTCGCTCCTGGTTCTCTTAAAACAGCAAAGGTTATTGCATCTTCACCATTAATTCTTCGAAAGCTAGTTGGATTTTTGTAAGAAATAAAAATATTAGCAACATCACCTAACTTAACTGAAGTACTGCTAGTGCTAGATGAATTATCAGTTTTTATAATTATATTTTGAGCACTTTCAGGAGTATAAGCAATTGATTCAGCTCTAAGAGTATATGTTCTTTTACCCTCAATTAATTCTCCTGCCGTCAGTTGGGCAGAGCTGTTTTTGAGAGAATTAACTAAACTATTAATATTAATACCAAAATTAGCAAGCTTTTGCATATCTACACTAATTTTTAATTCTTTTTTACTGCCTCCTCTAAATGTAACTTCAGAAACACCTTCAATTCTTGATAAATTTTCTACTATTTCAAATTCAACTAAATCACCTAAAGTTGTCATTTCACCAACTTTAGAGTCTTTTGTTTTTATTAAAACTAATCTTGATATAGGGCTATCTTCTGAATTAGATGTCCTAACTACAGGTTTTGAAGCTTCTTCTGGAAGTCCATTAATTGTGGAAATTCTGTTCAATAATTTAATTGTAGCATTATCTATATTTTCTCCAATGTTATACGTTAAGGTAACTCTACCTGAACCATATCTGCTATCTGATTCTATTTTTTCAACACCTGATAAAGAACTTATTGATCTTTCTAATCTTGTAATTATTTCTCTTTCAACATCATCGGGTGAAGCGCCAGGCCAAGATACACGAACTTGAAGAATAGGTTTATCTATGTCTGGAGTCATTTGTATTGGAATTTTTTTAAGAGCAACAATACCAAAGACTACAGTTAACATAACCAGTGCTAAAATAGCTACAGGGTTAAGTATGCAAAGCCTTATAAAGTTTTTCATTTTTTGTTTTTCTTAATTTTCACAGATTGATTCGGTCTAATATTTTCATTACCTTTGATAACAACTAAATCGCCCTCATTTACTCCAGATTTTATTTCAATTTGATCTTTAAATGATTGTCCAAGAGTAACTGTTTTTCTTTTAACTTTATTTTTCTCAACTATGTAAACTAATTTTTCGATCCCATCTGCAATTAAGCCATCTTTAGGTATAATTAATCTAGATTTACCATCATTTATCGGAACTCTTAATTCAATTCGTTTGTTTGGAAAATTAAATTCTATTGGAAGAGATTTTGGTAATTTAATTTTCAATAATCTAGATCCAGTTTTTATATTTTCTGATGCAATTATAGCTCTGATTTTAGAATTTAAAATTTTATCATCAATTATAATCTGTACAGGAAAATCTGGCTTTAACTTTGAGGCTAAATCTGATCTTAAGGATGTCTCTATTTCGTTATTTGTTGGATCTAATATTGAACCAATATTTGCTCCTTTATTTAAAAAAGAACCCAATTTAACATCGAATTTGATGAGATTACCATTTATAGGTGATTTAATTACCGTATTATTTAAATCATCTTTACTTGACAAAAGAAGATAAGATAATCTTTTAAAATCAAATTCGACTTTTGACACCTGTTTATTCAAATTAATTTTCTTAATTCTCAAATCATCAAATAAATCATTCGAAATGACTTTATTTTCTTTTAGATTCAAAAATCTTTTTAGTTTATCATTTACAATTAACAGTTCTTCATTTAAGAATTTGAGATTTTCTTTGCTGTATAAAATTTCAGCTTCATATCTAGCAATTAGCCTTTTTATATTTTTGTTTTCCAACTCAATAAGTTTCTGACCTTTCACAACTTCAGCACCTTCTAATACATGTATTATTTTCACCTCTTCATTGATTTTTGAAATAAGTGAATAGGGTTCTAAAGAAATAATTCTTCCATAAGATGGTGTAAAACTATATAGTCTTGTCTTTTTAGCTTCGATTACTTCAACAGGCGTGGCTCTACTGCCCCAACTTTTTTTTGATTGTTTTTGTTGAGCATTTACTTCAATTTGAACACTAATTAATAGTAAAACAAATAAAATAATTTTCATAAATAGTAGATATATATGTTAAACTTGTGGTCCAAATTTTACTAAATTTTTTCCATCTTCGCTATCACAAAATTGATCAAAATTGGCAATAAATAATTTAGCTAATTCTGTAGCTTTATTTTCCCAAGCTATATTTGAATCCCAACTTTTTCTGGGATCGAATATCTCAGAATCAATGTCATTTAATTCTGTCGGCACTTCTAAATTAAAAATTGGAATATTAGTTGTTGGTACATTATCGATTTTGTCATTTAAAATATTATCAATTATTTCTCGAGTATTTTTTAAAGAAATTCTTTCACCTCTACCATTCCAACCCGTATTAACAAGATAAGCTTTAGAATTGTTCATTTTCATTCTTTTTGATAGTACTTCAGCATATTTAGTTGGATGTAAAGTTAAAAAAGCAGCGCCAAAACAAGCAGAAAAAGTTGGAGTTGGTTTATCTACACCTCTTTCAGTACCAGCTAATTTTGATGTAAAACCTGATAAGAAATGATATTGAGCTTCTTGATTACTCAATATAGATACAGCAGGCAAAACACCAAATGCATCTGCCGTTAAGAAAATAACTTTATTAGCATGACCAGCTTTTGAAATGGGTTGAACAATATTATTTATATGATAGATCGGATAAGATACTCTAGTATTTTCAGTTAGTGATATATCATCATAGTCTACTTTACCATTATCATTAACAATTACATTTTCTAAAAGAGCATCTTTTTTTATAGCTTTAAAAATATCAGGTTCTTTTTTAGGATCTAAATTAACTGTTTTGGCATAACAGCCCCCTTCAAAATTAAATATTCCATCGTCATCCCAACCATGTTCATCATCGCCAATTAGGCTTCTTTTTGGGTCTGTAGATAACGTTGTTTTTCCAGTTCCTGATAATCCAAAAAACAAAGCAACTGTATCATCGTTAATACCTTTATTCGCAGAGCAATGCATTGAAGCTATACCTTTTTGAGGTAACAAATAATTCATGACGGCAAACATTCCCTTTTTCATCTCACCTCCATACCAAGTACCACCAATAAGTTGCATCCTTTCGGTTAGGTTGAAGGCTATAAATGTTTCAGAATTCATATTATGCTTCTTATATTCTTTATTAATAGTCTTAGATCCATTAATTACATGAAAATCTGGAACAAAATTCTTAAGTTCTTCTTCAGACGGTCTAATAAACATATTTTTTACAAAATGAGCTTGCCAAGCTACTTCCATCACAAATCTAACTTTTAAGCATGTGTCTTTGTTAGCTCCACAAAAAGCATCAATTATATATAATTTTTTATTTGATAATTGTTTTGTTACATTAAGTTTTAAATCTTCCCAAACTTCTTGTGAAATTGGTTTATTATCATTTTTTCTATCACTTGACGTCCACCAAAAATTATCTTCTGTAGTTTTATCTTTAACAATATATTTATCTTTAGGAGACCTGCCAGTATAAATTCCAGTTTTGACATTCAATGCCCCAAATTCTGTTTTTTGAGATTTTTCGTAACCAGTTAATTCCGGAAGCAATTCCTCTTCGTATAATTTATCAAATGAAGGATTATAAATTATTTCAAGAGGGTCGAAAATACCAATTTTTTTAAGTTGATCAGAAATCATTCGTTGTATTTGTAACAATATGTAACAGTAAAAAAAATTAATTTAACAACTATTTATTTATTGCCAAGAAAAAAATAAAAAAAATTCTACTTTTTTATGTTTATTTTAAATTAATTATTTAAATTAGTTAAATGAAGAAGATTTTAATAATTGGAAATAGTTTATCTGCATGGTCTGTTGCTAGTGCATTTATAAATAAAAAAGTTAAAATTACAATAATTGGAAATAAGAATAACACATTTGGAGCACAACAATTATCTCCTAATGGGTTCGAAGCCTTAAAAAAATTAACTCAAAATGATGATGTCAAAAACATTGTTTATGAAATAATTAAGTTTCAAATAAATAGTTATAATAATAATGAAACTAGAAACCTCAAAAATTTTTATTTTAATGAATTTGATTTAAAATATTTTTCTGCAAGCAGAGAAATGCTAATTAATTTTTTAATAAAAAATGTCAAAAATAACATCCAAATAAATGAAATAAATAAATCTTGTGTTGACATAATTCATGGAGAATCAGGAAAGCTTGAAGTTTTAACGGATGATAATGAGTATATATCAGCCGATATAATAATTGGTTGCGATGGAGTTAATGGCATTACTAGAAAATATGTATGTGGTACTACTAGCATAGTCAAAAAACAAGTGTTCCGTGGAACATCAAATGATAAAAAACAATTATTATTAAAACAAAAAACACTTGAATTAAATTTTTCAAATTATGGACATTTTGTTTCTTATCCGTTTATAAACAATAACAAAAGATATATTAATTATGTTTTTATCCCTAACAGACTTTTTCAAAACTCAAATGAAATATTAGATATACTAAAAAGTATTTCAAAATTTGCATCAATTAACTGGAATGACGGGTATTTTTATTTTTATGAAGATGAAATTCAAACAATTCACAAAAATAACGTTTTGCTATTTGGAGACGCTGGATTTTCTTTTGAACCCCATTTAGCGCAAGTAGGAAATAATATAATTGAAGACGCAAGTTATCTAAAATTCTTAGTAGAAAATACTAATTCATATAATGAAATTTTTGAAAATTTCTCAAGAAATACTTGTAAAAAAAAGAGAAAACTAAAATCTATTTCAAATATAGTTGGAAATTCTTTTGGAATTAACACTTTTGCTAAATTAAGAGATAAGTTAGTTTCTAATTTTTCAGATCAACTAATGTGTAATTTTTTTAAGAAAGTTTGGTATGATTAGCAAAAGTTTTTTAATTGTGATATTTACTCTTTTTATGAGTATTCCTTTTACTGCAAATTCTGACTTGTTTGATTTAAGTTTTGAAAGTATTGATGGAAATGTTATTTCATTAAAAGAATTCAAAAATAAACCAATAATAGTTGTAAATTCAGCTTCATTTTGTGGTTTTACTTATCAATATGAGCAATTAGAAAACCTTTATCAAAAATTTAAAAAAAAGGGACTTGTTATAATAGCAATACCATCTAATGATTTTGGAGGACAAGAATTTAAGGATAACAAAAAGGTAAAAGAATTCTGTGAAGTAAACTTTAATATTTCTTTTCCTATTACTGCAATAACTAAAGTTAAAGGCAAAAACAGACATCCTTTTTTTAAGTGGGTTGAAAAAGAAGGTGGATATTTATCTCTTCCAAAATGGAATTTTTATAAGTATTTGATAAATAAAGATGGAAGGTTATCGACGTGGTTTTCTAGTGTAACTAAACCTTCTTCAGAAAAATTTTTAAACGAATTAATTAAAATAATGTAAAATAAAACCCATCGGTATAGGATGGGTTTTATTTTGATTAATTACTCACGATTACCAAGTAATGATAATAGAAACTGAAACATTAAAATAAAATCTAAATATAAAGTTAAAGCCCCTATTATAGATTTTTTACCTGCTGTTTCACTATCGTCAGCGGCATAATACATATTCTTAATTTTCTGAGTATCATAAGCTGTAAGGCCAGCAAAAATTAACACACCTATGACTGAAATCATAAAGTCTAAACCTGATGAAGCTAAGAAAATATTGACAATTTGTGCTATTATAAGTCCAAAAACGCCCATAATAAGAAATGATCCAAGTCCACTTAAAGACTTTTTTGTAGTATATCCATAAATTGACAATCCAGCAAAAGATGCAGCAGTTATAAAGAATACCCTTACAACTGATTCACCAGTGTAGACTAATAAAAGTGATGACAAAGACAAGCCCATCAAACCTGCATAAATATAAAAAAGGTTTCTAGCTTTTTGTGAACTAATACTTTGCAATTTAGCTGAAATGTAAAACACCATTCCTAAAGGTGCTAATATAACAACCCACTTAAGAGGGCTTAAGAAGAAAAGTTCTCCTATTGGGGTTAACTGACCATTAGAAACTGAAAGAAAATTTAATCCTAATGCCAATAAACCAGTTAATGCAAGTGCTGTAGTCATATGATTATACACACCTAGCATGTATGATCTTAGACCTACATCAATATGAGCAGCCTGCGCTTGAGAGCTCGACATAAAACGATTATCATTCATAATTTATCCTTTTGATTGGTTTTTTTTATAATATAGTTATTAAAGTTCATGAAAGCAAGAACATCATGCGCTAAAAATATTGATAAATTCATAGTAAATATTAATGAATAGAGGTTAATACAGATTTTTTTCTTTTTTCAGTTTTTGATTTAAGTTGACCACAAGCAGCCAATATATCGTCACCTCTTGTTGATCTAATTGGAGTAGGATAGCCAGCTTTCATAATAATATTAGAAAAAAGTTTAATTTGCTCTGAAGTAGAAGTTTCATAAAAAGTTCCAGGCCAA
>CACCZR010000028.1 GCA_902550555.1 uncultured SAR116 cluster alpha proteobacterium | reverse complement strand
TTTAAGCGGAATGGTACATCATGTTAAAGATGATGTGTATGAATGGTCTGATCCTGATAGATTTTTTGCAGGAATAAAACTTTTAAATGCCAATAAAGGAAAAAAAATTATTTATACTGGTGGATTATTACCTTGGGAGAATAAGAAGAAAACTGAAGGTGAATTGTTGAAAAATAAATCTATAGAATTTGGTATTCATGAAAATAATATTTTAGTAACAAAAAAAGTGCAAAATACTCTCGAAGAAGCTAATGCAGTAACTCATTTAATCGATAATAAATCTAAAATTATTTTAGTTACGTCTGCATTCCACATGAAGCGAGCGGAATTTTTTTTTAAAAAACATACTTTTAATGTTTTTCCATATCCTATCGATTTTAAATCCAAAAATCATAAAATTACAATTTTAGATTTTATTCCATCAGCTGGTTCATTAAGCAGGTCATCATTCGTAATTCGTGAGGTATTAGGTAGGATGTATTATCGTGTTAAATTTCTAGTTAAATAGAAACTTCATTACAATACCAGTCATGAATTTCTTTTCCATTCATAAATACAGCATCATCAAATTTCATTACATAATCTAACAATTGATTTAAATAATTAATTCTATGAGGAACACCTGTTAAATATGGATGTATACTAATGCACATAATCTTAGTAGTTTTTTTTTGCTTCCTTATATAATTGTTCAAACTGATCTTTGCCCCTGGTTAAAATAGCGTTTGAGGGATGATTGTGAACAGCCGTAATAGAAACATCATTTATTTCAACTGTATAAGGCAAAGCTAACATCCTATTATTATTTTTTACCTTAAGGTCCACAGGTTGATCATCTACAACCCAGTTGGCAACATATTTAATTCCGTTTTCTGAGAGAACATCAATAGTATCATTGGTTTCTGTTAATCCTGGACTTTCCCAGCCTATGACATCTTGATTTGAAAACTTCCTCAATTTCTCAACTGTACTTTTAATATCTACATATTCATTATCTACCTTATGCATGGGTCTTTGAATAAATCCGTGCCCCATAAGCTCCCAGTCAAGCTTTAAAGCTTCCTCAACAGCTTTTGGATAAACATCTACAACTATACCATTAAGAGCAAGAGTTGGCTTTATGTTTCTATTTTTTAGGCTATCTATAAATCTCCAATATCCTGTCCTCATTCCGTATTCGTGCCAAGACCAATTTGGAAGGTCTGGTAACATAGGAGTACCCATTGGAGGAGGTAAAACATTTCTTGGTTGTGGTAAATTTGGATCCCAAACTTCAATATTTACTACCACCCAAATTATTAATTTCTCTTTTCCATTTAGCAGAAGTTTCTTTCTAAATGGCGCAGGTTCATAAATTAATCTATCTCGTCTATCCATAAATTAGACTTTATTCCAATTTTCAGTAATTAATGTCCCAGAATTTGCTATTACTTTTGAAATAGGACAATACATTTTTAATTGTTCTTTAATCTTATTAAATTCATCTTCATTGGCATCACATTTTATACTTATGTTTAATATGACTTCTGGAAAAGGAACTTCAATTTCTTCAATTATGCTTGCTCCACTTTTATCAAATTTTGCATCTGCTGTAATATCAAGGTTTTCAATTTTAACACCTTCTTTTTCCGCAATTCTATGAGTTATAACGTTAGAGCAGCCAATTAAAGAGGCTAAAAGTGTTTCAGTAGGTGTTAACCCTAAATTAGTTCCACCTCTTACTTCTGGCTCATCAATTACACTTTCTACATCTCTTGAAATAATATCAGCTCTAGAATGACTTTTTGATGATCCTTCTACTTTCATTTTAACTAAATTGACGTTGTTCATTTAACTTCCTCATTACTTTAAATTTTATTTGATATACTTAAACAATAATGTCTATAATTAGTTATAAATTAGAGGTTTTTAAATGAAATCACCAGCATTTTCTTATTATGAGGCAAAAGATTTAGCAGATGCAATTAATGTAAAAAAAACAGATGATGATGCAGTAATTTTGGCTGGTGGTCAGTCTTTATTACCAACCTTAAATATGCGTTTATCTAATCCAAGTGTCCTTATAGACATTGGTAAAATTAAAGAGTTAAGAGAAATAAAAATTGAAGATGGATATTTAAGCATAGGTGCAATGTCTAGTCATTCAAAAGTCATGAGTAATGAAGACGTCAATGAGGTCTTACCGATATTGAATAAAATTTTATCACAAGTTGCACATCCTGCTATTAGAAATAAGGGCACTCACGGTGGTAGCGTTGCATATGGAGATCCAGCTGCTGAATTACCAGCTTTTGCTGTTTTGGTTGATGCTCAAATTGTTTTATCTGGATCTAGTGGTGAGAGAATAGTGTCAGCAAAAGAATTTTATAAAGGTTTATTTGAAACTTCAATAAATTCAGATGAAATCTTAACTTCAGTTAAGTATCCAATTAATCAAAATAACAAGCAATTATTTTTTGATGAAATTACAAGACGTCATGGAGATTACGCAATGGCTGGCCTTGTAGGTTCAATTAAACAGAAAAGTAATATTAATGAAGAGATTAATTTAGTTTTTTTTTGGAACTGGTGATAAACCCAATGAAGCACCAAAAACTTGTGAGTACCTTTTGAAGAATGAATATAATTATTCTAATATTAAAGATATTTTAAAAAATGATATTGATTTTGCGTCCGATATCTCTAGTTCATCAGATATGAAAGCTCATTTATCTGCAATTTTAGTTGGAAGAATGATGAAGGAATTAAATTAATGTCTTATTCAAATAATGTTAAAATATCAATGGTTATTAATAATGAAAATTATGATGATTTAACTGTAGAAACTCGTCAGCATTTGGGCGATTTTTTAAGAGATTTAGGGTTTAAAGGAACGCATTTAGGTTGTGAACAAGGTGCTTGTGGTGCTTGTAATGTTCTAGTTGATGGTGAATCAGTAAGATCTTGTCTCATGCTAGCGGTTCAAGCAAATGGTAAAAATATTACAACTGTAGAAGGTCTTAACTCTTCAGAGATGGAAATTGTTAAAGATTGTTTTGTAAAGAATAATGCTATGCAATGTGGTTTTTGTAGCTCAGGAATGTTAATGACTACCTATGAAATTATAAAATCTAAAAGAAAATATTCTCGCGAAGAGATTAGAGAAATGATTTCAGGTAACTACTGTCGTTGCACAGGTTATCAGGCAATTGTTGATGCAGTTGAAGATTCACTTAATAAAATAAACGTAGGGACGTAATATGGATGATTTAAATCAAAACCCTAAATTAGGTTCAGCAGATAGACCTAATTCTTATATTGGACGAAATGTACCAAGAGAAAGAGCTAAAAAACTTTTAGAAGGTAAAGGTAAATACGTAGATGACATACTCTTACCTAGAATGGTTCATTTAAGTTATGTTAGATCACCACTTGCACATGCAAAAATAAAATCTATTAACATAGAGAATGCAAAAAAAATTCCTGGTGTATTAAATATTTTTACAATTGATGATATTGAAAAAGTTTGTTCTCCTTGGCAAGGTGTACTTGGTCATTTAGGTGAAATGCGTTCACCATCTCAATACCCTCTCGCAAAAGATGTTGTTAGATGGCAAGGTGAACCTGTTGCTGTAGTAGTTGCTAATAAAAGAGCAGTGGCAGAAGATGCGTCAGAACTAGTTGAGATAGATTATGAAGATCTTGATGCTCAATTAGATATGGAAACTGCTATGGATAAATCAACAAAAGTTATCCATGATGATCTAGGAAACAATCTTTTTTGGACTAGAACTGTTAATCAAGGTGATGTTAGTGAAGCATTCAAACAAGCTCATATTGTAGAAGAAGTCACCCTTGATTTTGCAAGACATACAGGAGTTACATTAGAAACAAGGGCAATTGTAGCGGACTGGGATTCTTCGGAAGAAAGGATGACTATTTATCACAATGGTCAAGCACCTCATATGATGCAGTCCATAATAGCAAAGCATTTAAATATATCTGAAGGATTAGTGCGGATCATTAGTTGTGACGTAGGTGGTTCATTTGGTATAAAGGTTCATGTTTACCCAGATGAAATGGTTACGGTTGCAGTTTCTAAACTCTTAAAAAGACCTGTAAAATTTGTAGCTGATAGACTAGAGAGCTATTCAACTGACATTCATTCAAGATGCCACAAGATTTCAGGTAAAATAGGAGTAGATGACAAAGGTAAAATACTTGCATTTGAAATAGATGATTTATCTGGAATTGGACCTTTTAGTGTTTACCCAAGAACATCAGCTATTGAAACAAATCAAGTTTTAAATCTTTCTGCAGCTTCTTATGTTGTTCCAAACTATAAGGCAAAAGGTACAGTAGTATTTCAGAATAAAACGCCAATGTGTCAATATAGAGCAGTAGGTCATCCTATTGCAGTGGCAATTACTGAAGCATTGGTTGATAAAGCTGCTAACTCATTAGGCATAGATCGTTACGAATTTAGAAAGAGAAATTTAATACCTGATAACTCTTACCCTACGAAAACACCGTCAGGCGTGCCCTTAGAGGATTTATCACATCAAGCATGTATAGAAAAACTTAAAGATATGATGAATATTCCTGAGTTAGAGAAATATAAAAAAGAATCTTTGGCAATTGGAAAATATAAGGGTTTTTCAATTATTAACATGGTCGAGGTAACAAATCCTAGCCCTGCATTCTATGGTGTAGGTGGTGCACCAATTTCATCTCAAGATGGAGCGTCAATTAGACTAGAAGGATCTGGAGCAGTCCATATATCAACCTCTATAACTGAACAAGGCCAGGGAACTGAAGCAGTAATGCAACAAATTGCCGCCGATCAACTTGGTGTAAAGGTAGATACTGTAAGAGTTACTCATGGAGATACTGATGCCACCCCTTATGGTGGTGGGACATGGGCCTCTCGAGGTGTAGGAATTGGTGGTGAAGCTGTTTTAAAAGCCTCTAGAATATTAAAAGAAAATATTTTGAATATTGCTGCAGTTATTATGCAAAGTGAAGTAAATAATCTTGATGTTCAAGATGATCATGTTATTAGAAAAGATGGTGGGGAAGGTATATCTTTAAAAGACTTAGCACAAATAGTATATTATAGGGGACATGAATTACCTCCTGGAACAAACGCTGAGTTGATAGCAACAGCTTCATTTTCAATTGAAGGTGTGCCATTTGTTTTTACAAATAGTGCTATGGGTTGTTTGGTAGATGTTGATATTGATACAGGATTAACAAAAATAGAAAAGTTCTGGGCTGTTGAAGATTGTGGAACACAAATAAATCCAAAACTAGTTGAAGAGCAAATAAGAGGTGGGGTTGTTCAAGGTATTGGCGGCGCTCTTTATGAAGAGTGTATTTATGATGAAATGGGTAATTTAACAAACGGAAATATGGCAGATTATCTTGTGCCAATGGCTTATGAAATGCCAGATATTATTGTAGATCATGTTACAACAAATTCTGGTAGAAGTATTCTAGGTGCAAAAGGTGCAGGCGAGGCTGGAACAGGTGGTGCTCCAGGAGCTATAATGAATGCTATTAATGATGCATTAATTCCTTTAAATACAGAGGTAACTTCACAACCAATAACACCAGAAAAAATTTTAAAAGCTTTAGGAAAAATATAATTATTTCAATAGTTTATATATTTAATTGAACAAATTACTTTTATTTGGATAATCATTTATTTTTTTAATACTCACTGCTGTTTCATTAAGAACTATTTCATCTCGTGGCATAATAATTGATTCATCTTTTTTAATATAAAAACCCATTTCTCTACTTCTTTTTACAAGGAACATTCCTTCTTTAATTCTTTTTTGTTCCCATAATTTAAGAGCATTATTTAAATTTTCTAATTTAATATTTTCTAAAGATTTCATTAAGTCATAACAGTCAAAGCCTGCTTTTGTAACACCCATTCCCGCATGTGGTCTAGCTGTGAAAGCACAATCTCCAATAATAACAATATTTTCATTGACCATTTTATTACATTTTAAATCATAAATTGGCTGTACAAGTATTTGCTCTGTTTTATTAATTAATTCATTTATCGAAGAAGGTAGTTTTATTTGACCTTCTTTTTTTAAATTATCAATAAATTCATCCTTTATTTCATGAGGTGGTATACCATGCTGATACTTTGTATTAGATTTGCCAGTTAATATACTATTATACTCATTCATTGAGACTGGTTTATACCATAGCCAATTAATTCTTCTTTTCCCTTTTTCTAACCCCTTGTCACCAACACCTGCAACTGGATAAGTTAAAAACTGTTGGTTTTGCGGAAGAACGA
Organism: uncultured SAR116 cluster alpha proteobacterium; assembly: GCA_902550555.1. GTDB lineage: Bacteria > Pseudomonadota > Alphaproteobacteria > Puniceispirillales > Marisalimonadaceae > TMED54. The sequence continues at coordinate 3,867 of CACCZR010000028.1, read as the reverse complement.
AACAAAAGTAATCTGAAATTAAGTCAAACGTATCTTTTGTTAAATCTGACTCGTTAACAAGGCCTCTCCAACCAACATATCCTGCAAATTCTGGTTCGTTTTCATCTACTATTTTTTTTATGTTTGATCTTATCCCATTAGCAATAATAATTAAGTCAGCCTGAATTTCTTTGCCGCTTTTAAAAATTAAAGTATTAATATTGTCTTTTTTAAGAATTTGAATACATTCATCTCCAAGAAAATATTTTTTTTTATCTACATTTGATAATAAAACATCGTATAAATATTGCCAACTAGTGAAAACTTGAGGATATTTCATTTTTGTTACAACAGAATTTTGTTTATCTAAAACAATTCTTTCATTACAGCTTGTCCCTAGTGATCTTTTATAACCTGTAGTTAATCTAACTAATGCTGCCAGCTCATCATATGTTGCAATACCTGCTCCTCTTCCAGACAAAGGTTCAGAAACCATTTCATGTATTGAATAATCCCAGTTTATTTGTTTAAGAAAATTAGCTGCAAAAAGACCCGACATTGAGCCACCAATGATGGCAGCTTTTTTCATTTATTTTATTGCCATTGGATTAATTGGTGAACCAACTGCTTTTGTAATAGGTAAGGGTGGTGCACAAAAGAAAAAATCATAAACTTTGTCTTCTACACAATCCTTAGCTAAATCTCTTAAGTAGAAAATCTCTCCCATTGTAATGCCAATCATTGGAATAACAACCCAATGCCACGGTTGTTGGGCATCTTTAGTCTCATTAGGTCTTACTTCACAACCCCATGTGTCGGTGCAAATAGCAGCAATTTCATTATCATAAATCCATTGAGCTGTTTCAAAAGCGAGGCCCGGAGCGTCTCCTCCAGCGTAACCTCCCCATTCTCCATCATCAAGTCTTTGTTCCATTTGACCTGTTCTCACGATGACAAAATCTCCACGTTTTATTTCAACGTTTTGTGCTTTAGCACATTCATTTAAATCATCATTTGTTATAGCTGTACCGTCTTCAAAAAAGTCAACACCTGCCCAACGTGCAACGTCAAGTAAGACACCTCTGCCAGCCATTTCAGCACGAACTTTTTCAATTCCATTTTTCTGTGCGCCATCACTATCCACGAGTGCTGCAGAATAACCATTCCACATTTTATTATCATAGAAAATATGAGCCAAAGCATCCCATTGTGTGGCACATTGTAAAGGTAATGATATCATGTCATCTGCATATTGAAGACCAAAATCATCAAAACGACCCGCTATTGAATCTGTTCCAGTAGCTAGCATTAAATGAATTGGATTAAATCTGTTTCCCCATGATCCTTTTTGTGGGCCATGCCTATCAAAATTTAAACCTAAGCTAAACCTTTTTCCTTTTTTAATAAGTTTACTTGCTTCCACAACTGTTTCTGGAGTTATAAAATTTAAAGTTCCTTTTTCATCATCTGGTCCCCATCTTCCCCAGTTCTTTAATTTTTCTGCTGTTTCTCTAAGATGTTTTATATCAAACATTTTTTCATCATATTTTCTTGGCATGATAAACTCCTAATCAATCTTTAGTTGGAAAATTTAATTCTACTTTTACACCATCTGGGTCATCAACGAATAATTGTTCAAGTGGAAATCCAGGAACCCTCCTGTGTGTATATTCGATTGATTTACTATCAAACATGTTTTTCATGTCTTCAATATCTTCACAATTAAATGCAACGTGATCAATTGCACCAGATCCAGATTTAACATTATCTTTTTTTCCAATATAGTAATCTTGACCATCTCCTTGTTTTCTCATTGCCAGATGAATACAAGCTGCTTTGTCGTTTTCATTGAGGTATAACCAATGGCCTGGAAAAGGAAAGTCTGGCCTATATCCATCTTTCAAACCTAATAAATCAACGTAAAATTCTTTCGTTTTCTCTAAGTCATCCGCTAATATAAGTACATGTTCAAATGTTTTTAAAGACATTTCTTACTCCTAAAATTTAACCTTATTTAATTTTTTATTTAAAATCAAATTTATAAACTAGTTTAAAAAATCACTTAAAATTTTATTAGTTTCTTCAGGCTTTTCAAGGTTAAATACATGTGCAACACCTGGTATACAAACATATTTACTATTAACTGTTAAATGATGCATTTCTTCCATGGCTAGAGCTGGTGCACCAACATCATTTTCACCTGAAACAAAAAGAAAGTCTTTTTTGATTTTTGCTAACTCTCTTAAATAATCAAGGCCTTTAATAGCATTGCAACTTCCAATATAACCTTGTACTGAAGTTGACTTAATCATTTCTCCAGCTTTGTTAATTATATCAGAATTAGAACTATCATTTCTAAATTCATCACTGAACCATCTTTCTATTGAACCCTGAACAACACCTTCAGTTCCTTTTTCTTCCACAACGGCCATCCTTTGATCCCATGACTCGATTGCAGGTGGAGGCATGTCAGCTCGAGCTGCACAACAAACCATTTTATTGAATCTATCAGGATATTTTAATGCAAGACCTAAAGAGGTCATTCCTCCCATAGATAAACCTACAAAATGTGCTGTTGTAATATTTAGTTCATCCATTATAGAAATCACGTCATTTTCAAGTATGTCAAAAGTATAAGGACCTTGAACAGGAGAACTCTTTCCATGACCTCTTTTATCATATAAAACCAATTGATAATCATTTTTAAAAAACTCAATTTGTGGATTCCACATGTTTAAGTCTGATCCTAGTGAGTTAGAGAATACTATTGTTGGTTTTCCTGAATTTTCATGAAACTCGTAGTTAATAAATTCATTATTTCCAAGATCTAATTTATTCATAACAATTTTACTCTGCGGCTATGTTAATATTATTGTTAATTTGAGGCATGACCTTTTCTGCCATTAACTTCATGGAATTCTTCGCTAAATCTACATCTTTCCAATCATGTCCAGCATATAAAAGTGTACCAAATTCTCCAACCTCTTCTCTAAAAGCTAAAATTTTATCAGCAACTTCTTCGGGAGTACCATATAAAATTAATTTCTTACAAATATCTTTTAATTTTAGAGCATCATCAGGCATGTTTTGATCTTCTTTAAATAAATTTGCACGTCCATGCTTTAACATTTTTGTTAATAATTGACTATAATAGAAAACATAAGGACTATTATTACCAAGCGCATATTCTTCAGCTTTATTTCTATCTTCACATACAAAAATTGATTTGGCTATTCTCCAATCCATAGGATCTGCTTCAGAGTTTGCTTGTTTACATCCTTCAGCATACCCTGGCCAATGTGTTTTAACCCATTTTGGTAATAAAAAGTTTGCAGATATTGGTTTCCAACCTCTTGCTGCTGCAGCAGTAATCCCTTTGGAATAAGGTGCAACTACAGTACAAATAATTGGAGGATATGGTTTTTGTAGTGGCTTAGGCATAATGCCTTGACCAATGTCTGTCATTTGTGTTTTTTCTGTGGTAACTTCCCAGTATTTACCTTTTATAGAGTAGGGTGCATCTCTTTTCCAAATTTCTAAAATCATGTCAATGCATTCAACAAACATCTCATTTCGGTTTTTTTCTAGATTACCAAATACTTCTGCATCAGAGGCTAATCCCCCTGGGCTAATACCAAAATTAAGTCTACCATCAAGCATATGGTCTAACATAGCTATTTGACCTGCGACTGCTGCCGGATGTGAATTTGGTAAATTTACTGTGCCAGTTCCTAATCTTATGTTTTTTGTGGCAGCTGCTAATGATGCTATGAATACTGTGCTTGATGTAATGTTTTCAGCAGCATCTGTATAATGTTCTCCACAATATGCTTCAGAAAAACCTATTTCATCTGCTAATAAAAATGCTTCTCTATCTTCAGCTAAAGT
>CACCZR010000027.1 GCA_902550555.1 uncultured SAR116 cluster alpha proteobacterium | reverse complement strand
ACCCATTTCAACTCCACTTAATGTTCCCAAAAGACTTAAATCATTAAAGTCACCTAGATGACCTATTCTAAAGACTTTACCTTTTAGCTTGGATAATCCATTTCCTAAGGACATATTAAAATTTTCTAATATAATTTTTCTTAACTGATCAGCATCTTTATTTTCAGGAACCACAACTGCAGTTAATACGTCAGAAAATCTTTTCTCATTTTGACAAAAAACTTCTAATCCCCAAGCTTCAACAGCAATCCTAGTAGCTTTTGAATACCTTGCATGTCTTTTAAAAACATTATTAAGACCTTCTTCGTGAAGCATATTAATAGCTTCATTTAATCCAAACAACATATTGGTGGCAGGCGTGTAAGGAAAAAAACCAGTCTTGTTAAATTCTAAATATTCAGCCCAATCCCAATAAGATTTTCTAAGTGTTGACTTTTTTGAAATATCAATTGCTTTTTCAGATATTGCATTAAATGATAGCCCAGGTGGAAGCATTAATCCTTTTTGAGATCCTGAAATAGTAATATCAACACCCCATTCATCATGTTCATAATTTATAGATGCTAAACCAGAAATTGTATCAACCATTAATAATGCATCATGGCTTAAATCATCCAAAATATCCCTAACGGCTTTTACATTTGCAGTACATCCTGTTGAAGTTTCATTATGAACTATACAAACAGCTTTAATTTTTTTATCAACATCAAGCCTTAATCTTTTTTCTATTTCGTTAGGATCTAAACCTTGTCTCCAATCTGTCTTTAAAAGTTCTACCTTAAGACCTAATTTTTGTGCCATATTGTTCCAAAGAGATGCGAAATGTCCAGTTTCAACCATTAAAACATTATCTCCATCATTTAATGTATTAACTAAAGCAGCTTCCCAAGCTCCTGTTCCTGATGCTGGAAAAATAATAACAGGGTTCTTTGTTTTAAAGATTGTTTTGATACCACTCAGACATTTCAATGCCAACTCTGAAAACTCTGGGCCTCTATGATCAATTGTAGGAAAACACATAGCATTCAAAATTCTATCTGGTACATTAGATGGTCCAGGCAATTGTAAAAAATGTTTACCAGGTTTGTATTTTCGATCACTCATTATTAATCCTTGTTAAATCTTTAATATTATAAGAATATATATATATATGTATTAAATACAAATAACACCTTTTTTAAAACATAAGATTTTAAATGCCAAAAGATTTCGCACCAGTACCTCTTTCTGAATTAAAAACCATTACCAATGGAGAATTTTATGATGACGAATTTTCAAAAGGAAGGTATTCAACAGATGCATCAATTTATCAAATTCGACCCTTAGCTGTATTTATTCCTAAATCTAAAAATGATGTGATTAAAGCAGTTAATTTTTGTCTTAATAATAATATTTCAATTCTTCCACGTGGAGGAGGTACTTCACAATGTGGTCAAACAGTTAATCGTTCACTCGTAATTGATAATTCAAAATATTTTAATAAGATTATTGATTTTGATGAAAAAAATAAAACTTGTACTGTCGAACCAGGAATTGTTTTAGATGAACTTAACAAATTTTTAAAACCCTTTGGCCTTTGGTTTCCAGTAGATGTGTCAACCTCTAGTAGAGCTACCATTGGTGGAATGGCTGGAAATAATAGCTGTGGCGGAAGATCTCTTAAATACGGAATGATGAGAGATAATGTGTTATCAATTGAAGCAGTATTAAATGACGGAAAAGAATACTGTTTTGGTGATATAGATATTGATGAATTAAATAATAATTCTAATTTGAATGTTTTTAACAATAACATTTTTAAATTGTATGAACAGGTAAAGAAAAATAAGAATGTAATTTTAAATGATTTCCCGAAAGTATTACGAAGAGTTGCGGGATATAATGTAGATGCTCTTTTGCCAGATGCAATGTCCTACAGACCAAATGGAAAAAAAGGTGATGGTATAAACCTATCTCATTTTCTAGTTGGATCGGAAGGAACCCTGGGATATTTCACAAAAATTAAACTTAAATTATCAGAATTGCCTAGTAAAAAAGTGATGGGAGTATGTCATTTTCCTTCATTTTATGAGTCAATGGACGCTGCTCAGCATATTGTAAAATTGAAACCAGTTTCAGTGGAATTAATAGATGACACAATGTTAAAATTGGCCAATGATATTCAAATTTTTAAACAAACTGTTAAAGATATTGTCGTAGGAAATCCGGCATCATTATTAGTTGTTGAGTTTGCAGATAAAAATCAAACTACAAACTTAGATAAATTAAATGAATTAGAAAAAATGATGCAAGACCTAGGTTTTAGTTGGGATAGTAAAGCTAAAACCGGAGGAGTTGTAAAAATACTAAATGACAAAGATCAATCTCGCCTTACAGAAATGAGAAAATCTGGATTGAATATAATGATGTCCATGAAAAGTGAAGGTAAACCCGTTTCTTTTGTAGAAGATTGTGCTGTAAATCTTGAGAATCTAGCTGAATATACTGATGGTTTAACGAAAATTTTTAAAAAATACAATGTGCATGGCACTTGGTACGCTCATGCTTCAGTAGGATGTTTGCACGTCCGTCCTGTTTTAAATATGAAAATTAATGAAGATGTTAAAAAAATGAGAATGATTGCGGAAGAAGCTTGTGCCTTAGTTAAAAAATTTGGAGGTTCTTTTTCAGGTGAGCATGGGGATGGGATTGTTAGATCAGAATTCATTGAAAAAATGTTTGATAAAAAAGTTAATAATATTTTTAGACAGGCAAAAGATTTATTTGACCCAAATAGAATTTTTAATCCAGAAAAAATCATAGATGCACCAAAAATGGACGATAGAAATTTATTTCGATATTCTCCTGCTTACTCAGCCTTGGACATAAAAACGGTTATGGATTGGTCTTCATGGCCAGGAAAATCTAATGGTTTTCAAGGCGCTATTGAAATGTGTAATAATAATGGATCATGCCGTAAATTAGAAAATGGAGTTATGTGTCCTTCTTACAGAGTGACAAAAGATGAAAAAGATTCACCACGAGGAAGAGCTAACACTCTTAGATTAGCCTTAACTGGTCAATTTAAAAATGATGCACTTACTTCACAAGAAATGTTTGAAACGATGAAACTTTGTGTTTCATGCAAAGCATGCAAGAAAGAATGTCCTACAAGTGTTGATATTTCAAAAATGAAAATTGAAATAGAAAGATTACGTCACGAAAAATACGGCCTTTCTTTATCACAAAAATTGGTGGCATACTTACCAAAATACAGTAAATACCTAAGTTATTTCTATCCAATATTAAAACTCTTACAGAAGTTAAAAATTTTAAATTTTATTAATGAGGCTTTCTTAAATATTTCAGCAAAAAGAGATATTCCTTTAACTAAAATGAATTATTTTAAAGATAATGAATTAGCTTCAGAACTTAATAAAAACATAAAAAATCCAGTAATTGTTTTTCCAGATAGTTTTAATAGATTCCACGAACCTGAAAATATAAGAGCTGCAATAAGGGTTCTAAAGAAATTGGGTTTCAGTCCATTTCTTCCAAAAATCAATAATAAAAATTTATGTTGTGGTAGAACCTTTCTAACTTATGGATTAATAGAAAAAACAAAAAATGAATACGAAAATATTTTAAAAACATTTTTGCCTTTTTTAAAAAAAGGTGTCCCAGTTGTTGGATTAGAACCATCATGCATTTTATCTTTCAGAGACGAGTTACCCTCTTTAATAAAAAGTAAAGAAGCGCTTTTACTTTCACAAAATAGTTTCACATTTGAAGAACTCTTATTTAAAAAAATATCCAATTTTAATTTTAAACCATATTATAATAAAGTTTTACTTCATGGACATTGTCACCAAAAAGCTTTTGATGTTGTAAATCCAATTGTAGAAATTTTGAAAAAAGTTCCTAAAATTCAGTTGGAAAATATAGAAACAAGCTGTTGTGGAATGGCTGGTTCATTTGGGTACAATAAAGAAACTTATGAGGTGTCAATAAAGATGGCAATGGCTAAACTTATTCCCTCCATTTTAAAGCATAAAAATCCAACAGTCATAGCTGATGGCACTTCCTGCCGAGCTCAAATCAAAGACCAATCTCAAATTAAAGCTGTTCATATAGCAAATTTTTTAGAACCATTAATTATAGAGAAAATTAATTAATCATGAAAATTAAAACAACAAGTGCTCATTGGGGAAGCTATTACCCTAAAGTAAAAAATAAAAAACTTATATCTCTTGAACCTTATGAAAAAGATAAAAACCCCTCTCTAATTTCAGAGGGAATGATTGATGCAGTAAATGATAAATTAAGAATTCAAAACCCTTGCGTTAGATCTGGTTGGTACCATGATTATTTAAATGAAAGTGAAAATAATAATATAGCCACCGATAGAGCTAGAGAAAAAAGAGGAAATGATGAGTTTATTGAAATTTCATGGGCAGAGGCTATAGATATAATTTCAAAAGAGTTAAACAGAGTTAAAACTAAATTTACGAATAAATCTATTTTTGCAGGATCCTATGGTTGGGCATCTGCGGGAAGATTTCATCATGCTCAAAGTCAGTTACACCGTTTTTTTAATTGTTTTGGTGGTTACGTTAAATCAGTTACCACATATTCTTATGCAGCAAGTGAAACAATTATTCCACACGTGATAGGCATGCCTTATAGAAAATTTTTAGATCAACATACTGATTGGAATAGCATTTCAAAAAATACAGATATAATCTTAATGTTTGGTAGTCTGCCATTAAAAAATTCTCAAGTAACTTCAGGAGGTGTAGGCTTTCATACAACAAAAACTTTTTTAAAAAAATGTAAAAATAGAAATGTCAAATTTTTTAATATAAGTCCTACAAATTTTGAGGCTGATAAATTAGTTAATGCCGAGTGGTTAAAGATCAGACCAGGAACTGATACAGCCTTTATGCTCGGTCTTGCTTATTTATTAGAAAGTAAAAATCTATGCAATCGAGAATTTTTACAAACACATTGTCATGGTTATGATAAATTTAAAGATTATCTTCTTGGCAATAATGATGGAATAAAAAAGAACCCTGAATGGGCTCAAACGATAACAGGACTTGATAAAACAGTTTTTCACAAAATTATAGATACAATTCAAAATAAAAAAGTTCTTGTTTCTGGCTCATGGTCACTTCAAAGACAACAATATGGTGAACAACCACATTGGATGATAGTTGTTTTAGCAGCAATGATAGGACAAATTGGTCAACCCGGGGGTGGTTTTGGTTTAGGTTATAGTGCTGAAAATGGAATTGGAAATCCCGTTAAACATTTTAAATGGCCTGCATTGAATCAATTCAAAAATCAGATAAAAGATTTCATCCCAGTCGCAAGATATTCAGATATGTTACTCAATCCTGGAAAAAACTTTACATTTAATGGTCAAACATATTCATATCCAAACATAAAATTAGTTTACTGGGCTGGAGGCAACCCATTTCATCATCAAATGAATTTATCAAAATTAAGAAAAGCCACATTTAAACCTGATACAATTATTACAAATGAGATATGGTGGAATAGCCTTGCAAGACATGCTGATATAGTATTACCTACTACAACAACACTTGAAAGAAATGATATTGGTTTCAGACATTGGGAACAAACCGTTTCACCAATGCATAAGGCAATAGATCCAGTAGGAAATTCAAAAAATGATTTTGATATATTTTCTTTAATTTCAGAAAAGCTAGATTTTAAAAAACAATTTACAGAAAATAAAAATGAAGAAAAATGGCTTAAAACTTTGTGGAGTGAGGCAAAAGAAAGTGCAAAAGAAAATAATTTTTATCTTCCTGATTTTGATGAATTTTGGAATGGAGGATTTTTTGAAGTTTTAAAACCTACACATGAACAAATATTAATGGAAGATTTTGTAAAAAAACCTGAACAATTTCCTTTATCAAATCGTTCTAAAAAAATTGAAATTTTTTCAGATGAGGTGGATAGTTTTAACTACTCTGATTGCCCAGGTCATCCTAAATGGCTAGAACCAAAAGAATGGCTAGGCTCAAATACAACGAAAACATATCCATTACATCTCATTTCCGGTCAACCTGAAAATAGACTCCATAGTCAACTTGATAACGGAAAACACAGTAAAAAATCTAAAATCCATGGAAGAGAACCGCTTTTAATAAATCCAAATGACGCAAAAATAAGAAATTTAAAAAATGACGATATTGTCAAAGTTTTTAATGATAGAGGTTCATGCCTAGCAGGTATAAAAATTTCTGATGATGTAATGGAAGGAATTATATTTCTGCCAGTTGGTGCTTGGTATAATCCTGCAATTGATGATGACACATTTTGCGTTCACGGCAACCCTAATGTTTTAACTGATGATATTGGTTGTTCATCTTTAAGCCAGGGTCCTTCGGCTCATTCTACTCTAGTTCAAATACATAAATGGGAAAAAGATTTGCCTTCTATTACAATATTTAATGCACCAGTTTTAAAAAAACTAAAGCTCTAGGGCATCCAATCTAATTTTAGCAATCTTATGAACTTCATTAATTGCAGTTAAAAATTCTTCCTTATAATTATTATCAACTCTTTTTTTCATTGATTTAATTATATCTAATCTATTTAGTCCTTTAACCGCTATAATAAATGGAAATTGAAACTTTTCTTTGTAGGATTTGTTAAGTGATTTAATTTCTTCATATTCTTCTTCTGAACACTGATCTAAACCAGCAGATTTTTGTTCTTCTTGCGATGATTCTGTAAGGCTAGATAACTGATTTTTTTTAATTCCAAGTTCTGGATGAGCTCTTAATAACCTTAGTTTTAAATTATCTGAGCTTTTATTTACTACTTTTTTCATAGCTGATCTAAGCTCATTTAAAGTATTTGGAATATTAGATTTATCCTCAATTACATTTTTAATTACCCAATCAGAATGTTCATATATCGATTCAAATAAAGATATAAATTTTGATTTTTTAAAATTTTTATTTTCAAAATTGATAATTTCATTTTCCATTTCTTTGCCTCAACATATATGATATAAAAATTTATGGCTGGGTTAACTACACATGTATTGGACACAAGCATTGGCAAACCTGCACATAATATTCTAATAGAATTATTTTTTTTAAACAATGAAGTTAAAAATAAAATTTTAGAATGTACTACAAATAAAGATGGTCGTATCGATAAACCTCTACTTTCTGATAAAAATTTTAAGTTTGGAAATTACCAACTTGTGTTTCATGTAAAAGATTATTTTTTAAAAAATGAAATTGTAAATTCCGATTATTCATTCTACGACAAAATTACTATCGATTTTTCTATTTACGATCAAAGTCATTATCATATTCCTTTATTAGTTTCCCCATTTGGTTATAGCACATATAGAGGAAGCTAAAGTGTCTTATATTTTACTCGAATGGACTGAATTTTTAGTTAGGTGGTTGCATGTGATTGCAGGAATAGCTTGGATTGGTTCAAGTTTTTATTTTATTGCTTTAGATCTAAGTTTAATCAAAAGAAAAGATATCCCCAAAAATGCTCATGGGGAAGCTTGGCAAGTTCATGGAGGAGGATTTTATCAAATAGTAAAGTATCTTGTTGCTCCAGAAAAACTTCCATCTCAACTTACTTGGTTTAAGTGGGAAGCCTATGGAACTTGGATATCTGGTTTTTTACTTTTAATACTTGTTTATTATATTAGTGCTGATCTTTATATGATTGAAATTGAAAAGTTTGATATCTCAAATTGGGAAGCAATATCATTATCATTAATAGGAATTATTTTAGGATGGGTTTTATATAATTTTATTTGTAAAAAAACTGTAAATCAAAACAATACGATATTATCAATATTTATACTCTTAGTATTTACATTATTTAGTTGGCTATATTTTGAAGTTTTTTCTCATCGAGGAGCTTATATGCAAATTGGTTCGATGTTAGGAACTATAATGGTTGCTAATGTTTTAATGATTATAATTCCTGGACAAAAAAAAGTAGTTAAGAGTTTACTTGAAAATAAAACACCTGATGCAATTCATGGAATAACTGCAAAACAAAGATCTTTACATAATAATTATTTAACCCTTCCAGTAATCTTTATTATGATAAGCAATCATTATCCATCTATATACGCTACTGACTATTCGTGGATAATAATTTCACTAATTATAATTGTTGGTGCATTAATAAGACATTTTTTTAATATAAAACATTCTGGCAAAAAACCTCCTTATCTACTCTGGATTCCAATTTTAATAATTATTTTATTCTCTGTTTATTTATCTGACAAAGGAAAACCCAATTTGACAGAAAATAATGAAAGTTCAAATTTAATTATAGAACAAATTCCAAACGAACTAATTTTAGCATCCGAAGAGATAATCGTCTCTAAATGTTCAATGTGTCATGCAAAAGAACCACTTTGGGAAAACATGGAACGTTCTCCAAAACTAGTTAATCTTGAAAATATAAGTGATTTAATTAAAAACATAGAAGGGGTTTATTCTCAAGCTGTAGCTTCATACGCAATGCCCCCAGGAAACGTAACTTTTTTAGAAAATTCAGAAAGAAAAACACTCTATGATTTATATCATTTAGTTAATAAACTTTAGTTCTTTATATAACTAAGTCCTCCTTCAGCTTCTAAAAACTCAGTTACTTGTTTAATTCCAACTTTATTCTTCATTTGACCAAAAATATAAGGTAAACCATCTCTAGTCTTTTCAACATCAGTTTTCATTTCTTCAAGATTAACATCTACATATGGTGCCAAATCAGTTTTATTTATGATTAAAAGATCAGATTTTTTTAAGGCAAGACCTCCTTTTCTGGGGATATCACCTCCCATTCCAACATCAATAACATAGATAGTTAAATCCACAAGTTCCGGGCTAAATGTTGCTGCTAAGTTGTCGCCCCCAGATTCTATTAAAATCAAATCTAGATCTGGAAATTTATTTTTCATTTCATCAACTGCTAACAAGTTTATTGATGCATCTTCTCTTATTGCAGTATGAGGACATCCACCAGTTTCAACGCCTTTTATTCTTTCAACAGGCAATGCTTGTTTTTTCATTAAATATTCTGCATCCTCAACGGTATAAATGTCATTTGAAATTACAGCCATAGATATCTTATTTGATAGTAAATTACATAAGCCTTCAGTTAAACTAGTCTTGCCAGCACCTACTGGACCTCCAATACCTATCCTTAATGGACCATTGAAATTTTTCATGAAATATAAATCCTTGATGTTAATTTTTCATGATGAATACTATGTAAATCTAGATTAAAAGTTATCCCACCTATATCTTTTAAGTTTAATTTTTTTGAATTTTTAAAAAAGTTTTCAGCAATAGATGTTGATTTTAATAAGCAATCCTGTCCAATTTTTTGTCCTAGAGGGATATGCTTTACACAAATATTAATTAAATTTGAAATAAATGACTGAAAATAAAATGTAATAAGTTTATCAAAAGGAATCTTAAAATATAAACCTGCTTTTCCAATACATATTGGATAAGACAAATTTGGTTCTAAATCAAAACCCCATGTTTCCTTGAGTATTTTACTAAAAGATTTACCTAAAGAAATTGTTTCCAAATATCTCTCTTTGCTGGCTGTATTAGCTAGAACAATATCATTTAATTCATAACCTTTATAGGTTTCTTTTATATAAATAAAATCATTTTTTAAAGTGCCATGATTAGTCAATACATCAATACATTTCAAAATATCTTTTTCATCTTTAATATATTTATTATCTATCATAGCCTCTAATCCGTGAGAATAGGCAAATGATCCTATTGGAAAAGATGATGAAAACCATATCTGCAATATTTGATTCTGTTTGATATCATCTGAAAAATTAGTGTCTATGGCCATGTGTTCTTCCAATTCCATAAGCTCCTCCCTCGGGATCAAATGCTTCTAGAACTACTTTTGTTTGCCCATCTAACCTCAATATCATTTCTTCAATGACTTTATCATTCTGAATTAAAATTCTATTTTCTTCAATTTGACATGGGATATGTCTATTTCCAATGTGCCAAATTAAATGCATTAAATTATTACCCTTAATTTCTAAAAGTTCTTCTATTTTAAATCTAACATTTATAAGTAAACCACTATCTAGCTTGAACTTATCATCTTTTTTAAGTGATATTGTATTTTTTAAATCTACAAGAAATTCAATACCATTAAAAGATGTTAACTTTTTTCGTCTTAAAAATCTCTCATCATAAGAAAGTTCAATAAAATCTTCATCACTGACGATGTCTTTATTATTTAAAATTGAACTACAAATTTCCATGATTTAATACATAAAATATCTTTGTGCCATTGGTAAAATATTTGCCGGTTCACATGTGATTAATTTTCCGTCAGCCTTAACTTCATATGTTTCTGGATTAACCTCAATTTTTGGACATGTGTTATTAAAAACCATATCTTTTTTTGATATATTTCTAGTATTTTTAACTGCTACAAATTCTTTATTGGTATCATTATTTTTCAGAATATCGTTTTCTAAAGATAATTCACTAGTAAATATAACTGAAGATTTTTCTAATGATCTTCCAAAAGATCCAAACATTGGACGCGTATATACTGGTTGAGGTGTTGGTATAGAAGCATTAGGATCTCCCATTTGTGCACATGCTATACTGCCTCCAATTAAAACCATTTCTGGCTTTACTCCGAAAAATGCAGGATCCCACAATACTAGATCACCTCTTTTTTTCTCTTCAACAGTCCCAATATACTTAGATATTCCATGAGTAATTGCCGGATTAATGGTATATTTGGCAATATATCTTTTAACCCTAAAGTTATCATTGTCTCCTTGTTCTTCAGGCAACTTACCTCTTTGTACTTTCATTTTATGAGCAGTTTGCCATGTTCTTATTATTACTTCACCTACTCGACCCATTGCTTGACTATCTGATGCAATGATTGAAAATGCTCCCATATCATGAAGAATATCTTCTGCAGCAATCGTTTCTTTTCGAATTCTGCTTTCTGCGAATGCAACATCTTCAGGTATGGATTTGTCAAGATGATGACACACCATGAGCATATCTAAATGCTCTTCTATCGTATTAACAGTATATGGTCTTGTTGGGTTGGTAGACGACGGTATGATATTTTCTTCACCACATACTTTTATAATATCTGGAGCATGCCCACCACCTGCACCCTCAGTATGAAAAGCATGAATTATTCTTTTATTGATTGCTTTAAGTGTATTTTCAACAAAACCACTCTCATTTAAGGTGTCGGTATGTATCATCACTTGTATATCAAATTTATCAGCCATTGAAAGACAATTATCAATTGCTCCTGGAGTGGTGCCCCAATCTTCATGAAGTTTTAGAGCACAAGCACCTGCCATAATTTGTTCCTTCAAACCCTCTGGCAACGATGAGTTACCTTTACCAGCAAAACCTAAATTCATTGGAAAAGCATCTGAAGCTTGAATCATTCTTTGAATATGCCATGGACCTGGAGTACACGTTGTTGCAAGAGTTCCATGAGCTGGACCAGTTCCGCCCCCTAACATGGTAGTTAATCCTGAATGCAAAGCGTCATCTATTTGTTGAGGGCATATAAAATGTATATGACTATCAAATCCTCCAGCAGTTAAAATTTTACCTTCACCAGCAATAACTTCTGTACCAGGACCAACGACAATATCAACATTAGGTTGAGTATCTGGGTTTCCTCCTTTACCAATTTTATTTATTTTTCCGTCTTTTAACCCTACATCTGCTTTATAAATTCCTGTTACGTCTACAATCAGGGCATTAGTGATAATTGTATCCACAGCACCATCTTTATTAGTTACTTGAGATTGCCCCATTCCGTCTCGAATTACTTTTCCACCACCAAATTTTACTTCCTCACCATATGTTGTAAGATCTTTTTCAACTTCTATAAATAGTTCTGTATCTGCCAACCTTATTTTATCACCGGTAGTTGGTCCATACATATCAGAATAAGATTGTCTAGTAATTTTCTTCATTTCAAAGAGCCCATTATTTTTTTATTAAATCCATAAATATTTCGATCTCCAAGGAAATCGATCAACTCAACATCCCTAGTTTGTCCTGGTTCAAATCTAACAGCTGTACCTGATGGAATGTTTAATCTTTTTCCTCTTGATTTAAGTCTGTCAAATTCTAAAAATTCATTTACTTCTTCAAAATGATAATGACTTCCAACTTGAATAGGTCTGTCTCCTTTATTAGAAACTTTAATTGTCATAGAATTTGATGTTTTATTTAACTCTATAAAACCTTCTTTATTAATAATTTCACCTGGTTTCATATATTAATCCTTATCGTATTGGATGATGAACGGTTACCAATTTTGTGCCATCAGGGAATGTTGCTTCAACCTGAACTTCATGTATCATATCCTTAATTCCCTCCATACACTGATCTTTCTTAACGACATGGGCACCCTCTTCCATTAAATCAGCTACTGATTTACCATCTCGTGCTCCTTCAATAACAAAATCAGAGATGATGGCAATAGCCTCTGGGTAATTAAGTTTTACACCTCTCTTAAGCCTGTCTTTAGCTACCATAGCAGCTAAACTAACTAATAATTTTTCTTTTTCTCTAGGTGATAATTTCATTTAAAATTTCCACATTTTTGGTAATTCATTATTATAAAAATAAGGCAATATTTTTTGAAGAGCAATTCTTAAATCGTAATTATCTTCAGAAACTGATCTTATGATGAATTTTTCATCCCAAATTGAAATGGCCATATCAGTATTTTCATG
>CACCZR010000026.1 GCA_902550555.1 uncultured SAR116 cluster alpha proteobacterium | reverse complement strand
AAACCTACCAGAGTTTTTAATTTGTAAAAGAGGAAAGTATGTCAATTACTAAAGAAAAAAAATCAAAATTAATAAATGAATTCAAAATAAATGACAAAGATACAGGATCAGCAGTAGTTCAGGTTGCTATTTTATCTGAAAAAATTAAAACCCTTACAGAGCATCTAAAAGAACATCATAAAGATTATATATCAAGACGTGGCTTGTTAAGCATGGTTGGAAAAAGAAGAAATTTGCTCTCTTATATAAAGAACAAAAGTGAAACTAGATATAGTGATTTAATCAAATCACTTGGATTAAGAAGATAATAATCCAATTTAATCTAATAAAGTATTTGAATTCAATCTAATAATAGGTAGAGATATGTTTGAAGTTTATCGAAAAGAAATAAAATTTGGTGGTAAAAAACTAACTTTTGAAACTGGTAAGGTTGCACGGCAGGCTGATGGTGCTGTAGTTGTAACTTATGGTGGCACAACTGTATTATGTACAGCAACGGCTGCCAAAAATAATTCTGAAGCTGATTTTTTCCCTCTTACAGTTAATTATCAAGAAAAAGCTTTCTCAGCTGGTAAGATACCAGGAGGTTTTTTTAAAAGAGAAGGTCGTCCATCAGAAAAGGAAACATTAACTTCACGGTTAATTGATAGACCTATTAGACCGTTATTTCATAAAAATTTCAAACGTGAGACACAAGTTATTGCAACAGTACTTGAGTATGATTTTGAAAATGATCCTGATATAGTGGCAATTATTGCTGCATCTGCGGCACTAACCTTATCTGGATTGCCATTTATGGGACCTATCGGAGCATGTAGAGTTGGTTGGGATGGTAAAAAATATCTTTTAAATCCTAAGATTGATAATGAAAACACTGGGTTACTTGATCTCGTGGTTGCTGGGACAAATGAAGGTGTATTAATGGTTGAATCAGAAGCTAATGAGTTAAATGAAAAAATTATGCTCGGTGCAGTTGATTTTGGTCATAAAGAATTAAAGAATGTGATTAAAGGTATTATTGAATTAGCTGAGGTTGCTGCAAAAGAACCAATATCAATTGATGATGAGATCCCACAAGAAAACGATTATCTTAAACTAATTAAAGGCTTTAAAAAAGAAATTGAAAAAGCTTATAAAGTTGAAGAAAAAACATCAAGATACAAAGAGTTAGATATCATCAAAGAAAAAATTAAAGAAGATTATGGCGATGAAATAAACTTAAATTTATTTTCTGATATATTTAAAAAAGTAGAAGCTGATATTGTAAGAACTTCTATTATAAAAACCAAAAAAAGAATTGATGGAAGAGATAATCAAACTGTTAGAAATATTGTGGCAGAAGTAGGAACACTTTCAAGAACACATGGATCATCTTTATTCACGAGAGGTGAAACTCAAGCACTCGTTGTTGCAACACTTGGTTCTTCACAGGATTCTCAAACAATTGATAGTCTAGATGGAGATTATAAACAAAATTTTATGTTACATTATAACTTTCCTCCTTTTTCTGTCGGTGAGGTTGGAAGAACTGGATCTCCTGGAAGGAGAGAAATTGGTCATGGTAAACTAGCTTGGAGAGCTATTAATCCTTTACTACCTTCAACAGATGAGTTTCCATATACAATAAGAGTAGTTTCAGATATCACTGAGTCAAATGGATCATCATCTATGGCTACAGTTTGTGGTACTTCCCTAGCATTAATGGATGCTGGTGTTCCATTAAAAAAACCTGTAGCTGGAATAGCTATGGGTTTAATTAAGGAAGATAAAGATTTTGTAGTACTCTCAGATATTTTGGGAGATGAAGACCATTTAGGCGATATGGATTTTAAGGTAGCCGGGACAGATGAAGGTATAACGAGTTTACAAATGGACATTAAAATTACATCTATTACTAGCAAAATAATGAAGGTTGCTCTTGATCAAGCTTTAGATGGAAGAAAACATATCCTCAAAGAGATGAAAAAAGCAATATCAAAACCAAGGGCAAGCTTGGCTGAAAATGCTCCCAAAATAAAGGTACTTAAAGTTAAAGTTGATAAAATTAAAGAGATTATAGGGCCCTCTGGAAAAGTAATTAAGGATATATGCGAAACATCTTCCTCAAAAATTGATATTGATGATAATGGTATCTTGAAAATTGCATCCCCAAATGATGAAAGTCTTGCAATTGCTTTGGGAAGAATTAATGATATAATAGTAGAGCCGGAAAAAGGTGTAATATATAATGGTAAAGTAGTGAAGACAGTTGATTTTGGTGCATTTGTTAATTTTTTAGGTTCAAAAGATGGTTTAGTTCATATTTCAGAATTACAAGAAGAGCGAACTAATAAAACAACTGATGTGTGTAAAGAAGGTGATGAAGTTAAAGTTATGGTGATTGGATTTGACGATAGAGGTAAAGTAAAGTTGTCAATGAAAAGAGTTGATCAAGAAACAGGTGAGAGTTTGCAATGAAAACAAATTATGAATTAAAGTTGAATTGGGTTAAAACAGAAAAAATTGATAAAGTTGGATTAATTACTTTAAATCATGAAAATCCTTTAAATCCTCTTTCTGCAGGTTTTGTTGAAGCTATTTATCTTTCTTGTAAAAAATTTGATGAAGATGAAGATATAAATTGTATTGTTTTAACAGGATCAAAAAAAGCTTTTGCTGCAGGCGCAGATTTAAAAGAAATGTTACCTCTGTCGTTCGCTGAAATTTCTGAAACTAGATATATTGAGAAAAATTGGTCCTATTTTTCATATATTCAAAAACCATTAATAGCTGCTGTTCAAGGATTTGCCTTAGGTGGAGGATGTGAGCTTGCAATGGCCTGCGATTTTATACTAGCATCTGATGATGCAAAGTTCGGACAACCTGAAATTAATGTTGGTGCTATCCCAGGAGCTGGAGGAAGTCAAAGAATGCCACGTTTTATTGGTAAATCAAAGGCTATGTATGCTATCCTTACTGGAGATACGATAGATGCTAACGAAGCTGAAAAATGTGGTTTAGTAGCTAAAGTATTCAGTGGAGATATTTTCAATGAAGAGGTTTTAAAAGTTGCTCATAAAATAGCAAGCAAGTCAACTGCATTAGCTAGGTTAGCTAAAGAAACTGTAAATGTTAGTTATGAAACAACTTTAAATGAAGGCCTAAGAGCAGAAAGAGCTATTTTTATGTCAACTTTTTCATTAGAAGATCATAAAGAAGGAATGGAAGCATTTTCTGAAAAAAGAAAACCTATTTGGAAAAACAAATAACTAAAGACTGACTAAATCCTGATTAGGGATGCCTACAATTTTTAAGCCGCCATCTACATAGTGAGTTAGGCCAGTAACTCCGCTCGATATGTCTGATAAAAGGTATAGGGCTGCATTACCAACTTGTTCAAGGTCTGGATTTTTTTGTAAAGGAGAAATTTTTTCAGAATATTTAAAGACATGTCTTGCTCCAGATATTGCTGCACCAGCCAACGTTTTCATAGGTCCAGCTGAAATTGCATTAACTCTAATATTATTTTTTCCTAAATCTACAGACAAATATTTTACTGAAGTCTCTAATGCTGCCTTTGCAACACCCATAACATTATAATTTGGAGTAGTTTTGTTTGATCCTACATAAGTAAGTGTCAACAACGATCCTCCATTTGGCATAATTTCTGAAGCAGATTTTGCAATTCTTGTAAAACTGTATGTAGAGATATCAAGTGTACTTAAAAAATTTTGTCTTGAAGTTTCTAAGTATTTACCCTTAAGTTCCTCTTTGTTAGAATATGCTAACGCATGAACAACAAAATCTAAATTTCCAATATCATTGTTTATTTTTTTAATTAAATTTTCAATAGAATATTCATTTTCAGGCTCAAGTGAAACATCACATTTATATAAATTTTTACATTTTATCTTATCTGATAATGGTTCAATTCTTTTTTTTAAGCTATCATTTTGGTATGTTAAAACAATATTAGCTTTATTTAAAAAAAGTTGATTTGCTATTCCCCATGCAATGGATCTATCATTAGCAACACCCATTATTAATCCTGTTTTTCCTTGCATTAAGTTCATATATTAATTTTCTAAAACCTTCGAAAATATTAGAGTTGCGTTTGTACCTCCAAAACCAAATGAATTCGATAATGCTGTATTAATATTTATATTTTCAATCGTTTCTCTAGGAATATCAATATTTTCAATAATGGGATCAGGAGTTTCTATATTAGATGAACCAGATATAAAATTATTATTCATCATTATGAGAGTATATATAGCCTCATGAACACCGGTAGCTCCTAATGAATGGCCTGTTAATGACTTTGTACTTGTTAACTTAGGTAAATAACCTTTGTTTGAAAAAACTTTTTTTATTGCTTCTATTTCTTGAACATCTCCAACGGGTGTGCTTGTACCGTGAGCATTGATATAATCAATTCTTGCGTCAGTATTTTTTAATGCGTTTGTCATACATCTAACAGCACCTTCTCCACTAGGTGCTACCATATCGTGTCCATCTGAGTTTGCAAAGTGACCTAATACTTCTCCATAAATTTTGGCACCTCTTTTTTTTGCATGTTCATATTCTTCAAGTACTATTATTCCACCACCACCCGCGATAACAAAACCATCTCTGTTAACATCATATGGTCTAGATGCTTTTTGAGGAGTGTCATTATATTTACTAGATAACGCTCCCATTGAATCGAATAAGACAGATAATGTCCAATCTAATTCTTCCCCACCACCTGCAAAAACAATATTTTGATTACCATATCTTATATTATCTACTCCCACACCAATGCAGTGTGCAGATGTTGAGCATGCAGAAGTTATTGAATAATTAAGACCTTTTATTTTAAACATTGTTGAAAGACAAGCAGAAATACTTGAACTCATGCACTTTGGCACCATGAATGGACCTACTCTTTTTGGACCTTTGTTTCTTGTAATATCAAATGATTTTAATAAATTAATTGTACTTGGTCCACCTGCACCCGCAATTAAACCAGTTAAAGGATGTGATATTAATTCATTATTGAGATTTGCATCTTGTATTGCCTCCTTCATGGCAATTGCGGTATAAGCAGCACCATCACCCATAAATCTGAGGTCTTTTTTGTCTAAAAAGTCTTCAAAATTTATAGATATATCTCCATGAATATGACTTCTAAAACCTAGATCGGAATAGTCTTTGCTAAAGTTAATTCCAGACTTATTATAAAATAAAGAGTCTTTGACCTCTTTTTGATTATTACCAATTGGACTAACTACTCCAATACCGGTTATAACTACTCTTCTTTGTTCAACCATCTATATACCTAATTAATTTTTTCTGTCTTGGAAAAGACCAACCCTTATATCAAACGCTTCAAAAACTATTTGCCTGTCACACAAAACTTTTCCATCTGCTATGCCAAGCATAAGCTTTCTATTAATTATTTTTTTAAAATCTAATATATATTCAACTTTTTTTGCTATAGGCAAAACCTGGCCTGAAAACTTTACATTACCTACTGATAATGCTCTGCCTTTTCCTCTGCCACCCATAATACCAAGGCAAAATCCAAGTAATTGCCATAAACCATCCATCCCGAGACAACCTGGCATAACAGGATCATTTTCAAAGTGACATTCAAAAAACCATTTATCAGGAGTAATATTATATTCGGCATGAGCTAACCCTTTATTATAATTTCCTCCTTCTTCTGATATATTAACTATCTTATCAAACATAAGCATAGGTGGCAGTGGCAGTCTAGGAAAATCAATTCCAGCAAGTTTTCCTTTTGCACATGCAATTAATTCTTCGTAATTGAATTTATTTTTAAGTAAAGACAAAATTATTCCTTTATAGTAACTTTAGATTAATTAATTATAATATAATTTGAGCCCCATAGATACTTTTTTATATACCAACCTGAATATTTCCTGCTTTTTAAAGTTATTTTACACCAATAAAATTTACATTTAATAATTGAAACATTTACATTATTACCTAAAAAAGCAATTTTTTTAGATGATAATTGAGGTTTTTTTCTTAAGTAATCTGATTTTAATATTAGGGTTCTGTGCTTCATTGTTAATTGTGATTTATGGATCCATCCTATCATATTTTTAGTTGTCAAAACTTTTCTCCAATGATCAAACTTATCAATAATAATTAATGGTATTTGTTTTTTTATAAAAATTAATTTTACAGGATAATTTTTGCCAGGCCCATATCTTAAGTTAGCTTTTGAGGTTTTAATTGATACTAACTTAGGTAAATTTTCAGCTAATACAGTTTTGGGTAAATAAGAAAAAGCATACACCAGCGTTATAATTAACAAATTAAAACAAATTTTCATTTGCATACATTACAATTTAAATTTTTTTTTAATTTTATTTTAGTAATTTCTTGCTGGATGCAATCATATAACAATAAATTACCAGCTAAAGTATTCTTTGTGAAGGATTGCTTTTTTTTAAATGATTTTTCAATAAATAGTTCTCTAATTGTTTCTGTTACTTGAAGACTTGAAATTAAATTTGTAACAGGCCCAATTATTCCAATTTCCCTACAATTCAAATTAGTTTGTTGATGTAGATCTTTGGGAAAAATACATTCATAACATGGTAAATTTTTAAACTTTCCACTTTTAAATACTGCTAATTGTCCTTCAAATTGAGTTGCTGAAGCGGATATTAAAGTTTTATTATGTTTATGGGCTGATATATTAGCAGTATATTTAGTTTCAACATTGTCCGAACAATCAAGAATAATGTCATAATCATTTAAAGGAAATTTATTATCAAATCTATTAATAATAGAGTTAATTTTTAAATTTGGGTTTAAATTCAAACAATAATTTCTTAATACTCTCGATTTAGAATGGCCTATATCATTTATAGAAAAAGCTATTTGTCTATTTAAATTAGATAATTCAATATTGTCATTATCACAAATGTCAATATTTCCAATGCCAGCAGCAGAACAAAAAATAGCTGTTGGGTTCCCTAAACCTCCAGCTCCAATTATTAAAACTTTACTTTTTAGAAGTATTGACTGCCCCTCTTCTTCTATTTCAGGCATTATTAATTGACTTGCATATCTCTCTAAATCTTTTTCACTTAACATTGTTATTACTCTAATCCTGTTGAACCAAACCCTTTAGAAGATCTTTTGGTTTCTAAAATATCTACATCGCCTAATTCAAGATGAATCTTAATTATTGGAGCGAAAACAATTTGACCGATTCTCATGTTGGGTTTTATGACAAATATTTTTGAGAAGTGATTTATTAAGATAACTTTGACTTCACCTCTATAATCTGAGTCAATTGTACCTGGGGAATTTAATATTGTGATTCCATGGTTTAAAGCCAAGCCAGACCTTGGTCTCACCTGACCTTCGTAGCCTTGAGGAATTTTTAATTTAATTCCGGTTGGTACTAAAAATATCTCATTTTGTTTTAAATTTACTGGATCTTTTATATCTGCAACTATATCTAAACCTGATGAATTTTCTGAATGATATTTTGGAAGTTGAAAATTTTTAGATCGTGATATTTTTTCTATTATTATTTTTAGCATATATTTCTTCGTGCAATTTTAAAGTTTTTGAAATTATTAAATTTGCAATTTCGTGTTTTGTTAATTTTTCTGATTCTTGTATGTTACATTGCTTATCTATAATAAATATTTTGTTGTATTCTTCTCCAAAAACTGCATTTTCTTTTTCTATTAAATTAGCTATAATCATATCTAATTGTTTTTCTTCAAGTTTTTTTGTGGCATTTTGAATTAAGTTTTTTGTCTCCGCAGCAAATCCAATAACTAGTGTTGGTCTTTTTTTATTTTTGCTTACATATTTAATTATATCAGGATTAGTTTCTAATTTAAAAAACATATCTTCATTTTTTTTAAGTTTATCATTATTAGACATTTTTTTATCTTTCAAGTTGTAAGGGATTAATTTCCAGTCACAAACTGCTGCACTACTAATAAAAATATCACAATCAATATTATTTTCCACTTGTGACAGCATTTCTTCTGCAGATAAAACTTCTATAAAATTATTTACATTTGGCTTATTAATATTTGTTGGTCCACTTATCAGAGTTACATGTGCACCAAGTTTTAAAAACTCTTCAGCTAATGCATAACCTTGCTTTCCTGAGGAGTTATTAGAGACATATCTTATGGGATCAATTTTTTCTTGAGTTGGGCCTGCGGTTATTAGTATTTTTAATTGGCTCTGATTTCCAATATAACACATTCCCTTTTTTTTCAAAAGATAGTTTGTAGTAAATGAAAATATTTCATTTATTTCTGGTAGTCTTCCTGCCCCGTTTTCACCGCATGCCATTATACCGGAATTTGGAAAAATTAAATCGAAACCTCTTTGTTTTAAAATTTTTAAATTATCTTGAGTAGCTTTATTTCCCCACATGTAAGGGTTCATTGAGGGTGCTAAGAGTATTTTACTATTAGAAGCCAAAATAATATTTGATGCTAAATCATCTGCTATTCCGTGAGTAATTTTAGCAATAAAATTTGCTGTGCACGGAGCAACTAAGATTAAATCTTTATTTCTAGCTAAATTTATATGGTTCATATTTTCCTCTTCTTCAGAAGAAAATAATTCTGTAAAACATTTTTTATTAATTAAGCTTGTTACTATTAAAGGAGTGATAAATTTTTGAGCTGATTTTGTTAATACAACTTCAATATCAAAATCATTTTTATAATATAACCTTATTAATTCTAGAACTTTGTAACAAGATACACCTCCTGATATTATAACTAATATACTAAATTTTGATTTTTTTTTGATTGGTGTAATGCTTGTATTGTCCTCGTACTCATTACAAATATTTAAATTTCTTTCTCTAAGTAATATATCTAATTTATTAATATAAGACTTTGGTATTTTATTATTTTTTTTCCAATTTGATATTGTTGACGGATTAGTTTTAAGTAACTTTGAAACAGAGCCTGTGCCACCGAGTTTAAAAATCAATTCAGGTATATTTTTGAAATTATTCATAAAATTGTAAAAATTTTCTTAAAATTTTATCAAATTTTTGAAATATTTCAACTAAATCTTTTGAAAAAAAACTTTTATCATTGATTTTTTCAAATAAGAAATCGTATTTCATATTTTGATGGATCCACTCTTTCATCAAAGGTTCCATAGTCTGCCAAATATTTGCTTTTGGATTAATTTGTCTAGCAATGCCCTCTGCCATGATCATAGATTTTTGTAGCAAACAAAACTTAGCTTGAATTTTAATATTAAATTTTCTTGATAAAGCAAGTATCTCACCGAATAAATTACCCATTGATATATCACCAATCGGTTTATTTAGAATAGGTGTAGCCAAGATCCTAATTTCCTGAGTTAATTTATATAAATCAGTATCTTTATCAAGCATTCCTTCTTCATGATGAAGTTTTACAATTTTATGAAATTGTTTGTTTACAAGAAAATTAAAAAGTTTTGCTAAGAATTTTCTATCATTTAAATTTAGCCGACCCATTATCCCAAAGTCTATAGCTGTAATTTTTCCTGATTGATTAATAAAAATATTTCCTGGATGTAAATCACCGTGAAAATAACCATCTCTAAAACATTGGTAGAAAAAAATTTCAGATGCAACTTTTGTTAAATTTTCAATATTTAATTTTTTTTTCAAATCAGAAATCTGATCAATTCTTGCACCTTCTATAAACTTACTAGTTAATATTTTTTCAGTTGTATACTCCCAATAAATTTTAGGTGTATCAAATAATTCATAATTTATAAAATTTTCACTAAGTTGTTCTGAGTTAGATGCTTCTAACCTTAGATCTATTTCATCTAGGGAGCTGTGAGCAAACGTGGATATAATCTCTTTAAGACTTAATCTTTTACAGTTAGTTGAAAATATTTCTAATATATTGCAAATTCCATAAAATAATTTGAAGTCTCTAAAAAGCTTTTTCTCAATGTTTGGCCTTAAAATTTTTATTGCTACTTTGTTCCCATTTTTAAGAATGCCTTTATGGACTTGAGCTACGGAAGCAGCAGCAATAGGTTTTTTTTCAAAAAAAGTAAATATTTCGTCAATTTTTTTATTTGTTTCTTCTTCTATAATTTTAATTGCAAAATCGCTTGAAAAAGGAGGTAGTTTGTCCTGTAACAAAATCAATCTATTAGTTACATTTAAGCCAAATATGTCTGGTCTAGTAGATAATGCTTGTCCAAGTTTAACAAACCCTGGGCCAATTTCTCCTAAATTATTTACAAATTTGGAATCAATTTTTTTTTTTTGGAAAATAAATTTTAAAATATTAAATATCTTCTGATATTTTTTATTGATTAAACCTATTTTTTCTATTTCTGTTAATAAGCCATTTCTAGCTAAAATGAATGATACGAAAATAAATCTAAAAACAATATATGGATATTCATAAAATTTAGGTGTTATTATCTTAATGTGTTTCATTAAATTTTCCACCCAGAATGCAGTGAAACTATTCCGTTTGATAAGTTTTTATATTTGACTCTCTCAAATTTGGATTTAACAAACATTGATGATAGTTTATCCTGATCAGGAAACATTCTTATAGATTCAACTAAATATTTGTAAGCATCTTCATTATCTGTAATAAATTTCCCCAATTTTGGAATAATTTTGAATGACCATAAATCATATAATTTTTTTGCAATATTATTATTAACCTGACTAAATTCTAAACAAATAAACCTACCACCAGGTTTTAAAACTCTATATATTTCATCAAGCGCTAATTGTCTGTTAGTTATATTTCTTAATCCAAAAGCTATTGTCACTCTGTCGTAAACATTATTTCTAATTGGAAGTTTCTCGCAATTTCCAACAATATAACGTATTTTATTATTATTTTTTGATATACCATTAATTAACATGTTGTAATTGATATCTATAATATCTGCTGACAAACCACCAGTCTTTATAAATAGCTTCGCAATATCCCCAGTTCCTCCTGCTATATCTAGCAAAGATTGATGAGATTGTGGGGCAATCCAGTTAATTAATTCTTGTTTCCATAACCTATGAAAACCTAAACTTGATAAATCATTCATTAAATCGTATTTAGAGGACACAGAATTGAAAATATTATTAACTAACTTTTCTTTCTTATTTATGTTAACTTTCTTAAAACCAAAATCGATTTTTTCTAAATTTTTTTTCATTATTATATTGTAAGCAAAAATGCCTGAATTACCAGAAGTTGAAACATCTAGAATATATATAAAGCAATTTTTGTTAAATTCAAAAATTGTTGATATTCAAGCTAGAGTTTCAAAATTAAGATGGAATATAAATCCTGATATTAAAAAAATTTTCAATAATTCAAAAATTTTAAAAATTAGCCGTATTGGAAAATATATTTTGATAAATGCTTCGAACAAAAATACTTTAATTTTACACCTTGGTATGAGTGGATATTTAAGTATAAAAGAAACAATCCAAAGAAAAATTAAACATGATCATATAATAATTAATTTTGAAAGGGTAAATGGAGAGAAAAAAAGTTTAATATTTAATGATCAAAGGAGATTTGGTTATATAGATTTTCATAATACACTTAATTTGAAAAAACATTTTCTGATTAAAAACCTAGGTATTGATGGTTTAAGTAAAAGTTTAAAACATGTCCCCCTAAAAAAAATTTTCTTAAAAAAAACCTCAATGATAAAGAGTACTCTTTTAGATCAAAAAATTATTTGCGGAATAGGTAATATTTATGCATCTGAAATTTTATTTTATTCAAAAATTAATCCTTTAAAAAAGGCTAATCATTTAAGTAATGATGAAATTAATTCACTATTACTTAATATTAAAATTGTTTTTTCAAAAGCAGTTTTAAATGGGGGAACTACCATAAAAGACTATAAACAACCAAACGGAAAAGTAGGATATTTTGCGCAAAAATTAAAAGTTTATGGTAGAGAAAAATTAAAATGTTATGATTGTAACAATATTATTTTTAAGTTAAATATAAATAAAAGATCAACATATATATGTCCAGAATGTCAAAAAAATTAACAAGCAATTTTTATTTTTCATTATTATTTTTTGTTTTATTGTTTTACTCAATAAGTAAGCCTTCTGCAAAAGCAGACAATTTTAAAAATCAAATCTTTATTGAAGAAATACCTTTTTTACAAAATTTAATTGAAAATAAAATAGATGTAGTAGAATTTGATTCTTCTAATGGTAAAATAATTTCGATTTCATTTGATATTAAAAATATATCAAAAAAACAAATCTATTCATTTTATAGAGATTTTTTTGAAGAAAAAAAATGGAAAAAAAATCAAAGTAAAAATGTTTGGGAAATAAGAAACGAGAGGTTCAAAAAAAAGATTTTTAAAATTGAGAATTTTGAAAATAATATTTTTATAATTAAAATTATAGTTGAAAACTTTTAACTTGACATTTTATAGTATTAAATGTAGCGATGTGTTAAAGGAAACATATGGCAAATCATAAATCAGCAAAAAAAAGAATTAAAAGAAATGATAAGTTTCAATTAATTAATAAGATTAGAAAGACAAGAGTTAGAACATTCATCAAAAAAGTTGAAAATCTAATTGAAGAAAAAGATAAAAAAAATGCTCAATTAGCTTTTATTGCCGCACAGCCTGAAATGCATAGATCTGTAGCAAAAGGTGTCTTTAAAAGAAATACCATTTCAAGAAAACTATCAAGACTTTCTAATAAAATTAAACTGCTTAAATAATAATTAATAATTATTTTATATATTTAAACGATTCGCTAATTTAACATTAATTAGTTTTTTTTTTTTTGAATCAAGTCCTCAAAAATTTAAAATTTGAATAAAAAAAAATT
>CACCZR010000025.1 GCA_902550555.1 uncultured SAR116 cluster alpha proteobacterium | reverse complement strand
TTGGACAAAATGTATGAACAATTATTAAAAGACATGTTAAAAGAGCAATAGTTTCCATATTAACCTCACTAATATTATTAAATCCTATTATACATATGCTATATGATGTAATCTTTAACATAAAATTGTTTAAACAGTAATCATTTTCTAAAAACAGGGTTATTAATTATGCAGTATTTAAATAATTAACAACCATCAGTAATTAGTTATGACATTAATTAGAATAGCAAGTAGGTTTTTGTTACCTCCCCCTATATTAAATAGGTTTGTGGGATAATTATGAGATTAAGTAAATTATCCCACATTAAAATCTAGTTAATAAATTTGTTAATTCTTCAAAATTTTTAACGTTCATGTCTGGTTGGAACGGAGTATGTCCAAATGGTCTTTTTCTTCTATCAACAAATGCGGTCAACATTCCAAAAGATTTTGCGCCAATACAATCAAAAGCATGGTTTGCTACAAATAAACAATTTTCTTTTTTAGTTTTAGTCTTTAACACAGCTAGGCTATATGTTTTCCAATGTGGTTTAAAATAACCAGCTTCTTGAACAGAAATTGTATAATCCATATCAAAACCAATATATTGTTTTGCATTATTCAACATATCAGCATCACCATTTGACAGAATTGCAAGTTTGTAACCATTTGTCCTAAGTTTATTTAGAGACTTAATAACGTCTGGAAAAGGTTTTAAAGTTTCGATTTGTTTAATGAGCCATTCAACTTCATTTTCTGTGTATTGAATATTACATCTATCCATTACGTATGAAACTGCGTTTTGCCCAATTATACGATAATTTGTATGATTGTTTTTACTTAATGCATCAATCATAGAATTTTCAAAATGAGTTCTTCGCCACCATGTTACGAAACGATTAGGGTCCCCATGCCAATTCTTTTGCTTTAAAAAAGGAATAACAGCTTCTGTTAATCCCTTTTGCATATCAACAATTGTTCCATATTGATCAAAAATTATTAATTTAATTTTTTTGTTAAATTTATTTGATGTTTCCATACGATTTTTTTTATAATTAAAATAATGAATATAATTTGATACAATATCATTAGAAATTATAATATGACAATAACTAGTTCAGGTATAAAAATTCAAAAGTATTCTCCAAATTTAGGAGCTATCATTACTGGAGTCGATTTATCAAAGGAAATCAACGAAGATCAATTTAAGGATATTCATAAAGCTTTTTTAGATAATCAAGTTTTATTTTTTCAAAATCAAAATGAAATCGCACCAGAAATCCACTTAAAACTAGGTAAATTATTTGGTGAATTACATGTGCATCCAGCAGCCCCATCAATGCCCGGGTATCCAGAAATTTTCGAAATTCACGCTCATAAAAATAGTAAAGTTGCAAATGGAGAATTTTGGCATTCGGACGTATCTTGCGATATTGAACCACCACTAGGAACAATGTTGCAATTACATATTCTTCCTGAAACAGGTGGAGATACAATGTTTTCTGACATGTACAGCGCTTATAATGAATTAAGCAACAAATATAAAAGTTTACTTGATGGATTAATTGCAATTCATGAATCAGAACACCTTTACAGTGGAAGGTATGAAGATAGAGGTGTAAATAGAGATAATATAAAAACGCCTGTCGCAAACCATCCATTAATTCGAACACATCCAATCACTGGTAAAAAGGCAATTTATGTAAACAGAACTTTTACAACTGGAATTGAAGGAATGAATAAAAATGAAAGTTCATCAATATTAGAATTTTTATTTGAGCATTGTGAACATGTTAATTTTCAAATTAGATACAGATGGAACAAAAATGATATGGCCTTTTGGGATAACAGATGCACAATGCACAGAGCTATATGGGATTATTGGCCAAATGAAAGAAAAGGACGGAGAGTCACAATAAAAGGCGACAAACCGGTTTAATCTTAAAGTATGAACTTATGTTAAATAAAGAAGAATTAAAAAGATATCATGAAGATGGTTATATTATTCCAGATTTTCAAATGCCAGAAAATGATCTTTTAGAAATAGAAAGATTACATGATAAGTTAATTAAAAATTATCCTAAGTTTTTAAATTATTGTCCTGCATTACTTGAGTATGAGGAAAAGTTTTTAAAATATTGTTTTAATGAAAAAATTTTAAATTATGTTGAGCAAATAATTGGTAATAATTTTGCTTTATGGAATTCAAGTTTTTTTGCAAAACCAGCATATAATGGCCATGCAACACCTTGGCATCAAGATGGTCAATATTGGCCAATTAGACCATTAGCAACCTGCACGGTTTGGTTAGCAGTTGATGATGCAAACGAAGAAAATGGGTGTTTAAAATTTATTAAAGGTTCACATAAAGATAAAAAATTGAAAAAACATGAGTTGAATAAAGATAAAAATCTAACTTTGCACCAAGAATTATTGCAATCTGAATATAATGAAAATAAATCTGTGAATTTAATATTAAAGAGAGGTCAAATTTCGTTACATGATGTGTACTTAGTTCATGGATCTGATGCTAATTCGTCATCAAAATCAAGAAGAGGCATGACTATGAGATTTATGCCTACAACTAGTGTTTTTGATCATAATTTAGCAAAGGAAAAATATAATAATTTAAATGTTTCAAAATATTCTAACAGAAAAATCTATCTCGCAAGAGGTTGCGATAAATCAAAAAAAAATGATCTTGCTATTATTAATTTCTAAATATAATTAATTTCATCCTCTTGACTTATAAGATAGTGAACACCCTCCATCAACAACAAGTGTTTGTCCTGTGATGTATCTTGCCCAGTTGGAACATAAATATACAACAGCTCTGCCAATATCATAACCATTTCCTTCGATATTTAAAAGAGAAGCATCTTTTCTTACTTCTCTTAACTTATCTGACATGCCTTCTTGATAAACCATTGGCGTGTAAACTGGTCCTGGCAAGATACAATTAACTCTTATTCCCTCTGAACCATGATCAACAGCCATTGCTTTTGTTAATGAAATCACTGCTCCTTTTGAAGCTGAATATGATGTATAACCCTTAGGTCTTGTTGCAGAAATTGAAGAAATATTTATTATTGCACCACCATTGCCAGAGTTAATCATTTCAGGAATAGAATACTTTGACATTAAAAACATTGGTTTAAGATTAACATTCATAACCTTATCCCAATATTTTTCATTTTCGTTAACAACAGATGTATTACTAGCTATACCTATATTATTATCCAGAATATCTAGCCTTTTCCATTTTTTTATTACTTCATTGACAACATTCTTGCATTCAACAGAACTAGTCAAATCAGCATCAATAGCAAAAGCATCTCCCCCATTATTCTTAATTAAGTCAACTGTGTTTTGTGCAGATTTTTTGTTTAAATCAACAACGAGAACTTTTGCGCCTGCTTCTGCAAGTAAAATTGAAGAAGCTCTACCGTTACCTATTCCATCACCATTAGATCCACCACCCGCTACAATTGCCACTTTATCTTTTAGACCAAAATCAAGATTATCTTTCATAAAACCCTCTTAAAAAATCTATTTCATTATAATATAAATTAATTTAAATTATTTTGTAATGTCTAATAGATTAAATGGTAAAACAGCAGTTATAACTGGAGGAGCTAAAGGCTTAGGACGATCCATAGCTGAAAAATTTTATGAAGAAGGATGTAAAATAATCATTTGTGATGTTTTATCTTCAGAGGCACATAAAGTTGCTAAAAATTTAAAAGGAAAATCTTTCGATTTAGATGTATCAGACTCGAAAAAAGTTTCAAATATATTTAATTATATCAATAATTTATATGATAAAATAGATATATTAGTTAATAATGCCGGAATAAATGGTTTTGAAAATAGACCAGACATAATTGATGAAAGAAATAAAGTAAACAAAGCTCAAATACGAGAATATTCTGAAAATAAAACTATTGATACTCACTTTGATGTTACGGTAAATATGACTGATTTTGATTGGTTTAAAATGATAAATACGCATTTGTCTGGAACATTTTTTTGTACCAGAGAGGCATTAAAAATTATGAATAAATCTAATTCTGGTTCTATCATAAACATGGGATCAGTACTAGGAACAACTGGTGGTCCTTCATCACCTCACTATTCTGCTGCAAAAGGTGGAATTCTTGCCTATACAAGAGCTTTAGCCAGAGAGTTAGCTAGCAGAAATATAAGAGTTAATGCAATAGCACCAGGTTATATAGATACAGATATGACCAACAATTTAGGATACGTTAAAGATGTAGTAAAAAGCCAAACACCTATGAAAAAATTTGGAGTTGCAGAAGACATAGCATGGGCTGCAGTATATTTGGCTTCAGATGAAGCTAAATTTATGACAGGACAGACCATTTCACCAAATGGTGGATTTGTTATGTCACAATAAATAACATATCTATTGAAATGTATTTGCTGCCCTTTTTGCCATTTCAACAATTAAGTGTGCCCTATAATCCCCTTTTGCATGTATATCACTTAACATATCATCCGATGGTAATTTTTCTACCAACTCTACTTGCTGGATATTTCTTTCATGAATTTAATAAAATTATATTAATTAAATTTATTGATTTTTATTTTTAATTAATATAAAAACATTTTTTTTTAATTCATAAACTACATTTACTTCCTGATTATCAAATAATAAAGTAGCACCTAATTTTTCTATTGCCCTTCTTGATCTAAAATTTGTTTTTCCAATATCAAAGCGAACATTATCCACTATTTTAAATGCCTCATTAAGCATTAATAACTTTAATTGATAATTAGCACTAGTTCCCCAATATTCTGGAATTAAAAAAGTATAACCAACTTTAATGTAAGAACTATTTTTATTATGTTCATAAAACCTTGAAGAACCTATAATTTTATCTTTTTTTGTATCGAAAACCCCATAAATTCCAAAAATATTTTTAATACCTTTATCAAAATAAATTTTAAATTTTTCTTCTTTCCATCTATCGTGTTCAGGATGCTGTTCCCAAATTAATGGATTTTTCCCAACATTATATAATAAATTAAAATCTGAGATTTCTAATTTTTTGATATAATAGTTATAATTTTCATATTTGTTTTTAAAAGTCATACTAATTAATTAACCACAAAATTTATTTGTATTTTAGTCTTATGAATAGGTATTATGAATATTAATGAAAGAAGAAAACAGAAAATATATTTGGAAAAATATACAAGAAACAGGAGATTTTCTCGTAAACAAACTTCCTGAACATCCAAATCATCCTAAAGGCAGAAATCCTTATGCTCATGTGGCATTAAAAGTAAAAACTAAGTTTGGT
Organism: uncultured SAR116 cluster alpha proteobacterium; assembly: GCA_902550555.1. Taxonomy (GTDB): domain Bacteria; phylum Pseudomonadota; class Alphaproteobacteria; order Puniceispirillales; family Marisalimonadaceae; genus TMED54. Next base: position 8,534 of record CACCZR010000025.1, on the reverse strand, counting down.
AAAAGTTATAAAGATTTGTCAGATAATGACTTAGATATAATCATACAATATTTAGAATTAATTAAAAAAGAAGAGGGTTGATTTGGAAAAAATTTTTTTTAAAAGATAATCATGATAGAACGTATATTATTCAAGACATTAAACGTTTTTATTCTCATGTTTTTAAATATCATGCATCTGGCACATCAGTTCACGAAGAAAATGGATACTTTTTTACAGTTGATGAAAAGTTTAGAAAAAAAATAAAAGAACTATATTTAAAACATATATAAGAATTTTATCTCATTCTTGTAATTAGCATCCAAATAAACCTTAAAGAGAAAAAACTTCTAAAAACACCTATTACATAAGTTAATGCTGCAGCTAATAAGATTGATTTACATGCTTGATGATATTCTACTGGCACTTTTTGTTTAATAATTGGATATGCTTTATTGAAACTAGCATCAATCTCAACGTCAAGAGTAATTAAATGGATAAATGCACTAATTACTAATGATAAAGCTGCTATAGCTAAGCATATTTTTATAAATCCATATGAACCAGTAGCAAAGATTATGGGAAAACCAATTAATAAAATAGCACTACCAAGTTGCGTAATCCAAGCAGTGCTTTTTACTATAACATTTCTTCTTTGAAGCGGTTTATAATTTTCTTTATGCTGAATTGCATGAGCAATTTCATGACATATAATTGTTATAGAAGTTAAACTTTTTTTTCCGAGTCTATCCTCCAAAACCATGACCTTTTTATTTGTCAAATCATAATGGTCACCTAATTTAGTTGTTTCTATTCTAACATCATTAAGACTATATTCTTGGAGCAACTCTTGACCAAACTCCAAACCATTAAATGGCATATTTATCAATACTTTATCATTTTTTTTAAAGATGTAATTATACCAAATTATTGGCGCTACAAATAATACAAATAAGAATATTAAATATAAAATCATTTTTGACTTTCTTCAAAGTGCCTAATGAATTCATCATTATCAATATTAATGATATTATTAGTATTAATTTCATAAATACTATCAAATGAATCTTTAATAGGAGGAGTATTTTTTAAAATTCCTTCTACAGAGATAGGCTGATACATATACCTCGCTTTTTGCGGTTTATCTAACTTAATCAATACCATTTGATTTGGTGGTGGTGGAGGAACGTGTATACACATTCCAGCACTTGGAACTAAAATGAATTCATTAACTATTAAATCTTCATGATAATCCATTTCTAAAGGAACCATAAAACCATATAGCTTGATACTTTTACCTATAATTTTTTTATTAAATTTAAGTCCCGCTTCATTTAATTTTTTTACAAAATTTTTATCATCCCACATTTCAAATGTTATACCTGTTTCTGGAACAAAGTCGTAAGCATTTAAAGGAATTAATTTATTCCAATTTAAGATAAAATTTTCCTTAGCGAAAGAGTTACTTATAAGAAAAAAAAATATTAAGAAAAAACAAAATAATCTTTTAATCATATCCTTTAACTTTTAAATATATCAAATTCCAGAATTCAGCGATTTTTTATATCCTCTATGAGCTGGAATTAACCCGACTAGTATTGATATCAATACCACTGAACAGTAAAAAATTACATTATAAGCAGATAAGAAATTATATTCTAAATAAATACCGTACTCTCTATCTAATATAGGATTTAAAATAATGTTTAAAAGGAGCATTAATAATATAGATATTAATATGCTTGTTAGAGAAATCATAATTCCCTCTAATATCAAAATTGAAAAAATTGACCTTGGAGAAGCCCCTACAACTCTCAATAAAGCAATTTCATTATTTCTTTGGTTTACATTTGTATAAATTGAAGCAGCCATCCCAAGTAAGGTTATAAAAATAACAAAATAACATATTAAAAAAAGTATCTGCTCTACAAACGACACTATTTGCCATAATTTTGTTAATGCTAAGCCAGGTATAATAGCTTGAATAGGTTCGCTTTTATATTTATGTAAATCTCTTTTAAATTGAAATATTTTTATCTTTGAATTTAATTTTATTATAGCACCTGTAATTTCCTTTGGAACTAAATCGCTTTTATTAAATGATGTTGGCTTAGATTTGACATTTGGTAATTTAAATCCACCTTGCCAATCTTTATGAATTGCTTCTAATGCTTCTAAACTAACAAAAATTAACTTATCAGTATTCGATCCAAATTTTTTTAATATGCCATTTATTCTAAATGGAAACTCATCATGAAAATCTTGAGATGATATTCCGTGAGCAAGTATGATTTTATCATTTAATTTATAATTTAGCGTCTTAGCGACATCGTAACCGATAACAACATCAAAAATATCTTTGAAATGTTCACCTTTATAAAATTCTAACTTTTTATTTTTTATTTGTATTTTTTTGAAATAATCGGACGAGGTTCCTAACACTCTATATTGTTTATGACTATCACCTAGTGAAATTGGAATTGCCCATTTTACATCAGGATGATTTTGAATATCTTTAAAAGATTTCCATCTGATATTATTAGTTGGTGTTCCAATTTGAAAAATTAAATATAATAGAGATTCTATTTCTCCAGACCTTGAAGAGATTATTAAATCACCTGATTTTGCGTTAGAAAAGAATGTTTTTTTTGCGCTTTTTCTAAAATTATCAATAGATGAAAAAAGAATTATAGAAAGAGAAATACATATAATAGTTAAAAAAACAGAAACTTTTCTGCTTATAAGAGAATAAAAAGCTAAAGAGAATAGAATTTTCATGGCCTAAAAAAACTTTCAAATGCTATTACATCTTTAAATTTATTCTTAAGATTTAAATCATGAGATACCATAAGTAATGAAATTTTTTCTGCATTACAAATATCAAAAAGTAAATCTAAAAAAGAATTTTTATTATCAAAATCTAAAGATGAAGTTGGTTCATCTGCTAGAATAATTTTTGGTTTATTAATAATAGATCTTATTATGGCAATTCTTTGTTTTTGTCCTACAGATAAATCTTTAGAATTAGATTTATTTAATAAGTCATTGTTTAAATTTAGTTTTTTTCCAAATAAAAATGCTCTATCTTTAAATCTATTTAAATCTTTATTCGTGAAATAACATGGTAATAAAATATTATTTAAAGGTGACAAATGATCTAGCAAATTAAATTCTTGAAATATAACTCCAATATTCTCAGATCTAAATTTATCCAATTCCCAAGCTTTAAAAGAACTTAGATTTTGAGATAAAACATAAACATCTCCTGCTCTTGGAGAAATCATACCACAAATTAGATTGAGAAAAGTTGATTTACCAATGCCACTTTTACCTAATATAAGTTTTTTTTCATTAGTTTGGATTGAAAAATCATTTATTTGAATCTTAAATTCATCTTGATTATTCCAATAAAATTCTAAATTTTTAATCTCTATAAGATTCTTTGATTTCATTAATTAGAAAAGTTATACAAACTTAGTTTTTTTGTAAATTTATTTATTTTATGTTTTGTAGTGGATTTTTTTCCAATAACATTGAATTCTAAATCTTTACTATTTTTAAAACTATCAAAAATATTAAAAGTTATAGAAGAAAACTCTGTTATATTTGAACAATTGTATTCATATTTTGCTCTAAACTCAGTATGATTTTTTTCTTCTAAAATTGTTGATGTGTTATTTGACATTTTGCAATTTGCTGCAGATGGTATGGAAAATAAATTAGCTGGATTCTTTAACATATTTAAAGCATTTTTGACTAAATCTTTATCTTTTTGTGACTTGGCCTTATATTCAAATCCAACTGTGTCAAAACCAGGCATTTCAATATCAAAAAGAACTTTGTTTTTTTCTTGAACTACATTAATTACACTTAGTCCATGTACATGTGCATCTAAAGATCCTTTTTTATCATGGTCATGTTTATCATGGTCATGTTTTTTTTTCATAACCTTTTTTTCTTTATGGTCATGATCATGTTTGTGATCGCCAGAGGAAAATGAATTAAAAGAAAATAATATAAAAATGATAATAATTAGATAACGCATTTTAAAATATCCTTAATAAATAATTTATTTTTTTTTTATGTATGTTATTTTATAACATTACAGTTTTAAATAGTAAACGTATTCTTAGTAGAAAACATTGAAATTAAATAACATTGGTATTTTATGAAATATTATTGTAAATATTTTTCCAATAGTCAGCGTGGTCTAATCTAAGTAAAATAGAATTTTTTTTTAAGGCAGAATCTGGAGTTCTGTGAAGAAGGCCTTGTGAGCCACCTTTAAAAATGGCTATGTCCCATTCATTAACGAATTGTTTTTTTTGAGGAAATTTTAATATTTTTTCATTTGGCTCGCCATTTAAATAAGCCGATTTATCTGCAGCAGCATCAGGCAGCCACTCTGTACCTTTTCCAGAATAAGTTACCAGTAATCTTTGTGGTACATTATCAATATGGAAACGTTTACATCCTCTTTTTGAGCCTATCCACATACTTATTGAACTGGTATTTTGAATATCACAAAAAATTTCGCACACATGAGTAATATCATTTATCCAAATTTCATAAAAAATGGAAGATTTGATATCAAAAGAGAAAACGTCTGATAAGGCTGATTTAATATTATTTTTTGTATCAAATTTACTTATTTCTGCATTGACTGAGAAATCAATTTTAATAAGTTTTTTAAAAAAATTTGCTGAACCTTCGGGTGCTCTCCTTTCATATATTATCAATTTACTATCAGTATGAGAAAAGTTTTTAAACTCGCTTATATTTTTAGCTAAAATTAAACTCATAATTTATTCATTTCTCTTTATCATATAAAATTTCAATATCTTTTATTTGAATTTCACCCGCAGACTTTGATATTCTCCAATCTTTAATTGAACCATCAGATGTTCTTACAGTAAATACTGTCTCAACTGGAGGACAATTAGGTTCATGACAACGAAGTTCAGCAACACTAATTGTTGAATCCTTTGAAACAGAAAATTTTTCAGTAAACACAGTTTTCAGATTTCTAATAATCTCTGGATTTGTTTTTTTATTATCAAACATCCCAACCATTAATTATCTCCAGCCCATAACGGTGACCAGAGTATATTACCCATCGCGTCACCAATAAGTATATGAGATTTATCATTAGAAATAGAAATTGCGGTAACCTCAGAGCCAGTTGCATTTCTAACAAGATATGATTTTTTGGTTTCATCAATTTCTGACAAAACTACTGATCCATCTTGAAAACCTGCAAAAACAGCATTTTCTTGAGGTAAGTTTTCAACAAAAGTTGCATTTTGCTTACCTCCATTCGCAACACAGGTTGGTTTTCTTCCAAGTGGCCCTTCCTTTCCATCAAAAGGCCAGCATATAGCTTCACTAGCTCCAGAAGTTACCAGAAAAGGCGTGTTTCCTGCCCAAGTAAAGCTTTTGATTTTAGCGGGATATCCTGCCATCGCTAAATCAATTTTATCTCTGATACGCCATCCATGTACTTCGTTCTCTTGCATGGCTGAAACAAGATACTTTCCATCAGGACTAAAAGTAACTTTTCCATGAGAACCCTTCCATACAAATCGAGATGACTTCCATCTTCGGTCACCCCTTTGCCAAACTGTAACACCTCCATATGACGACACAGCTAACTTATTTCCGTCTAAATCAAAAGAAAGACCTCCAACAGTGCTTGAATTATCCATGATTAGAGGTTTGCTGTCGTCTTTAACCCAAAGATATGCTTTTTTACCTGATGAACATGCAAAGTAGTTTTCAGTTGATGCTACACAATCAACCCACTGTGAACCAAAATTGTAAATCTCATTTATTTGTCCATCGCATGATATTTTAAGAAACTTTCCATCATCTCCACCTGTATAAACAAATTGACCATTCGAACTCATTGTAAGTATAACTCCTTTATGAGCTTTAACTTCAAACGGTTCTTGATTTAATCCAAAAAAACGTAATGATCCATCACCAAAACTAGCTACAACTGCATTGTTAAGGACAACTGATCCAGTGACTGGTGCCTTAATTTTATATTCGTTACCTCTTTGTTCTAATTTTGTTTTTACAATATTTTTAGTTTGCAAATCTATATTCATTAAGATTTACAACCTTCAAATCCTTCTTGAAGTCCCATATTTTCTAAATTTCTTCCTATAAAAACAACTCTAGAGTTTCTTTCAGCATTTTTTGGCCATGGCCCCATTGGGGAAGCATCCATTAACATATGTACACCTTGAAAGACATAACGTTCATCTTTCTCAGCAAAATTTAAAATGCCTTTTGATCTTAAAATATCTTGTCCGTGAGTTTGTAATAGATTTCCAAACCAAGTTTGAAACTTGTTCATATTTAGTGGAGTTTCAGAAACAAATGAAATACTTGTTACGTCATCATCATGATCGTGGTCATGATCAGATTCTAAAAAGTCAGGTTCTACCTCTAAAACACGTTTTAAACTAAATGCATTTAATCCGAGTATTTCATCTAATGGTGCAGCACAACGTGTGGTTTTAATAATTTTTGCGTAAGGATTAATTTTTTTTATTCTTGCTTTAACGTTTTCTAACCCTTTTTCATCTACTAAATCTACTTTATTAAGTAAAACAACATCAGCAAACGCAATTTGCTCCTCAGCTTCATGATGTTTACCAAGTTGAGAGTTTAAATGAACTGCATCTGCTACTGTGACAATAGCATCTAATTTTGTTTTATCTGCAACATCTTGATCTACAAAAAATGTTTGTGCTACAGGTGCAGGATCTGCGAGACCAGTTGTTTCAACTATGATAGCATCTAGTTGATCAGCCCGTTTCATCAAGCCACCTAGTATTCTTATTAAATCACCACGAACTGTACAACAAATACATCCGTTATTCATTTCAAAAACTTCTTCGTCAGCATCAACAACTAAATCATTGTCAATACCTTGTTCACCAAATTCATTAACTATAACGGCATACTTACGTCCATGGTTTTCAGTCAGTATACGATTTAAAAGAGTTGTTTTACCAGCACCTAAAAAACCTGTTAAAACTGTTACTGGTACTTGTTCCACAGTTTGCATATATTATCCTTTCAATTACAAATTCTAAATACAATTATTACATTGACCATGTATTTCAAAAATTGGGTTATCAGCTAAAAATCCTGTTTTTTCAGATAATGATTTTAAACTGTTAGCAATATTTATATCTAGATGCTCAGTTACATTTCCACACGATTTACAAATTTCAAAAATTGGAACTTTATTATCATGATTACCACAACACACAGTCCACGCGTTCAATGATTCAATCTTATGAATCAGACCATTAGATACAAGTTTATTAAGAGCTCTATAAATTGTTGTCGGAGCAGAAATACCCTCAGAAGCTAATTCTTTAAGTATTTCATATGCAGATAACGGTTTTTTCTTTTTTTTTAAAAAATTATAAACTTTATTCGCGTGAGTTTCGTTATTTATTTTTAAAGACATAAAATACCCATATTGCTATTAATTTACAAAATTAAATAACAAAACGCAATGTTATAACATAACAAAAATCCTAATAAATTTTATATAATTAGTTTTGTTTGAAATGAACTTGCAATTATTTGCTAAGTGTCAACACACTAACACTTATTTAGATTTTCATATAAATCATTTATTAAATTAAAATATAAATCATTCCCAGGTTTATAAGATGAACCAAGAGGATCCAATACACCAGTTTTAGCTCCTGAGCTTTTGGCAATCATATTAATAAGTTTTGGATTAAACTGTGGTTCAGAAAATATACATTTTATATTCTTATCTTCAACAAGGTGTTGTATCTCTTCAATTTGCTTTGCACCAGGTTGAATATCAGTATTGATAGTAAGTGCTCCTAATGCCTCAACACCAAATCTTTTTTCAAAATATTGATAAGCGTCATGAAATGTTACAAAGCTTGCATTTTTATTTATAGATTTATCAATTTTGTTTATTAGATTATCAAGTTTGTTTATTGTTTTTTTTGAATTCTCCTTATAAAAATCTGAATTTTTTGAATCTAAAGTAGCTAATTGATTAGCAACTTCTTTAACTATAACTTTTGCATTATTTGGATCCAACCATATATGCACGTCAAACTCACCATGAGCATGAGCATGACCATGCTTGTCATGATCATCATGCTTATCTTCTTTATGACCATGCTTGTCATGATCATCATGCTTATCTTCTTTATGACCATGCTTGTCGTGATCATCATGCTTATCTTCTTTATGATCGTGCTTGTCATGATCATCATGACCACCATAGATATTTTTTTCTCGAAATTTATGTATTTCCAAACCACTTATGTCCATTAAATGAACAACCTTAGCTTTTTTTGGTATTGATTTAAGTGGTTTTTCTAAAAAACTTTCTAAATCTTTATCAATCCAGAAAATCGCATCTGCATTTTCAAGCATTTTTGCATGTGAAGGTTTTAAAGTAAAACTATGTGGGGATGCAGTTCCCTCTAAAATAAGATCTAACTTACCTTTATTTCCCATTACATTTGATATAAGAGAGTGAA
>CACCZR010000024.1 GCA_902550555.1 uncultured SAR116 cluster alpha proteobacterium | reverse complement strand
CTTTTCAGTTTTTGTGTCTATACCTATAGTTGAAATATTATTTAATTTTAACATTTTAACCATATGAATGCCCAGGCCACCACCTGCACCAATAACTCCAACTTTATCAAAAGATGATATTCTTGCTTTTTTAATGACTTTTAATGGTGTGGCTACAGCATCACAAACAACAGCAGTCTCTAAAAGGTTATTTTTATAATTAATTATTTCAGGAATTTTTATAAAATTTTCAATTGGAAGTTTAATATATTCTGCATAACCACCATCAATTTCTCTTCCAATATAGCCTTTGAAGTTATCACATAAAGTTTCACGATCAATATTACACCATTTACATTGACCACATGTTAAATAAAAAAAAGCTGTTACTGGATCAGCAACTTTATACTCATTTGATTTACCATTAATTTCTACAATTTCACCAATAATCTCATGTCCAATAATTCTTGGATAGTCAACAATAATCCTTCCGGCTTTGACATGTTGAATAGTCAACCCTGAACCACATGCTAACACCTTAGCAACAGCATATCCTTTCTCTGGAGTAGGATCATTTACTCTTTCAATCGAAAAAGGTTTTCCAGGACCATTTAATAGTAAAGCTTTCATTTTATTGTTCTTGTATTTTTAAAATTTCAGCTTCAATGTCATCTGAAATTTCAATTTTATCATTTATTTTGCTCGAAGCATCCATTGCCATAGTCATGACTAGATTTTTGTGCCCGTCTTCCGCAGATGCATGAGGTGTTTCCGTGCCAACATATAACCTTTGAAACCAAGAATTCGTTTCTTCTCTCATAGGACCCCAAAGTTGATTGTTATAGATGTCTCCAGGTGGGTATGAAGTTAAAAAATCAACATGTCTTGCATCTGAAGGCGCAAATCCTGATGGATTGTAACCATGCCCCTGCGGTTTTTCACTTGCAAGAACCAAATCTCTATGTGTGTCTTCTATATCTATAACGCCTTCAGTACCAACTATACCAATTTCTAATCCATAAACTGATCCTGGCCAAACTGTAGGAAGAGCCCAACTAATATTCATACTAAAAATAGTATCATCATCCATTGTGAAAATACCAAAAGTTGAATCTTTAGTACCATGACTTTGTAATTTCTTATCTACTGATTGTGCAAATACAGATCTTGGATATTTACCTTCCATTAACCAAAAAGACATATCAAGACTATGAGTCCCTGATACAACCATAGGCGTTAGATTTTTTCTTTCATTAGTTCTTCTTACAGTTGCAATAGGAACCATGCTATTCATAAATGCTCTGGTCACAACAGATGTAACATGACCTATCTTTTTATCCATTAATTTTTGTTTTACAGCTAAAAATCTTCTTCTAAATCTTTGAGTATACCCTAATACTGCATCAACATTAGTTGACTTTATTTTATTTAACACATCTCTACTCTCAACTAAATCGGTTGCAAGAGGCTTTTCAATAAATAAAGAACTTTCATTTTCAAGGGATGCCATAATGGGACCAAAATGATGATTTTCGTCAGTAGCAATGATGACAGCATTAACCTCAGATCGTTTTACTAATTCATTATAATCAGTTGTAAAAAAGTCAGCCTCACAATCATTCAAGAGTTTTTTTCCTAATTCTTCATTAATATCACATAAACCAATCCAACTAATACCAGGATAATCCTTTGCCATCATTGCCCTTATTCTTCCAATCGTCCCACAACCAATAATTGCAAGTCCTATTTCTTTTTTATTAGACATCTTTAGATCTCCTTAATTAATAAAATAATTATCCAAGTAGTTGTTTTTTTATACTTTCTTGATTAAACGGCATTGTTTTTATTCTTTCGCCTAAAGCTCTTCTAATAGCGTTTGAAATGGATGCTCCAGTTGGCCCCGCTACAGCTTCACCAACTCCAAGATAAGGATAACCGACTCGATTAATTACAGATGTTTTTATCGAAGGGATATTATCAAATTCAATTATTTTATAATTATCCCAATCTTTTGATAAAATTTCATTATTATCGAAATTAACTTGTTCATAAAGTGACCAACTTGCTGCTTGAATAAACCCACCCTCAACTTGAGCTTCTATACCTTCTTTAAACGCAATTTCTCCTGCATCAACAGTTATCCATGCACGTTTAAGCTCAACTTCAACATTATCTGTGACAATTAACTCTACACCTACTGCACAATAAGATGCTGAGTTTTTATATCTTGAAAAGGCGATACCTCTATAACTATCATCCAAAGGTTTATCTTTATCCATTTGTGTCTTTAGATCATTCAATAAGTCTATAGCTCTATCATCGTCTAAATGATTAATCCTAAACTCAAAAGGGTCAATATTTACTTCAATAGAAAGTTCATCCATAAAAGTTTCAGTAGCCGTAGTATTAGCAAAAGCTCCTAGAGTTCTAAGAGCTGAAGTCCTCAATGGCAAGTCATGTACTAAATTCTTTACAAGTCTTGTTTCTTTAAAATTGTAAATAGGATCAAGATTTCTATGAATTCCCATGTGTGCACCTGTTCTAGGTGAAGCTTTATATTTTTTAAAATCATTATTGAGGAACCTGTAAGACACAAAATTCTCTAATTTGCCAACCATTGGACGAGTTAAATACGTGTCCGAATAGGCTTCACTTGACCAATATATAATCCTATTATTTTCATCCAATGTAGCAGATAGCTTATTTTTAGAAGCACTACCATAAGGCTCCCAACAATTTTCATCTTCTCTTGTCCATTTTAAAAGGACGTGTTTATTCTCAAATTCTTTGGAAAGTAATGCTGCTTCATAAGTCACATCATCTGCTCCATTATGACCGTAACATCCAGCCCCTGGCATGAAATGAAGTGTTATATAATTTTCTTCAAGGTTAAAAGCATTTGATAAAATAGACTTCAAAGCGTAAATAGCTTGACTATGAGAGTAGATTTCAAATTTTCCATTCTTGTAAATTGAGCAAGAAGCAGATGGTCCAATTGATCCGTGCATCAAATATGGTTTATTAAATTCAGTTGTTATAGTTTTATGGTTATTGTCATAAGTTTTAAGGTCAGGAATATTTTCATTAAAAGCTTCACCTCCTCTTTTAACCAAAAGAGAATCTTTTTCATTTTGATCAATTAAATTAAAAATTTCATCTTTTGCTAATTTATTAATTTGTTCCCATTTGATAGAATTTTTTAATAAATTTAAAGACTTAATAACTTCGTACTCGTCAACTCCAAGAACAGCAACAAATGAATTTTTAATATATATTTCTAGGTTATGGTCACTTAAATATTTATTAACTTTATCATCAATAGATAAAAATTTATGTGAATAACTTGGCGGCCTTATTATCCTTGCATGTAACATGTCATCAAATTTTAAATCATGCAAAAATTTATATTCACCCTTAACAATTGAATTGATAAATTTAGTTTCAACATGTAAATCATGATCAATATTGGTTTGATCAAAAATCTCAATGTTCTCAGGTATAGTTAATTTTAAAAATTCATCAGTTTTAGAAAAATCCCAATAACTCATACTAGCATTTGAATCAGGGTCTTTTACAACACCATTATCTAATTTTAAATTATTTTTGTTTAAATTTAATGACTTGGAAGCATAATCTAAAAAACTTTTTTTAAATATTATTGAAGCTGACCTTATTGCAGTTCCTGAATTAGGAACAGATAAACTGCTAGCTGTAATACCTTCATTTGGGGTTTCGTCTGTATTTAATTTTTTAACTGTAATTGAGTTAATGTCTACTTCTAACTCCCGAGAAGAAATTAAAGCTAAAGTTGTACTTATATGTTGTCCTATATCAACTTTTCCAGACGATATAAGTATTTTATCAGGAGTTTCAAATGACAACCAGTCAGATACTTTGTTGTAATCTTTTACACTTGCTCCAGTATTAAGTTTAATTGTATTAACCATTCATTTTTCTTTTTTCGATTAGGTTATTAACTGCTTTTAATACAGAAGCATGAGAACCACACCTGCATAATTGACCAGACAAATTATCTATAATTTCTTTTCTATCAGGTGATTTCTTTTTATTAAATAGATCTGTTAATGAAACGATAATACCACTTGTACAATAACCACATTGTGCAGCATTAAATTTTTTAAAAGATTGTTGAATTTCATTTAAAACATCATTTTTTGCAATTCCTTCAATAGTAGTTATTTCTTTATCAACAAATTCTACAGCTGGTCTATTACAACTTAAAACCTTATTACCATCAACTAACACAGCGCATGACCCACATTGCTCGAGGCCACAACCTAATTTGGTTCCTGTTAAATTAAAATCATCTCTTATAACATATAATAAAGGCTTATCTTCTGTTATAACTACAGACTTAGTCTCTCCATTTACTGTTATGTTATATTCAGATTTACTCATTATTAAATTACCTTGAAGTCCATCCACCATCAACAAGTACACTTGATCCGGTCATTAAAGACGATGCTTCAGATGCAAGAAAAACAAAAGGTCCCATTAAGTCAGAAATCTCACCAAGTCTACCAAGAGGTATCATTGAAAGTACTTGTTTTTTAAATTCCTCATCTTTTAAAAATGGTTCAGTCATAGGTGTTTTTATAAATGTTGGGCAAATAGAATTTACTCTTATTCCATTTGGACCAAGTTCTATTGCAAGTGATTTAGTAAAACCTTCAATCGCAAATTTAGTTGAACAATATGTTGTTCTATTTGGCCCTCCAACATGACCCATTTGAGAAGAAACATTAATAATTGATCCTTTTACATTATTCGCAATCATCTTTTGTACAACATTTTGTGTTAAACTAATGACTGATTTAACATTTAATGACATAACATAATCAAAATCATCAATTTTAGTATCGACTAAACTTGACGGAATGTTAGTGCCTGCATTATTAACAAGAATATCAAAACAATCTTCATCATTGATAAGTTTAGAAACATCATTTTGGTTAGTTACATCTAGTGATTTATAACATGATTTATGACCTAATTGTTTTAAGTGCTTATCTATCTCTTCTAACTCTTTAGTTGTTCTTGAAACCATCATTACTTCTGCGCCCGCAGAAGCTAGCGCTATAGAAGCACCAAGACCAATACCTCTTCCAGCTCCAGTAACTAAAGCTCTTTTATATTCTAAACTAAAACTTGGTGTTTTTGGAAAATTCATCATTATCTCCTATTCAGCTGCAGCATAAGGTTTAATGTTTCTGCCGCCATATCGTCTTACTCTAATATTGGCTTGTTCACCATGTCCAGCAAATCCTTCCAAAGCACAAAGTCTTGAACAATACTCACCAACTTTTGAAGAAGCTTCATCAGTTAAAACTTTTTGATAAGTACATGTTTTTATAAATTTGCCGACCCATAAGCCCCCAGTATATCGAGCAGCTGTTTTTGTTGGCAAGGTGTGATTAGTTCCGATAACTTTATCACCATACGCAACATTAGTCCGAGAACCTAAAAATAATGCTCCATAATTTGTCATATTATTAAGAAAATAGTCAACGTCTTCGGTCATAATTTGAACATGTTCAAAAGCCAGTTCATCAGCAACTTGAACCATTTCTTCTAAAGTTTCGCATACAATAACTTGACCATATTCTTTCCACGAGTTTTTTGCTATATCTGCAGTTGGAAGAATAGTTAATTGTCTCTCGACTTCTACTAAAGTATCTTCTGCTAGTTTTCTAGAATTAGTTAGTAAAATTGCTGGACTTGTTGGGCCATGTTCAGCTTGCCCCAACAAATCAACTGCACATATTTCTGCATCTGAAGTTTCATCTGCTATAACTAATGTTTCAGTTGGACCTGCAAATAAATCTATGCCAACCCTTCCATAAAGTTGTCTTTTTGCTTCTGCAACAAACATATTTCCGGGACCTACAATCATATCTGATTTGGTAATGCTTTCTGTTCCTAAAGCCATTGACGCAACCGCTTGAATGCCTCCAAGGCAAAGTATTTTATGTGCTCCACCATAATACATTGCAGAAACAATTGCAGGATGAGGCTCTCCATTTTGAGGTGGAGCAGAAGCTGTAATGTTTCTTACACCAGCGACACTTGCGGTAATAACAGACATATGAGCTGAAGCAACCATAGGATACTTGCCCCCTGGAACATAACATCCTACAGAATTTACAGGAATATTTTTATGACCTAAAACAACTCCAGGCATCGTTTCCACTTCTAAATCTTTTAAACATTCTAGTTGTTTTCGTGCAAAGTTTCGAACTTGGTCTTGAGCAAATTTAATGTCTTCTAAATCTTTTTTATTTACTTTGTCGATAATATTTTCAATTTCATTTTTGTTAAGAATAAAATTTTTAGGCGAATAATTATCAAATTTTAATGATAATTCCCTGACAGCATCATCACCTCTCTTTGAGACATCATTCAAAATACTTTCAACTGTTCTTTTAACTTTTTCATCAGCTTCTATAATTTCACTCTCTGATTTGCCTTCCTTTAACCAAATAGCCATATAATAATTCCTTTTATTAACTTTTTTTATTATTTAATTGATGCAAAAATACTTAAAACTATCAAGTGTTTTTTAAGTTAAAGAGCCATTCCAAAATATCAAAGGATCATTTTCATCTGCATAAAAATTTTTAATTTCACCAACTAAAATTTGATGATCACCACCCGGGTAGTTATTCCATTTTAAACAATCAAACCATGCTAATGATTTTTGAATTATAGGAAATCCATTGTCAGTAAGAGTGTAATCAATATCACTAAATTTATTTTCAATTGGACTTGAAAATAAATCACAAATATCTTTTTGATCTTTTGATAAAATACTCACTGAATAACCTTTAGCTTTTAAAAAAATATCATAACTTGGTTGATTAATGCCAATGCTCCATAGGACTAATGGTGGGTCAAGTGAAACAGAAGTAAAACTATTTGCAGTCATTCCAATAGGCTTCCCATCACAATCAATAGTGGAAACAACTGTTACACCAGTAGCAAATTTCGATAAAACATTTCTTAAATTCTTTTTGTTCATATTCCTGAATGTTTAATTAGCGGTTTTGTTTTAACATTGTTTATGTATAATAAGTAATTATTTATTTATATGAATTGTATCAATTTAACTGATAATTATGACTGTATCAATAAAACAACTTAAAGCATTTGTCGCTGTAGTTGAAGAAAAATCTTTTAGTCAAGCTGCCGAAAGATTAAATGCAACTCAATCTGGCATGTCTATGTTAGTTCAAAATCTTGAGATGAGCATTGGAAAAAAACTATTAGACAGAATTCCTGGGAATATGAAATTAACTGAGAGCGGAAAAGATTTTTATCAATATTCAATTGATATATTAAAATTAATGGAAAAAGCTCTCATAGACACGAAAGCTGATTCAAAAGAATTTACTGGAACTATTGATTGTGGTTTGATGCCAACATTCACCAGATCTGCATTGCCAATTACATTATCAAGATTTTTAGAAGATCATCCCAAAGTTGAATTTAAAATAACAGAAGCTTACTCTGGTGTCCTTGAAGAGATGGTAAGGTCAAATAAAATTGAATTTGCTATTGTGCCGTCTGTGAAAAGCTCATTAGGTTTAAATGTTCAATTTGTGTCAAAAGATTTGAACTTGTTAGTAAGTTCTAAAAGCTCTCCATTTGATCATTTAAAACCTCTAAAAATTGAAAAACTAAAATCTCATGATTTAAAAATAATATTACCCAGTCCTGAAAATTCTAGACGAATTGCTATAAATCAATACTTATCAACACATGGGATAAAACCTAAGTCCATCCTCGAAATGGATGGTATGATTGGGACTTTAGAAATGGTTGCTTATAGTGATTGGTGTTCCATACTTCCTGCTGCTTTATGCGATTTAGACCTAGATGGAAAATCAAGAACTTTATCTCCATTAGATTCCCCTTCTTTAATAACAGATTATGTTTTAATTACTTCAGCAAGTAGAGAACTTAGTCCGGTTACAAAATTTTTTAGCGAAAAAATATGTGAAGAAATTAAAAATATTAGTGAGAAGTTAAATCAAAGAGTTCAGAAATTTTGAATAATTCAATTTATCCTTGATTGAAAGGTCAATATGTCTATTCTTAAAAACGAAGAGGAATAAAAAAAATGGTAAAAAGAGTTTCTGAAATTTTACAGGGTATTGCAGCTATATGGCTTGTTTTTGTAGCGTTTACAATATTTGCTGAAGTAACATTTAGAAATTTTGGATTGTTTTTGGGAGCTGATCAGATAGTACAAAACTCTGTGCCAGCAATTGTTTTTCTTCAAGTCCCCTTTGCCATTGTATCAGGAACAATGTTGAGAACGACTTTAATATACGAGTTTTGTAGCAAGAATTCTAAAATAATAATTAATGTGCTTTCTTTTTTAATTGGAATAATGCTTTTTGTTGGTATAGCAGTTGGTGGATGGACAGATATGATTAAAGGTTGGGAAATTAGAGAGTATCAAGGAATTGGTGCAATAGAATTTCCTGTTTACATCGTTAGAACTGTTATAATATTCGCAGCTATTATTATAGTGTATATATACGCTAGTCTTATAATTGATCAATTCAGAAAAAAAAAATAATTAAACACAGAGAATAAAGATGGAAATGGATTTAAATGTCTTAATGTTAATTACATTGCTTGGTATGTTACTGGCAATTTTTGCAGGAATTCATATAGCGCTGGCATTAGGTGCTACAGCGATGATTGGAACATACTTCATATTTGAAGATGCATATATGGCAGCAAGTCAAGTTGGTGGCGCGGCATATGAATTGATTAGAGACCATGTTTTTATGACAATACCCCTTTTCGTACTTATGGGAGATTTTTTATCGAGAAGCGGAGCTGCAGCTGATCTATACAATCTCATTAACAAAGGCCTTAAAGGTGTACCTGGAAGATTAGGTGTGGCAACAGTAACTGGTAATACAGCTTTTGCAGCTGTTACAGGAACATCCATAGCTTCTGCCGCAGCTTTTACCAGAATAGCATGGCCAGAAATGAAAAAAGCTGGTTACAATCACAGCTTTGCACTTGGAGCTATTTCCGGTAGTGCATGTTTAGGAATGTTAATACCTCCAAGTGTTTTACTTATTGTCTGGGGAATTATAACAGAAGATTCAATTGGTAAATTATTTGTTGCAGGTGTAATACCTGGAATTCTTCTTGCTCTATTATACGTAACCTACAACCTTGTTAGAGCAATTATGAAACCAGAACTTGCCCCAGAACCAGACAAAGTTGGATTAACAACAAAATTAACAAAAACAGAAATTTATTCTGGCTTTTCTATAATTGCACTGATTTTTTTAGTATTAGGTGGAATCTGGGGAGGAATATTCACTGCCACAGAAGCAGCTGGAATGGGAGCTATAGCAAGCTTTATAATAGCATTATGCAAAGGCATGAAATTTAAAGGTGTTGTTGAATCTGTTATTGATGCAGGAAAAACATCTGCACCAATCATGATATTATTAATAACAGCTGGAATGTATTCTAGATTCCTATCATTATCTGATATTAATTCAATCATTCTTGAAGCCATTACATCTGTTGGTTTAAATCAGTTTGCTATTCTAATTATGATGGTTGTTATATGGCTAGTTTTAGGAATGCTTTTAGACTCAATTTCGATTATACTTCTTACCGTACCTCTATTTATTCATTTAGTTCCTGAAATGAACCCTTATGCATTTGCTATATTTGGTATTTTAGCAATTGAAGCTGGACTTCTTACGCCACCATTTGGACTCATTGTGTATACTGTTAAAGGTGTACTCACGGGTAGCAATGACAATATTCCACTTGGAACAATTTTTATGGGTTCTATCCCCTATTGGATTATGATGTTATTTGTCATGATTATGGTTTATTTGATTCCAGAATTAGCGAGCTGGCCAACAAAGTTTGTTTAAACTTTAAAAATAAATAAAAGATGCTAAACTTTTAACATTAACGGAGGAAAATATATGTTAAAAAATTTAAAAAAAGCACTTCCACTTGGGCTTTTGATCTCTGGTGCAATTGCAACTTCTGCTATTGCAGGGTCATATACATTAAGAGTTGGATCAGGACATCCATCAGCTCCTACTGCATATGTAACTGGAATGGAAAAAGTTTTTGTACCAAATGTTAAAAAAAGAGTGGCAGCTGAAACAAAACACAAAATTAAGATAATTGAAGCTTATGCTGGTAAAATAGCAAAAGTGCATGAAACATTAGAAGCAGTTGAAAAAGGATTGCTAGATATTGGTTCATATTGCGTATGTTTTGAAACTGCAAAATTATTACCATGGAACTTTGATTACTTTGTTCCTTTTACATTAACAAATCTCGAGACTAACTGGGAAGTTAAGCACAGAGTTCTTAAAAAATTTCCACAATTAGCAAAAATGCTTGAAGATAAATATAACCAAAAATTCATAGCTATGCAGGGTTTTGATGATTATGGCATAGGAACTGTTAAACAATGGAATAAAGCACAAGAACTTAAAGGCGTTAAAGTGATTGCTGCTGGTCCAAACTTACCTTGGGTATCATTATTTGGATCAATTCCAGTAACTTCAACATTACCTACTATGTATAATGACTTAGCAACTGGTGTTGCAAAAGGTGTTATTATTTTCCCTTCAGCTCACGCTGGTGGATTTAAGTTTTATGAGCAAGCTCCATACTGGAAAGTTATAGGTTTTGGTGCAATGGCACAAACCATTACAACAATCAACCTAAAAACATTAGCCAAACTTCCACCTGAAGTTGCTAAAATTGTTATGGAAGAAGCTGCAAATTACGAAAGATCAGCTGTTAAAGATGGTCAAAGAAGATATCAGAAAGGTCTAACTGATTTAATGAAGTTAGGTCAGAAAAAAGGTATTAATGATGCTGTTACTTATCTGCCTGTAGCACAACAAAAGATTTGGGCTGAGACAATTAAAGATTGGCCTAACTCAAGAGCTGCCGATATTACTAAAGGATATCCAGGAATTGATGGTGCAGCGTTAATGAATGCTTACATGGACGAAGTTGAAAAGACTGGCCACAAGTTTCCTGTTAGATATAAAATTGGTGGTTAATTACTAAGAATAAACATTTAAGGCATACAAGAAATTGTGTGCCTTTTTTTATTATGAACAAACAAAAATACGTAATTTACTTAGCATCAATATTCATGTCCATTGTCATAACAATGTTCATAAGTTCTGTTGTAACGTTCAAATCTCTGGATGATTTAAGTTTATTTTGGCTAGTTTGGCCAATAAATTGGTTTTATGCTATTCTAATTGCTTTTCCTTCAATAATGATATTTAGACCCTTATGTCAAAAAGCTAGTGAAAAAATCATTAACTTAATCATAAAAGATTAATCATCTAAAATAGCAACAACTCTTACAAATCCTGCCGAACCATTTTTAATTTTAAATGGAAAAGCAGAAACTAAGAAACCTTTATCAGGTAATTGTTCTAAGTTACATAATTTTTCTATATGAGAATATCCTTTATGCATTCCTGCTCTATGACCTTCCCAAATTAATGAAGGATCTTTAGTCTTTTCAAATTTCTTTGCAGTGTGTGTAAATGGAGCATCCCAACTCCAAGCATCTGTTCCAGTTAATCGAACACCTTGATCAAGGAGATAAATTGTTGCATCTTTGCCAACACCACATCCTTTTAACAAAAAATCAGGTTTGCCATAATGCCCAGATGCAGCTGTATTAACAAATATTATATCTAAAGGTGAAAGAGTGTGTTTAATTCTATCTAATTCTTTTTTAATGTCATCTACATTAACAACATAACCATCTGAAAAAGACCTAAAATCGAATTTAACTCCTTTTCCATAACACCATTCTAATGGCACCTCATCTATCGTAATAGCCCTATTTCCATTATCCATGGTTGAATGATAGTGATAAGGAGCGTCCATATGTGTGCCATTGTGTGTGCTTACAGTAATGGTTTCCATAGCCCAACCTTCACCACCTGGTAAATCTTCTTTTTTTAATCCTGGAAAAAAGTTTATAATTTCTTCAGCAGTATCTTGATGATGATGATAATTAATCTTTGGCAGCATGAAATCCGGGTCAGATGTGATGCCTTCTTCTAGTGAAACGGATAAATCAATAAACTTTTTCATGTAAACCTCTTATTAATTTGATAGATTATCTACCCTTTTTTTAAAAGGCGATATGATAATATCTTCCCAAACATCTGCATGATATAGTGGATCATTTTTTTGAAATGTATGAATTTCTGTAATTTCATCTGCTTCAACCATAAAGAATGAACCATTCATAGTTTCACCATCAAAATCAGTTAAAGGACCTGATACTAATGTTTTTATTGGGTTTGTTGATAAATACTTTCTATGATCTTCAATAACAGCCATTCTTCTAGGTAATGAACCCACTTTATCTTTACATACTATTATCCAAATCATAAGTTATCCTAAGCTTGATTTCTTTCAAATTCAGATATTCTGTCATATGCTTTTTCAGTAAATTCTGCTTTTGGAGCATTACCTGCTATAACAACAAGCAAGACATGCTCTATATCAGGCTCGTTTTCAGTAATATTCATGAATCGTCTTGCACAACCTGGAGGAAATGACACCACATCACATGGACCAACATCTACAGACTGAAAATCTTCTCCTTCATTCCATTCACATCTCCATTTTCCAGTTATTGGCATAAAAGTCTCATTTGTATCATGGTTATGCATCAGAGGACCATTACCTGGTTTACACCTACAAAAACCTAAATTAAAACCTTCAGAAATATTTATTGCAGGCATTTGAGAATTATCATCACCTAATGGTGACACATGTTTTGATGTTCCTTTTGGGGGTTCAAATCCGATGACATTGATTAATTCTCTTGTGCATTCAGGAAGAAGGCTATCTGGTAATCCTTTTTTTGACCCTTTTAAATCTTTAAAAAAAGCAATTCTTTTGCTCATTTCATGTTTTTTCCAAACTCTAATTTTAGGTAATTCTTTTTCATTATCACTCATCAATATTCTCCATTTTTAAAACCTCATATACTGAAGCTGTATCCCAATTCTTAGACAAAGTTTTTTCAGCTTTATCATATATTTTTGCCGAACCTTCAAATGTAGGCAAAGTTACCTTATTATTTTTTATAAAGTTTCTAATAATATCAACATCTTTTAAAAAAATATTGAATGAAGCCGTTGGGGGTTCATAATTTTTATGAATCATTAATGGCATTCTTTTTTGCAACATAACAGAAGTAGCTGCACTATTACCTAACACTTTATATATCATATCTTGGTCTAAGCCAGCCAATTCTCCAAGCCTCAAGGCTTCAGCTGCGGCAGTATTATGAATAGTCACTAACAAATTAGCTAGTATTTTAAATTTCATCCCATTACCAAATGAACCAACATCAATAACTTCTTTTGAAAAGGCTTTAAAAATATTCATACACTTATCTATTAATTCTTTTGAACCACTAGCAAAAACAGTTAGATCAGCTTCCCACGCTTGTGCACCTGTTCCACTCACAGGACTGTCAAGCATATCAATGTTTAATCCATTAATTTCATTTTTAAACATGTTTTTATCATCAATAGAAATAGTATTCATATCTAAAATAATTTTTTTTGAATTGTTTTTACCTAATCTTTTTAAATTATTTAAAACATCTTTATAGGCAATCAATGAAGGAAGACTTGTTAATACAATATCAACTTTATTAAACAATTCATCATAAGTTATTTCTTGTCCACCCAATTGAATAAATTTTAAAATATTATTTTTATCCAAATCTATTCCAAAACATTTAAAATTATTTTTTAAAAGATGTTTTGCATAGGCTCCACC
>CACCZR010000023.1 GCA_902550555.1 uncultured SAR116 cluster alpha proteobacterium | reverse complement strand
TTGAGAATCTTCAGTATTTGGTTTTTCAATGTCAGAAACATCAGTAGAATTATTTTTCTCTTCAGCATTTACTTTAGACTTATTTTCGTAGGTTTTGGCATCAAATTGTGTTGGATCGAGATAAGGAAGAACCCACCTTTTTCGAGCATCTTCAATATTTTTTCTTAGTTCATCGATTGTTTTATCCCAATCTCGCATTAAAACACCTATTTATTTCAAGTTACATTATATTACAATTTTCATACCAAAGTAATAAATTTAATCTTCTAATTTCGAAAGATGTAAAAATGTTAAATTATTTTAACCTCTCATTTTGAGGAAACATAAATTTGCTTGCTTCCTTGTCTATTTCTACTTTAAAATTATGGCTATTTCTATTTGCAATATTTTCAGCAGCTTGACTTGCTGCTCCACTATTAATTTTGTCCATTAATCTTTTCAAATGAACTCTTGTTTCTAATTCTCCTGGAGAAATAACTTTTTCAATCATTCTGGTCCATCCCCATACAGCCATATCGACAATTGTATAAGTATTTCCCAACATATACTCATTATTCGCGAGTCTATCATTTAAAATATTGTAATGTCTTTCTGCTTCATAGGTGTATCGATTAATTGCATATTTAATTTTTTCGGGAGCCATATGTTGAAAATGAACTGATTGTCCTGAGTAAGGACCTATTCCAGTTGCAACAAACATTAACCAAGAATATAGCTCACTCTTAGATTTTAGATCATTATTTGGCATGAATTTATTAGTTTTTTCACCTAAATACAAAAGTATTGCATTACTATCAAAAATTACATTATCACCATCAACAATAGTTGGAGCCTTAGCATTAGGATTAATTTTAAGATAATCTTCTTTATGCTGCTCGCCTTTTCTTGTATCCACAGGAATTGCCTCGTAATCAATGTTTGCTTCTTCTAAGAACAAAGCTACTTTCATAGGATTTGGTCCAGTGTTATAATAAAATTTAATCATTGTATATCTCCATGCTATTACTAAGATAATCTAAACATAAATCAAAATTTTGAAAGGATTTTATGAGTTTGATTGTTGCAGATGTTGGCGGAACAAATGCTAGATTGGCATTTCAAAAAAATAGTAATTCTAAAATTTGTCTTACCGAAAACTTTTTGTGCTCAGAATTTAAATCTTTAGAAGAAATTATTACAGTATATAAGAAAAAACATAACATTATTAATGAACATATATCTATCGGCGTAGCGGGGCCATGTGAAGATGATGATGTTCTATTAAGTAACAATCATATCAAATTTAATAAAATACAACTATTGAAAAACCTTAATCTTAAATCACTTCTAGTTATTAATGATTTTGTTGCACAAAGTTTTGTTTTTAAAAATTTACTCTTAGAAGAAGATGAAGAAAAATATAAAATTTTATTTAAGAAATTAGAACTTGAGACAATAAAGAATGGAACTTCAAAAAAAAATTCAACTCTTTTGGTAACTGGCCCAGGAACTGGATTAGGGGTTTGTAACTTAAAAAAAATTGACAATAATGTAATCCCTATTCCTGGCGAGGGTGGAAATACATATTTTTCACCTAGTAATTCTGAACAAATAGAAATTTTATCTCATCTTCTTAAATCTCAAAAATATGTTAGTGTTGAGGATTTAGTCAGTGGCAGAGGAATTGAAAATTTATTTAACTTTTATCAAATTAAAAATAAGGGTAGAATTTTCAAAATTAAAGCTAAAGAAATTGCAGACTTAGCTGATAAAAATGATCAAAACGCTATTTCCGCAATTACTCAAATGTATAAAATTTTAGCAATATCTATAATTAATAATATTTTTTTAAATGGAAGTCTTGCTGGTGTAATAATATGTGGTGGAATTTCAATAAAATTACAAAAATTTTTAAATCAAGATATCTTTCTTAACGAATTTAAAAAAATTGATCAATACTTTGATTATCTGAATGATATACCAATTTATTTATGTAAAAATGAAAGTAATGGTCTAATAGGAGCAAAAGAGTGTTTTCATGATTCCTATTTTAAAAAAACATATATGATTTATAATAAATGATTAATTGGAGGCTATATGTATCAAATAAGTGATAAAGTTAGAAGATTAACAAGCAAAGAAAAACAACAATATTCAGAGCAAGGTTACGTTAAAAATTTGCCTGTTTTTTCACATAATGGAGCCTTAGAATTACAAGGATTATTTCAGGAATTAAGTTCAAGACTGCCATCTGACGTAGATATAAATAAAACAAATATGTGGCATAAAGCTAGTAAAAAGTTTCATGACTTGTGCAGGACACCAGAAATATTAGACTATGTTGAAGACATATTAGGACCAAATTTTGTTCAATGGGGTGGTCAATTTTTTCATAAAGAACCACATAGTGGTTCTGTAGTTCCTTGGCATCAAGATGCACAATACTGGCCATTAGAGCCCGCGAATGCTGTAACTGTTTGGTTAGCTGTATTTGATACTGACAAAGAAAATGGTGCCATGAAAGTTGTCTCAGGCAGTCATAAAAAAGGAGCTAATGGTTTCAAACATCACACAAATGATGCATCTCACTTAGTTTTGGATCAAGAGGTTTCCGATGATCAGATTGATAAAGATAAAGTCGTTTATATTGATCTTAAGGCTGGAGAAATATCCCTACATAATGACGCCCTCTTACATGGTTCAGACCCAAACAATTCAAACAGAAAAAGATGTGGTATAACTATGAGATTTTCTCCAACAAATGTTAAAGGCGACTTAAATGCGTGGCCGTTTTTTGAAACTCAATTGGCAAGAGGAGAAGATAAATTTAAATTTAATCCTATTGCTCAAATTCCTAGAGGTGAAGCAACACCAATTAAAAGATTTGGTTATTCTAAAGACTTTGAAAGCCAGTGGTGACATAATTTTACTTTTGAATACAAACTTAAAAATAATATACAAACTAAGTAAAATATATTATGATAATAAAGTTTGTAAAATAGGGGTGCTAAATTGGCTGAGAAATACCCTTTAACCTGATCTGGATAATGCTAGCGGAGGGAATGATTATGAATAATACAAATGCACATATATTAATTTCAGATATCAAATCAAGATCACCATTGATTTGGAACATTAGTAACTTTGTTTCTATGGATATTGCAGCAAATATGCTTCTTGCAATTGGAGCATCGCCGGCTATGGCTCACGCTATGGAAGAAGCAGATGCTTTTGCCAGTATTTGTTCAGCAATTAATGGTGCTGCAACAATAAATATCGGCACTTTTGATAATGAGTGGCAAAAATGCGCAATAAAAGTTGCTAAATCTGTCACAATGAACAAAGTTCCATGGGTTTTAGATCCAGTCGGAGCAGGAGCTAGTGAGTATCGAAATAAAAATGCCATGGAATTACTTAATCTCAAGCCAACCGTTTTACGAGGTAACGCTTCAGAAATAATTTCACTTTCTGGTATAAAAAGCTCTGGTAAAGGGGTTGATACTACATCGAGTTCTAATGAAGCTTTAGATGCTGCTAATATAATAGCTAACCGATATGATACTATTGTTGCAGTTACAGGAGAAATTGATTATGTAACAAATTCATCAAAAACATATGCTATTTATGGCGGCAATGAGATGATGACAAAAATTACTGCTACAGGATGTGCTTTAACATGCTTAATTGGAGCTGCGCTCACTAGTGAACAAGAAAAATTAGAGGCAACAGCAAACATCATGGGAATTTACTCTGTCGCATGTGACTTAGCACTACAAAAAGCCAATGGTCCAGCATCTTTAAGAACAGAATTAATAGATACAATTTATAATTTATCAGATAAAGATATCAATGATAATATAAGAATTGAACTTGTATAAATTAAACACTTACTTAATTGCAGGTCCAGAAAATATCAATTCTGAAACTGTTTTAAAAAATGAAACACAAGAAAGCACATTAATTAGATTAGTATCTGATTTTGCTAACAATGGTCTGGATGTATTTCAACTTAGATGTAAAGATTTTTCAAAAAAAGAGTTTTACAAAATTGCTGAAACCATTGGATCAAAAATTATTAATACAGAATGTAAATTTTGTATTAATGATGATGTTGACGTAACTATCCAATTAAAAGAAAAAGTTAATATTTTACACCTTGGTCAAGATGATATGCATCCAACTAAAGCCAAAAAAATGATAGGTGATCATATCTCATTAGGCTTATCAATAACTGATATTTCACAAATTTATAAAATACCTGAAATCGTTGATTATATTGGTGTAGGACCTGTTTACAAAACAGCTAGTAAATCTGACGCATCTAAAGCTATGGGAATATCCAAGGTAAGAAACATAATAGATAAAGTACAAATTCCTGTTGTTGCTATAGGAGGGTTACAGTTAAAAAATATACCCCAACTTAAAGAAATAGGTGTTTCTGGTTTTGCAATTATATCCGCAATTTTTGGAGAACAAGATCCTAAAAGTTCATTCGAAAAGTATAAAAAATTAGCTAAATTCTAATTTTATTCTATAATTTTTATTTTAAGGATTTTTAAATATTGTCTTATTTCACAACAAGACCTGAAATTATAGGTAATTTTGGTGTTGTAACAAGTACACATTGGATAGCCACAGCTGTCGGCATGTCAATACTAGAAAAAGGTGGAAATGCTTTTGATGCTGCTGTAGCCACAGGATTTACACTTCAAGTTGTAGAGCCACACTTAAATGGTCCAGGAGGTGAAGTTCCAATAATTTTTTCAAAAAATAATCAACGACCTAAAGTAATCTGTGGTCAAGGAGTTGCTCCAGGTAAAGCAACAATTGATTATTACAAAAACCTTGGATTAAATGTTGTTCCAGGAAGTGGACTTTTAGCAGCTGTAGTTCCAGGAGCCTTTGATGCTTGGATGTTATTGCTACTAAAGCATGGATCAATGAAATTAAATGAAATTCTTGAACCAGCAATTTCAATAGCTGAAAAAGGATACCCCCTTCTTCCAAACATAATCAATACTATAAAATCTGTAGAAAATCTTTTTTTAGAAGATTGGAAATCTTCTGCAGAAATTTATTTGCCTAATGGCACATTACCAAATATAGGGGATTTCTTTTCAAATAAAAAAATGAGCGAAACTTATAAAAAAATTGTAACTGGTGCATCTTCTTTTTCCTCTAACCGCGAAAAACAAATAGAAAAAGCAAGACAAATTTGGAAATCAGGTTTTGTTGCTGAAAGCATTCATAATTTTTGCAAAAATAACTACTTCATTGATACATCAGATAGAAAAAATAAAGGATTGTTAGATGGAAATGACCTAGCTAATTGGCAAGCCCATGAAGAAAACCCAAAATCATTCAAATACAAAAATTATGAGATATTTAAAACAGATGTATGGGGTCAAGGTCCTTGTTTTCTACAACAATTAGCAATTCTAGATCATTTTGATCTATCTGATTTTGATGAAAATTCTCCTGAATTTGTTCACATAATTACAGAGGCAACTAAACTAGCTTTTGCAGACAGAGAAGCTTTTTACGGGGACCCAAATTTTATAAATGTTCCAATAGATCATTTATTAAGTCGAGAATATAATTTAAACAGATCAAAACTTATAACTGAAAAAGCATCACTGGAAGTTAGGCCTGGAATAATTAAAGGTTTTGGTGGACCTGTGATTGTAAGAAAAAAGGGTGAAACAGAGGAATCAAACTCTAAATACTATATAGGTGAACCAACAGTAGCGAAGTTCCATGATCTTACGACTAATACTGATGGACAAACTTCAGGTGATACAACTCATTTTGATATCATTGATAAATGGGGGAATATGGTTACAGCAACACCAAGTGGAGGCTGGCTTCAGAGTTCACCAATTATTCCAGAACTTGGATTTTGTTTATCAAACAGAGCTCAAATGTTTTGGTTAGATGATAAATCACCTGCATCCTTAGCCCCTAATAAACGCCCAAGAACTACACTATCTCCATCTTTTGCTTTTAAAAATGATAAGCCATATATGGTATTTGGAACACCAGGTGGAGATCAACAAGATCAATGGTCTTTACATTTTCTTCTACGTCACATTCATTTTGGTTTAAATTTACAAGAGTCTATTGATGCTCCAGGTTTTAGCACATTTCATTTTCCAAATTCTTTTTTTCCAAGAGAAACTGACATAGGAAGTTTATTTATGGAAAATAGATTTTCACAAAATACAATTAAAGACTTAAAAAGAAGAGGTCATAATGTTACTGTTGAAGCAGATTGGTCACTTGGAAGAATGACTGCCGCATCGATAAATAATAAAATCCTAAAAGCAGCTGCAAACCCAAGGTTCATGCAAGGCTATGCGATAGGGAGATAAAATGAAAATTGGAATTATTGGTTTTGGAGCAATAGGGTTTGATGTTGCAAAAAAGTTAGATAAGGAAATAGATAAATTTAATGTTATAGGAGTTCATTCTAGAACAAAAAATAAAATAATTGACAAAACTTCTTCATTTAATTCACCTTTGAGATATTTTAGTCTTGATGAAATTTGCAAAAAATCTGATGTAGTTATAGATTGCGCCCCTAAAGAAGCCTTCAAAAAAATAATCGATAAATGTTTAGATTATAAAACTAAATTAATTACAGTAAGTGGTGCAGGAATATTAGAAAACCAAGAAATAATTAATAAAGCTAGAGAACATTTCACACAAATATTTTTAGCATCTGGAGCTATTATTGGATTAGACGGGCTAAGTGCTGTTTCAGAAGGCAAAGTTGATTATGTTAAAATGATAACAAGAAAGCCTCCCAATGCATTAATTAAAGCTAAATTTGTTGTAGAAAATAAAATAAAATTAGAAAACTTAAATGAACCAAAACTTATATTTTCAGATAATGCGTTTGAAGGGGCTAAAGCTTTTCCCGCTAATGTCAACGTAGCTGCAGCAGTTGGTCTAGCTGGAGTTGGTGCTAAAAAAACTCAACTTGAAATTTGGGCAGACCCAACCTTAACTAAAAATACTCATACAATTCTAGTGAAATCTGATAGCTCAAATTTTAAAATAGAAATTGAAAACATTCAATCAGTTGAAAATCCAGGAACAGGTAAAATCACAGCATTGAGTGTAGTAGCAACTTTAAGGGGTATAATAAGTTCATTAAAGGTTGGTACCTAAATTAAATTGGCATACTGATTGCAAATTCAAATAATGGACCCTATTACACTTGTTTCTTTACTTTATAAAATTACTATATTTTCTCCTAAAATAAATACTAATTTAGATGAAAATAAAATAAATCAAAAAAGTAGAACTGAGATTATAGAATTGTATAGATCAACAATGATAAATAAAAAAAATAAAGAATATTAAATTTTTTTAACCTTATTTATTTAAATTATCTTCGTAAACACTCATATTTAGATGACAAGTTTCTAATAAACTTGTATTTAACTTTTTCTTTTTTCCAAGTTTTATAAATTCAAAAAATATATGCTCGTGTTCTGTCATTAATTTTTTTTCCATATCTACAAGCATGGATGCCTTAAATGGGTAATCAGACTTAAATAAAAGGTCCTCATGTAAACTTTTAGATTCAGTTCTTAATTCATACCCATTTTCTTTTGATATATTAATGCATTCATTCCAAAGATTTTGAATAAATATTTTTCCATTAGGTTTTGTATTTATATTATCTATGCTTGTTTGAAATAGAGTAGTTGCTCCTGCAATAGTTGCAAGGAAAATCCATTTTTCCCAAATGTCCTGATTTATATTTTCACTCAAAATTGTTTGAAAATCTGCTTTGCGACATAGTTGATAGAAATTATTTGCAATTTCTTCATTTCCCTTATAACGAGGGCCAAAGCTTAATCGTTTAATTTTACCAACATGTTTTATTTCACCAGGAGCATTAGTATTTGAACTAACGTGGGCAACACCACCAAAAATATTTTCTTTTTTAAATGCTTTTTCTAATTTATTGATATGTGCTTGCCCATTTAAGAGAGGTATTACAACAGCATTTTTTTGGCTAGGTTTCAAATCAGCAATTGCTTCATCTAAGTCATATGCTTTACATGAGATCATAACAACGTCGTAATTAATTTTAAGATCCTTTTTTGTTATTAAAACTGGATTTATTTTAAAATTTCCAAAATCACTTTGTATTTTAATTCCACGTTCTGAAACCAATTTTTTAGTATTTTCTCTTACTAGAAATGTCACATCACAATTTGTTTTTTGCAAATGTGCACCAAAAAAACCACCTAACCCACCAATACCTAATATTAAAACTTTCATTGCAAATCCTCAGTTAATAAAATTATTCTTTTGTAATTCTTCAATTTTCCTCAAAATTTCTTCATCAAGACTACCAAGCTCATATCCTTCTAATGCTTCCTCAAGATGCGAAATTTCCGCAAGTCCAATTACTATAGTAGACATGTCATCATTTGATAACCCATATCTTAACGCTTTTTGAGCTTTAGTTCCTTGAATATCTCTCATAATTAAGTTGATTTTTTCAACTCTTTTATTTAGTTCGTTTTCATTAATTCCAAATGTAATTGGTATTTCTCTTCCATGTCTTTTTTCAGTTGCTAAATACCCTGCAGCATAAATCCTAATATTCATTAAACCCATGTCTTTAGATTTACAATTCTTAATTAAATTTGAAAAATTTTGATCATTCCATTTTCCTTGAGTGCTAAAAGATGCACTAGGATTTAATAAATTATAGTAAATTTGTGCAACATCAAAACAATCACTTAATACAACTTCGTTAATAGCATCAATGTCACCTAAAGCAGTAATTCCAATAGATTTTATTCTTCCATCTGATTTAAACTTTTCCATGGCATCTGCAACACCACCTTTTTTTAAAATATCTTTCACAGAAAAATTATTTTTGTCATTTACGTTTTGTATACGATTGTGAAGTTGATATAACTCCACAAAATTTCTTTGAAGCCTTGCTAAAGATGCATCAATTTTTCGATCTATTTGAGAAATAATACTTTCACTACTATTAGGATCTAATCGAGCCTTTGTAGAAATTTGAAATGTATCATTAGAAAATGATGATAAAAGCTCTCCTATATTTTTTTCAGATTTTCCTTCACTATAAGATTCAGCTGTATCAATCCAATTAATATCTTTTTCTGATGCCAACGAAAGTGCCTTATGCATTATTTCTTTATTTGGATCGATTAATATACCCCCTACCCAGCCACCGCCAAATGTAAGCTGTGAAATCTTAAATTCTGTTCTTCCAAATCTTCTAATTTTCATATATTAATAATTTCCAATTCATACTTTAAAATAAAAACTAATTCATGCCAAGCAATCAAAAAAACTCTTATTTATATTTTTTTATAGGTTGTGTTTGTTCATCTTTTTCAGCGATGCTTGGAGGAACAACTTTTGTATTTACAAGAGCTTTGGTGACTTCTCTTGATCCGTTAGTTATAAGCTTTGTTAGATATGGGCTTACTGGGCTATTATTTTTAATATTTTTTTTTATTAGTTTTAAAAAAATAATCTTTCAAAAAAAAGACCTTATATACATGGCTCTAATTGGAATATTTATGTTCACACTTTTCCCTGTATTTATGGCTCTTGGCTTGGAAATCACCACATCATCTAGAGCAGGCCTTTTATATGCAACAATGCCTATTTTTACCATAATTATTGCCTGTCTTTTTAAAATAGAATCTTTTTCTCTTCCAAAATTGATTTCCGTTATTATTGCTTTTTCAGGAGTTTATTTTTGTTTAAGTGAATTTATAGACCCAACAGCACCTCACCCCATCAAAGGAGATGTTTTGATGACAATTGGTGTGATTTCTGCGTCAGTTTTTACAGTTTTTTCAGGAAATTTTTTAAAAAAATATGGGAATGTAAATGTGTTAGTTTTTACATTATTTTCAGGATCTATATCAACGATGTTAATTTGTCTTATAGTTGGGGAAAAAATATCAAATGTTTTATTTCTAACTGATATAAATTATTTTTACTTATTCATGTTAATTATACCTGGTGGTATTTTAATGATGTATTTATGGGGAAAGGCTTTACAAATGATTTCACCGACACAGGCCTCTATAACACTTGGCTTCAACCCTATTAGTGCTACTATACTTGGTCATTTTATATTAAATGAAATAATAAGTTCTAGAATATTTGTTGCTATAGGCCTAATAATTATTGCAATATTTGTTTCAAACTGGAAATAAAAATCTACTTTAATTTTGATTTCAAAATTTGATTAACTAAACCTGGATTTGCTTTGCCTTGAGAAACTTTCATAACTTGTCCAACAAAAAAACCAAATAGTTTATCTTTTCCGCTTAAATATTCTTTTAATTTATCTTTATTTTCATTGATTACTTGATCAACAAAAACTTCAATAGTTCTATCATCTGTAACTTGTTCTAAACCCTTTTCTTTAACAATCATTTTTGGTGACTTAGATGTAGCGAACATTATTTCAAATACATCTTTAGCAATTTTTCCAGATATTGTTTTATTTTCAATTAATTCTACAAGTTCATTTAGATAGTTTGGAGATATTGGATTTTGATTAAATTGAATATTATTTTTCTTTAACAACCCAAATAGCTCTGACGTCATCCAATTAACGACTAGTTTACCATCTCGATTTTTTGCTGAATTTTCATAATAGTGCACATATTCTTTTTCTTCTACAACAACATTAGCATCATATTTTGTTATACCATATTCAGAAATTAATCTTTCTACCAATTGATCAGGTAATTCAGGCATGTCACTTCTGATCTCACTGATCTGACTATCACTAAGTTCTAATGGCAAAAGATCTGGATCAGGGAAATATCTGTAATCATGAGCATCTTCTTTACTTCTCATTGATCTAGTTTCACCAGTTGAGGTGTCAAATAACCTTGTTTCTTGATCAATTACGCCTCCACTTTCTAATATTTCAACCTGCCGTTCTGCTTCATATTGTATCGCTTGAGAAATAAATTTGATTGAATTTAAATTTTTAATTTCACATCTTGTTCCTAAATCTCCATTTGGTTTTCTTACTGATACATTGCAATCAGCTCTTAAAGATCCTTGTTCCATATTTCCATCACATGTTTCAATATACCTTAATACTGTTCTAATTTTCTTTACATATGATGCAGCTTCTTCAGGTGAACTTAAATCTGGTTTAGAAACAATTTCCATTAACGCAACTCCTGTTCTATTTAAATCTATAAAAGATTTGTTAGGATGTTGGTCATGCAAAGATTTACCTGCATCTTGTTCGAGATGAATTCTCTCAATTCCTATAACTTTATCTTCACCATTAGCATCTGTAATTTTTAGACTACCCTCACCTACAATTGGGTATTTATATTGACTAATTTGATAACCTTGAGGTAAATCAGCATAAAAATAATTTTTTCTATCAAAAACAGAGTACTTATTTATCTCAGCATTTAGAGCTATTCCTGATTTTATTGCCTGCTTTATACAGGTTTGATTAATTACGGGTAACATTCCAGGCATCGCGGCATCTACTAGAGAAACATTATGATTTGGATCTTTACCAAATTCAGTAGATGCTCCAGAAAAAAGCTTAGAACTACTTAAAACTTGAGCATGGATTTCTAAACCAATTACAATTTCCCAATCACCAGTTTTACCAGATATATAATTTAAGTTTTGATCAGCGTTTGTCATGACGCAGCTCCATTTGGAGTATCTTTAAAAGATGCACAAGTTTCTATTACCTTAGCAACATTCAAAAGACCTTGTTCATCAAAATCTTTTCCTAATATCTGAATTCCAACAGGTAATTTATTTTTATCAAGTTTAATCGGCAATGAAATTCCAGGTATTCCAGCTAAAGAAGCTGGCACAGTGAATACGTCATTTAGGTACATAGTCAATAAATCTTGCGTACTACCAAGTTTAAAAGCCGTAGTCGGTGTTGTTGGTGTTACAAGATAGTCAACTTGTTTAAAAATTTCAGTGAATTCATTTTTAATTAATCTTCTTACTTTTTGAGCCTTTAAGTAATATGCATCGTAATAACCTGAAGACAACACATAAGTTCCAATCATAATTCTTCTTTTGACTTCGTCGCCAAATCCTAAATTTCTTGTATTTTCATACATTTCATCTAAGCTATTTCCATCAATTCTAGCTCCATATCTTACTCCATCGTACCTCGCCAAATTGCTTGAAGCCTCAGCTGGCGCAACAATA
The DNA here is from genome assembly GCA_902550555.1 of uncultured SAR116 cluster alpha proteobacterium. Classification (GTDB taxonomy): domain Bacteria; phylum Pseudomonadota; class Alphaproteobacteria; order Puniceispirillales; family Marisalimonadaceae; genus TMED54. The sequence continues at coordinate 1,650 of CACCZR010000023.1, read as the reverse complement.
TAATAAACAGGTAAAGAGTATTTAGTTAAAGGAAGTTTTACAGGTATAATTTCAGCTCCATTTTCTTTTAAGAAATTTATAGTCATATCTTTTGCGTTTAATATGTCAGATGAAATCCCATCACTGTTATATTCTTCTGGTATGCCAATTTTAATACCTTTGATACTCTTACCTAGATCATTATAAAAATTAGGGACATCTTTATTTGATGAAGTTGAGTCTTTAGGGTCGTAACCACTCATAACTTGAAGCATTAATGCGGCATCAGAAACATTCCTAGTTATTGGACCCGCTTGATCAAGTGATGAAGCAAAAGCAACAATCCCCCATCGTGAACATCTTCCATAAGTTGGTTTTAATCCTACAACTCCACAAAATGCTGCAGGCTGTCTTATTGAACCACCTGTATCTGTTCCAGTAGCTGCTAAAGCAGCTTTAGCAGCAACCGCCGCAGCTGATCCGCCAGACGATCCTCCGGGAGTTCTTTTTTCTTCGAAATTCCATGGATTAATAACCTCCCCTTTAGCAGCAGTTTCATTACTTGAGCCCATAGCAAATTCATCGCATGAAAGCTTTCCTAAATTGATAGCACCTTCTTTCCAAAGATTCTGAGTTACAGTACTTTCATAAGTTGGAATGAATTTTTTTAAAATTTTTGAAGATGCAGTAGTTTCTATACCCTTAGTGCAAAACATATCTTTAACTCCTAAGGGAATTCCCTCCAAAAACCTTTGGTTCCCATTCAAATAATTTTGATCGGAAACTTTTGCTTGTTCTAAAGCTTGATCAAAACATGTAGTAAGGTACATATTTAAATCTTTAGTTTTTTCAATAGCATTTATATAAGTTTCTACTAATTCCTTAGTTGAAAATTCTTTTTTCTCTAATAGAGATAGAGCTTCGCATATACTAAATTGCAATAAATTACTCATCTATTCAATAACCTTCGGAACTACAAAATATCCACTTTTCTTTTCAGGAGCATTTTCTAAAACATCATTATTTTTATTTCCATCATTCACTACATCTTCTCTAATTGGCAAATTATGTCCTGTAACTGAACTAAGTGGATTAACACTTTCAGTGTCAACCTCATTAAGTTGTTCAATAAAACCTATAATTTTATTTAAATCTTCCATTAGCTTATTTGATCCTGTTTCTTCAATTGGAATTCTTGATAATTTTCCAAGTTTTTTTAATGTATTCAGGTCGATTTTACTGTTATTGCTCATATATTTTTATGATTTTAAAATTTTTATTTTTTGATACCATCTGTTATGCCTATCTGCAAGCATGAAGATTTTTTAATAAAAACAAATTATCATAAAAATTTGTTAGGAATTGACCATGGATCTAAATTAATAGGTATAGCAATATCTAATAAAGAGCTTTTCATAGCTACACCATTAACAACAATTGTAAGAAAAAAACAAAACATAGATTTTAATGAAATACTTAAAATAATTAAAGAAAAGGATGTTGGTGGAATTGTTGTCGGGTTGCCATTAAATATGAATGGAACTAAAGGGCCACGTTGCCAATCTGTAGAGACATTTTTTAGAAATTTTTTAATATTTCATGATATACCTCTGCTCTTTCAGGATGAGAGAATGTCATCACAAGCTATTGAAAAAATTTTTATATCTCAGG
>CACCZR010000022.1 GCA_902550555.1 uncultured SAR116 cluster alpha proteobacterium | reverse complement strand
ATTCTGACATTTTAAATGGAGTGTTGCAAAGAAATAACATTCATATTGCTACATGTAATATTGGTGAAGTTAAGAAAACTCTTATTCAATTAAAGACAAGTCCTGAAACATCAAAAGCTAAAGCTAAATTTATTCTAGCTACTGATGGAGAGGAATTAAATGCTGAAGATTTAAATTCAGGTGAATTGATTTCTTGTGACTTCAATAAATTAGCAAATAATTTTGGTTTTTTTCTTCCATTAGCTGGGATCACCACTGTAAAACAGATACGTGATAATCCAATTGATATCCAAGCAACTAGTCGTCTCAATAGATTATATTTAGAGTTATTAAAAAACAATGAAGATTGGTCAACTTCAGATCGACGTGATGACATGAATCAATTTCTTTTAAGCTCTATTTGTTTTTCTTTTTTGAGTTGTATAGGATCTTTACCATCATGAATAATTTTTTTGGCATTAACTAATTTTTGTCTAGCATCATTTAAAGTGACAATAGGGTATTTACCTAAACCCATATCTTTTGATTTACCAAAAATAGAATATCTCAAAACCCAATATTTATTTTTATTTTTATCGACACGAAGTCGCAGCCCATTACCATCACTGTAAATTCCGCTCTCTTCAATTTTATCAATTTTTTTAGCTGTTAATGAACCCATTATACTATTTTAATCCCCTTTTTAGTCCCTAATTTAATATCATGTTTAGTCCATTGATTTTATTATACAATTTTGTATAAAATGACGTAAGTAATTGTTTTTATTGAATAAATTTTACATTATTTTACATTATTTTACTTTATTTTACATTTCAGGGATTAGTATAATGGCGGAGGGAGGGGGATTCGAACCCCCGAGAGGAATTTCTTCCCCTAACGATTTAGCAAACCGGCGCCTTCAGCCACTCGGCCACCCCTCCGCATTGTGGTAAATGATTAAAATTTACACGCCGTATGCATCTTTTTGATACGCAATTAATTTAAAAATTTCAAGTTTTATCTAAAGTAATATATACTTTACAATGTTTATAAGTGAGACTTTATGGACTTAATTTCAATGATGAGAGTATTTGTGACAGTTGCCGATAAAGGATCTATGGCAAGTGCTGGTAGGGATCTAAATTTATCTCCATCTGTTATGTCTAAAAATTTATCTGCTCTTGAAGATAGACTTGGTGCAAGATTATTAACTCGTACAACTAGATCAGTATCTTTAACGGAAGTTGGACATGCGTATCTTGATAGAGCAAGAAGAATAATTGGTGATGTTGACGAAGCAGAAGCAGCAGTTTCTAGCGTTACTAATGCTCCAAGAGGACACTTGAGAATTACTGCACCAAGCACTTTTTCATATAGGCATATTTCACCTCATTTACCTATTTTTAGAGAAATGTACCCAGACGTTGAAGTTGAAATGATTATCTCTGATAATGAATTAAATCTTGTAGAGAATAACATTGATCTTGCCATTCGAATTGCTTTGATGAGAGACTCGTCTCTTATATCGAGAAAACTTGCTTCTAATCCAAGGGCAATGGTAGCTTCACCTGATTATCTAAAAAAAAAAGGGAAGCCTATACATCCTGATGATTTAGTTAAACATGATATTATTTCTTTTCAACTTGGTAGTCCTTATAATGAATGGCATTTTTTAGTAGATAATAAGCCTAAAATTTTTACAGCTAAAGGTATGTTGCAATTAAATCATGGTGACGCAATTTTAAGATCATGTATTAACAATGGTGGTATATGCATGTTGTCTAGATTTGTTGTTGGCAGACATATAGCGGCTGGAACATTAACTTCTTTATTAGAAAACTTTCTTCAAGAAGATATTCCAATTTATGCTGTGTACCCAAGCGGTAAACATCTTTCACCTAAAGTTAGAGCATTTCTAGACTTTTTAGTGAGCACATATGGCTCAGTTCCTTACTGGGATGAACATGGAGATCATCAATCTGAAGCAGCAATTAGAGCTAGTAAATAATTAACAGAAAAAACTTCCGCCATTCACATGAATAGTTTGTCCATTAATGAAGTCTGAATTTTCGTCGCATAAATTTTTTATCATTTTTGCAACTTCAATAGGTTTACCCTTTCTTCCTATTGGTGGATCTGAATGAGTTGGATGTAACAATCCTTGTCCAGCAGATTTACCTCTTACAGTATCAATTAATCCAGGGACAACACAATTGACTGTAATCCCTGTTCCAGCATATTCTGTTGCTAAAGCACGAGTAAACCCAATTACAGCGAGTTTAGAAGTAACAACGTGTGATCTTCCAATAGCCCCAATGTGAGCTGAAAGACCACCTAGATTTATAATTCTTCCCCAAGAATTATTTTTCATCAATGGTATAGCTTTTTTGCAAGTCAAAAATACTGCATCTAAATTAATATTTAATATATGCTTCCAATCTTCGTATGTCATATCTTCAAATTTAAAAAAATTTCTTTGAGAAGCATTATTTACTAATACTGACAGATCACCAAGTTTAGAAGCTTCATTAAATACGTCATTAACAAAGTTTTGATCTGTTAAATCTCCAGTTATGATTCTAGAATCAACTTTGTAATAATCTATAAGAGACTTTGTTTCCTTTGCACCTAACTTGTCGGTGTTGGCATGAATTAGTATATTAAAATTTAGTTTTGCTAACTCTATACAAGTCGCTCTTCCAATATTTTTTGCTCCACCAGTTACAATTGCAACTTTATTTTTATTGCTATTCATTATTTATCCTTAATTTTAAAAAAAACGATTTTATTTTATATTAATATGAATAAGATAAATTTACATTAAAAGGTTTATAATATGGAAAAATTTTCAAAAGATTGGAGAAATGATATTTATGATGTTTTCAAAAATATTGGCATTTCTTTAGTTTCACACATACCTGATGCTGGACATACTCCTTTAATAGATTTGTGTGAAAAAGACAATAATATCGATGTAGTAACTTTAACTACAGAAGAAGAGGGCGTAGGATTGTCTTGTGGGGCTTGGGCCGGTGGAAAAAAAAGTGCCTTACTAATGCAATCAAGTGGCGTTGGAAATTGTATTAATGCGCTGGCTTTACCTAATATTTGTAGAATTCCATTTCTTACCATTGTTTCTATGAGAGGTGAATGGGGAGAATTTATACCTTGGCAGGTTCCAATGGGATTAGGGACTCCAAAAGTTTTAGAAGCTATGGATGTTAAAATTTTTAGAGTTGATTATAAAGATGAAGTTGGTGATACTGTTAATGCTGCAGCAAATTTTGCATTTAATACAAGAAAATCAGCAGCAGTTTTATTGTCTCAAAAAATGATTGGAGCGAAACAATTCAAAAATGGTTAAAATATGATAATTAGAAGAGATTTTGTTAATAAACTATTAGAAGACAGAAAAGATAATTTAAGAGTTGTAAGTGGAATTGGAACTTCTACATGGGATTTAATGTCAACTGGAGATGAAAAAAATAATTTTGGTTTTATTGGTGCTATGGGTCAAGCATTACCATTTGCATTAGGTCTTTCTATTTCTCAACCAGATAAAAAAATTTTATTAATCACCGGTGATGGCGATACGTTAATGAGTTTAGGATCATTAGCTACTATAGCTAATCATCCTGTAAGTAACTTAACAGTAATTGTTTTAGATAATGAGTCTTATGTGGAAACAGGTAGTCAGCCAACTGCTACGGCAGGGAAAACTAATTTAGAACTAATTGCTAAAGGATCAGGTATTGAAAATACTTATACAATTTTTGAAAGAACAGATGATTACAAAGTATTGAAAACAATATATGAAGAAGATGGACCTTCATTAGTTGTAGTTAAATGTAAAGCAGAAAGTACTCCATTAATTTTTCCACATTCTTTCGATGGTGTAACTGCAATTAATAGATTCAAGGATACAATGTAAAAGAAAGTTATAATTATGTTTGATTTAAATTTAAAAGGTAAAGTTGTTCTTATTACAGGTGGAAGTGATGGTTTAGGTTTTGCCTCTGCTAAATTACTTTCTGAACAAGGAGCCAAAATTGTATTATGTGGTAGAAGAGGTGATTACTTAAAAGAAAAAGCAAACATTATTAGAGAAAAAACTCAAAATGATGTGTTAGATATTCAGTGTGATGTTACTAATGCTGATCAATGTAAAAAATTAGTAGAACAAACTATATCACATTTTAAAGCAATAGATGTTCTTGTTAATAATGCAGGAACATCTGCTGCTTCAGGATTTGAGAATGTAACTGATCAAAATTGGGAAGAAGATATTAATTTAAAATTAATGGCAGCAGTTAGATTGTGTAGACTTGTTTTGCCAATAATGAAAGAAAAAAAATCTGGCTCTATAATTAATGCTGCTATAGGCGGTGGTAAGGCGCCTAATGCTGGAAGTCTTCCAACATCTGTAACTAGAGCTGCTGGTATAAATTTAACTAAATCATTATCCAATGAATTTGCCCCATTTAACATTCGTGTAAACGCAATTTGTATTGGTTTAATCAAGAGTGCTCAATGGGAAAGGCGAGCAGGAAATTCAGATGTTAACCAATTATATGATGAAATGTCAAAAAGAGTTCCTATGGGTAAAGTTGGTGAAGAAATTGATTATGCTAATTTAGTTGCTTTTCTATCCTCTGATAGAAGTGCGTATATTACTGGAACAGCAATCAATGTAGATGGTGGACTCTGTCCGGTTGTTTAGTCGATTAATCTTGGTGGTTTTATCTCAGCAACTTGACATGCATAATCCAAGAGAGCACTAAAGTCTTTTTTTGCAAATTCAGATGATCTTGCTTGACCATACACAGCATGTACAGATGATCCTACAGGAAGACCTACTCTAAAGTCATTTCCTGCTTCAATAGCTAGCCCCATATCCTTATGTGCTAGATCAATCGTAAAACCTGGTTGAACGTCATTTTTTAAAACTTTTGACATAAAATTTATATGAAACTGTCCATTATTTGCTGTTGTTCCAGCATTAACTTCCTTAAAAACATCTAATTCTAAATCAAGTTTTTGAGCTAAGGTTAGAGCTTCAGCAGTAATTTGAGCAATGGATAAAATTTGGAAATTATTTACTACTTTTGCCCTTATTCCTGTTCCAACTTTTCCGCATCGAATAATACTTGTGCCCATTGCATCAAGAAGGGGTTTTACACGTTTAAAATCTTTTTCATCATCACATCCAACCATAAATAAAGATTCACCAGCAATAGCATGACTTACCAAACGTCCAACTGGAGCATCAATAAAACGTAGTCCATTTTCTTTACATTTTTTTGCAACCTCATCCGTTCCTTTTGGTGAGATAGTACTCATGTCTAAAATAAGACTATCTTTTTTTAAATTATTAATGACCCCATTTTCTCCAAGTAATACAGTTTTTACCTGTTCTGTAGCTGGAAGCATAGTTATTACAATATCTGAATCTTTGACAGCATCTAAAATATTATTTGAAGCAAATCCACCTTCTTTAACAACTTTATTTATTTTATTTTCATCAACATCGTAAACAAATAAATCTATTCCTTTTTTAATGATATTTATTGCCATAGGACCACCCATAGCTCCCAAACCAATGAAACTAACTTTTTTATCCATTTTTTATTTACCTCATTATTATTGAGCTGCCTCAAGCGCTGCATGCATTAAGACATTAGTGCTTGTTAATGCCCATTCTTTTTTAATTTCTTCTGCCTCGTTGTGACTAATCCCATCTACACAAGGACACATGATCATTGCTGCAGGAATTTTTGAATTAATTGCACATGCATCATGTCCCGCTCCAGATACAATTTCTTTATATGTATAATTATATTTTTTTGCAGCATTTCTTATAAAGTTTACGCAGTTTTTGTCAAAAGTTATTGGATCATAGTTCGCTACTTCTTTAATAGTATACTTAACGTTATGATCTTTACTTGTTTTGCTAACAATAGATCTAATTTTAGCTTCAATATCTTTCAGTTTTTCTTCAATATGTGATCTAAAATCAATTGTAAAAATAGCTTTTCCAGGGATGACATTTCTAGAATTTGGATAAACTTCAATATGTCCAACACTAGCAACTAGATTTGGTTGATTATCATTAGCTAGATTATTAACTTCAGAGATTATTTTTGACATGACTAATCCTGCATCTTTTCGAACTGGCATTGGTGTTGTTCCAGTATGTTGTTCAACGCCAGTTAGTTCAACCTCAAGCCACCTTAATCCTTGACCATGAGTTACAACTCCAATATCTATGTTTTCTTTTTCCAGAATAGGGCCTTGTTCAATATGTAGTTCAAAATAACAATGCATTTTTTGAGAACCTACTTTTTCTTTACCATTCCAACCGATTTTAGCTAATTCTTCTTTGAAAACTTTACCATCTAAATCTTTTGTATTTAAGATTTCATTGACGTCAACTGTTCCTACAAAACCTGATGACGCCATTAGTGCGGGTGCAAATCTACAACCTTCTTCATTAGTCCAATTAACAATCATAATTGGTCGCTTTGTTTTAATATCAAGATCATTTAAAGTTCGAATTATTTCTAAACCAGCTAATACACCTAAAACTCCATCATATTTTCCTCCAGTTGGCTGTGTATCAAGATGGCTACCGATAACTACTGGGTTTAGCTTGCTATCTGTTCCTTCTCTTAAAAAAAACATTGAACCTAATTGATCGACCGTCATTTTTAAATCTGCAGCTTCACACCATTTTTGTAATAATTCTCTTCCTTTTCCATCATCAAAAGTTAATGATTGTCTATTGTTACCACCTGCTATACCAGGACCAATTTTAGCCATGTCCGATAAAGAAGACCATAATCTATCTATATTTACTGAAATATTACTTTCCATATCTTTAATCTTGGAAAAAATAATTTAATTGGTCAAGTACACATCTTTAACTATTTATAAATTAAATAAAAAAAGAGGTTTATTAGAATTTATAAGTCTAGTATGTTAGATTAAGCATGAATTCAGAAGAAAAACAATTATATACAGGTAGACCATCTCAAATTTTAAATATTGTATCATTTATTATATGGTCATGGACTTTATTTGTTCCAATTATAATATATCTAAAAACAAGATTTACTGTCTATGAAGTGACTGACCAAAGAATAAAATTAAAAACTGGCATTCTAAATCAAGAAATTGATGAGTGTGAATTATACAGAGTGAGAGATTATAAAGTTGTAAAACCTTTCATTCAAAGAATTTTTGGTTTGGGTAATATAGAATTAGTTACATCAGACAGATCAAACTCGAGCATAAATCTTAACGGTATTAAAGATCCTGAAAATTTGTATAATTTAATTAGAGATAATGTAGAAAAAATTAGAAGAAAAACAGGTACTAGAGAAATTGACGTAGAGTAATATGGAATTTATAGATTTACTTTTTGGTGTTGGAATTTTTTTGTTAGCTATAGGAATGTATTCAGCATTTTCTTTAGTCAATTTAAGTATATCTAAGACTAAAGAGGAATTAAAAGATATAAATGTTGCAAACTTATGGATATTATTTTTAATTTGTCTACCAATAGGCTTAATACTTATATATTTTTGGTTTTAGAAATGGAGAAAAAAATGAGATATTTAAATCAATTTTTTATAATTGTTTTCGGAATGTTTTATTCATTTAAAGCTTTAGCATTTGAAAAAGTTTCGGTTGGGTCAACAATGTATAATGCTTGTAAAAGTTTACATGTACATGAAAAACCTACTGCTTTTTCCAATAAAATTAAAACAATAACTTTTGGAAAACAAATTAAAATTAAAGGCTTAGAAAGACAATTTGAATTACCTGATTCAGATTTTTCTTCTAAAAAGTCTCTTACTCTTAGAGAAGAATCAAATGCAAGTGGAGCCGATAGAGATCCCCAACCTATTGATCCTAAAGAATATACAAGGGCTGCGTGGGTTAAAATTGGCGAAGGACAATTTGTTTCTAACTCTTGTTTGGTTTCTAAAGGTAATCTTGATGGACAAAATGAAAAAACTGCACAGGAAAAAGTTGATAAAATTGCTTCGGGAAAGGCAAAAAGAAATTTTTCTGAAGATGAATCTGGAGATATGACAGCTATGAGAGGTGCTGCTGGCAAAGCTAAGGGTGGACCTGCTGATTATAAAACTATTGATAATTTTATTACTAATTCACAAGGAAAAATAGACTTTATAAAAATTATGGATTTTAGGAAATCTGGTAGGTTAGGAGAATTTAAATGAAAAATTTAATTTATATTTTAGCGATTACTTTATTTTGTAATTTTGCTCATGCTCAAGGTCTTGGAAATCTTTTAGGAGGCGGAAATAAAGATGGAGGGGCTAACCCACTAGGAAATCTTTTAGGAAGCGGAAATAAAGATGGAGGAGCTAATCCATTAGGAAATCTTCTTGGAGGAGATAAAAAAAATCCTCTTGGCGGTATGTTAGGAGGTAAATCTGATGGAAAAAAAGGGGGCATGGGTAATTTTATGTCTGTAATTGGAGAATCCTTAGAGGCAATGGAAAATACTAATTTAGGTCCTGTTGGAAAATTTATGTTAGGTAGAAAATTATCTGCAATGGTAATTGGCAGATACCCAAAACTTTTGAAAAATAGTGATGTCAGAGTTCAATATGTAAGAAATATTACTCTAACGATTTTAGGAACTAGTAGATATTATGGTAATTATAAAGATCCAGTAATCATAGTTATTGATGATGATAAGTTAGTAAATGCATTTGCTGCACCGGGAGGATTTATATTTATTTCTACAGGAATGTTAAAGTTTTTAGAAAATGAAGATGAATTAGCTTTTGTACTAGCTCACGAAATTGGTCATATTGAATTAGATCACGGTTTAAATGCTGTTATTCAAAAAACATCCGGTGATATGTTTAAAAAAGGTGCAAGTGGCATGGGTATGAGCGACTCTTTTTTTGGTGGAATGATTGATTTTGCTGAAAATGGTTATGGTAAAGATCTTGAAATGGAAGCAGATGGACGAGGCGCGATGTTAGCTGTTCAAGCTGGTTATGATCTGAACTCAGCGCTAAACGTTATAAAAAAACTAGAGAAAAGAACTGGTAATAAGCATGGAACTGGATATCCTAAGGATCGAACTGCAGTTATAAAAAAAGTAACTAATTTAAATATTCCTTCAGATATTTTTGAATTAAGGAAAAAGAGGTTTCAAAAGATTATATATGGCAAATAAAGAAGATAATAATAAAGATATCTCTGATCTTTTATCCAGGCAAACAAAAGCAATTGAAAATATTGAGAAATATTTTTCTCCTGCACGAGAAGAAAAAAGATTTGATAGATTAAAAAATGTTGTAGTTAAATCTTTTTCTGGAGTTGCTATTTTATTCACAGGTGCTTTAGGTTTGTGGGAATTAGGAGTTTATTTAAAGGAAACTTGGGAAACAAGAGAACTTGCTTCAAATTATGCAAATGTTGGTATTGAACTTTATTATAAAGAAAATAATTCAAAAGTTGCTAAAGAGTTTTTAGAAAAAGCGATTGAATTAAGTCCTGATAATACTGATTTTAGGTTTTTAGATGCTTACATAGATGGTATGGCTTCTGTCAGAAAAATGTTTAATTTAGATAGGCCTTATACTGCTGAGGAGTTAAATGAAACCTATCAAGCCCTTGCAAAATCAGTTCTCCTGGAACAACAAAATTCAAATAGTGCTGAACCATTTATTCTAAAAGGACAGATTTATGCTGCTCTTAAAGATAATTCAAGAGCTAAAAAATCTCTTGAAGAAGCTATCAGTAAAGATCCATTAAATGATTTTGCATATATGAGATTAGGTGTTGTTGAGTACAACTCTAAAAATACTGCACTAGCAAAAAAGCATTTAAAAAAATCAATTGAATTAAATCCTAACAATAAATGGGCTTATTTATGGAATGGAATTATTGATTCAGATTCAAAAAAAATTGAAAGTTCATTAGAGTGGTTTGAAAAATCTCTAAAATTAGATCCTAGATTTGACTTAGCTTATTATAATATTGGTTGGATAAATTTAAAAACTAAGCCAAAAAATTATAAAAATGCTGAAAATAATTTTAGAAAGGCAATATCCTTAAACCCAAATTACAAAGAAGCGTATTATGGATTAGGTATGGTTTACGGTTACCAAAATCAATATAACGTTGCGGAAAGCTATTTAAGAAAAGCTGTAGAAATAGACGAGAAATTTTTAACTGGTTGGAAATGGAAGGGAATTGTTAACTATGAAAGAAAGGAGTTTGAATTAGCACTTAATGATTTTTCTAAGGCCTTAGAACTTGATCCATCAAATTCTAATATCTTTGTTAGAAGAGCACGTGTTTTTACTTTTATGAAGCAGTTTGATAGAGCTATAGATGACTTGCTCCTAGCAAAAAAATTTAATGATAAAAATCCAAGAATACATTTTTATTTGGCAAATATATATAAGGAATTAAAAAAGTATGAAATAGCAATTAATTCAATAGATGATGCATTAAAATTAAAGAAAAATTATCCAGAAGTGATTTCATTAAAAGGTGATATTTATTTTTCACAAAATAAAAATAAATTAGCAGAAAAAAACTATACTTTAGCTATCGATAAAGCAAGTTATAGAAAAGAGAGGTTTTTAATTAAAAGAGCTCAATTTTTCTTTGATACAAAAAAATATCAATTGGCTCTTAAAGATTTTCAAGCTTCGAGAGAGCTTAACAAAAATTATTCAAAAGCTTGGTTAGGAGAAGTTAACTCTTACATTAAATTAAATAACAAAAATGGAGCAAAAAAAGCTTTAACTGAATACACTAAGCTAAAACCAAATAGCAAAATTATTAGTAGTTTAAAATCTGAAATTAATGAATTAAAATAGATTATTTAAATTAGTTAATACACTTTTTAGCTAAGATGTGATTTTCACTATTTTGGATTTTTTTAATTAATTTATATCTTTTACATTCCCATTTATCTACAGGATCTTCTCTATCCCATAAATTAAATAAATCTTGTTCTATGTAAGATAAATTAATATACCTTGGATAAGTTTCTGACATATATATGTATGTTCTCGCAATATCACCTCTTATGTGTTCTGCAGGTTCAATTTTATCATTTTTTATTTCTACGTCACATTTGCCAAAAATTTTTTTTTCTCCTGAAATAATTGACATGTTAAAATTCTTTCGCAGTTGATTTACTTCACCAATGGTTGGCTGTAGGTTGTACATATCTGCTTCTATCAATCTAAAGTTTTCATCAACCTTTCTAGAACATTTTCTACCTTTATATTTTTTACCATTATTTTTTACACAATTTAAATGACCTTTTGTCCATGATTGAAATTTTTTTCCAAATCTTGATGCAGGAACAATATGTTCAAATTCAATTCTTTTAGCCCTTTTATTATTTTTAAAAATTTTATACCCACAAGAACTTAAGTTTGGGGTTTTGTTTTTGTAAGAACACCCACAGTAAAAAGTATAAGGGTTATTTTCATGAATTTTTAATAAAATTTTCTTTGATTTTGAGAAATTATTAATCGTTTGATTTTGAGAAAAACTATTAGTACTAAAACAAATTAAAATCAATATGAATATATAGAAAAACAAGTTCAACAAAAATTCTTCTCTTTTTTCCATATTACTAACGTAATTAAAAAATAAGAGGAAACAATGAAAAAAATAATATTTACATTTATATTAATTATAACTTTTTCTTCGAATGCATTTTCTGATCATTTTTATAAAAATTGGGGTGTTGTCGTTGATATTAGACCAATCTACCATAACCAAGTAATTAATAAACCAACAACACATAAAACATGTACTAGGCATTACCAAAGAAAGCCAAGATTAGAAAATGTTATAATTGGTGGTTTAATTGGTAGTGTAATAGGGAACCAAATCAGCAACAATCATGGAGCGGGAACCATGGGCGCTGTTGTAGGATCTATTTTTGCTGCTAATAATGATAGTTATAATACATCATGTGAATATTCTTCTTCATATATCAAAGAAAATAGAAGAGTATTTTCTCATTACAAAATAAAAGTCAGAACTAATCGTGGCTTTAAAACAATTAACTCAAATAATCACTACAGTATTCACGACATAATTTACTTTAATTAGGAGATATTAATGAAAATAAAATTAAATAAAATTATTTTAACGATAGGAGCTTTGGCTCTTACATCTTGCCAGGCATCTTTTAAGGATTACGGGCTATTAAATGGAAATAGTAAAGTAATCAGTTCAGCACAAAGTCATCAAAAATATTTAAATTCAACTAGAGAATATGACAGATGCGTTGATGAAGGATATTTTTTTGATAAAAAGGCATCAGACAGTAAAGATAATTCAATAAGCCTTTACTCAAAGAGTGCAGAGATTTTGTCAAAATGTGATCAAATTGTAGGTAATTACAATACAATTATTTCACAAGATCAAAGAATGAAAAACTATGCCTTGTCCATTCAAAATTATCTAAAATCAGGAAGATTAAAAGTTGCTTCTTTAAAATTAGAAGATTTTAAAAACAAGTTTGATAGAGATTTAATTTATTCAGATGGATCAAGTTTTATAAAAAATACAGAAGCAATATTAGATATTGCAAATGAAAAAAAGGGACTTGATTTAGAAATGACTAATAGTAATAGAAAAATTAAATCTGAATTGAAAAGAATTTGGCACTGGTCAAAAAAGTAAGGAGTTAAAAAATGAAGAGTAAATTAATAAATTTTGCATTGATTAAGTTTTTTTTAATCTTAGGAAGCACTCATGCTATGGCAAATTTATCTAATGGTGAATGGCAGCCTCAAATTGTTGAAAAGATGTATATTTTACCACCAAAACAATTAGATAGAGTGTTAAATAACGATTTTCGAAATTCATCTTTGTATTTAAATTTAAAAACAGCAGATGATAAAATTAAGAGCAGATATTCAAAAATTGATCAATTAAATAAATCTATCCCTCAATTTAAAGGTGATGAACAAATTGAATTAAAACATCAAGTTATAGTTGAAAAGAAAGAATACATAACTGACATGAGTGAAAGGTTGAAAATAAAAAGAGAGCATTTACTAACTAAAAAAAGATTTTTTGAAAAAATAAAAAGAAAGACTTTATTTCAAAAAGGTGATCAAAACTTTAAAGCTAAAAGTAAATTTCAAGCATCTAGAGAAAAAGCTCTAAAAAGATCTAAAAAGTTAGATAAAAAAATAAGTAAACTTTTAATTGGTAATAATATGTCAAATAATTCAAAATATTTTTCAGAATACCAAAAAACGATGTCAGCAATGCAACAGCTTGAGACTAAAATTAAATTTCATCCAAAGTTTCAAGAAAATGATTTATTACTTAATTCTGAAAATAAATTAGAATCGTTAAATGTTTTTATTGATAAACTTGAAAGCGAATTATCAGTATTAGCATTGAAAGAACAAGTTCTCACAAAAATGGCTAAGCTTGTTTCTTTAGATGCTATGGAACTAGCAGATAGCTTGCAAATAAATATACCACAAGGCAATGAATTTAAGGATGTAAACGATCCTACAGATTCAGTAAACCTATTTTTAAACTAAATGGAGAAATAAAATGAGAAATAAAATTATGTTAACTCTAATGATGATTATGTCAATGCTGTCAGGTGTTGAAGCAGGAACAGTTGAAAATTTAGAAAGAGTTAGGGCTAAAACTATTACAATGATGTTTGACAAAAACATTAACGAAAGTCAGAGAGCCGAAAAAATAGAAAAATTAAAAATAAAGTTATTAGATATGGAAAAAATAGTTCTTAATGATAGTGATTTAGCAAAAAATCCTTCAAACAAAACTATAAAAGCATTTGAAACTTTTAATTTCACTTTTCTGGTTCATTCTGCACTAGAAAAGGATAAACCAATTTCAATAAACTGGCTTGAAGATTTAGGCTTCACTTCTGATAACCTCAAAAGAACACAGGCATATAGAAAATGATTAAATTATTATTAAATAAATTTAATAACATATCCCAATCCATAAGTTGGTTTATAGGTTCAGTAGCCATCATATTTTTTATTTATATGATGGTTACTGGACAAAATCCAAATATATTAATCGACTGGGGTATTTCAACATTAGGTTTATTATTTATTGTAATTTTTATAACACAGTTAATTTTAACATTATTTTGTCTTGTTCAATTAAATCAAACTGAAATTCAAAATACAAGGTATTGGTTTGAGTTTGGTCTTCAGGTTTCAAATAGTATTTCAACAATAGCATTAACATTTACTTTATTTGGAATAAGTATGGGGATTGGCGAGCTTTCAACTTCAAATTTAGATATATCTACAATAAATAAAACGATCAGTAAATTAACTGAACAATTTAGCATGGCATTTATGACTTCTGTTGTAGGATTACCTACATCAGCAATTTTAAAATCAATATTAATTATAAATTTTGAACATATTTTAACAAAAGATAACTTTTCAAAATTTAAACAAGTTGAAGGAGAGTAGAATGAAATTTTTAATTTTTAATATTTTAGTTTTTTTTGCGTTAGGTTATTTGCTTACCTCAAAATCTAACCAAAACTTCAAAAGCTGGTTTATAGATAAAAAAGATCAAATAACAAATTTATCAAAAAAAGATTATGTTGATAAATTAAAGACTGCGGTCAGTTCAAATACTGATAATACAGCGAAAAAAAATCTAAGTGAAAATAAAATTAATAATGAAGAAAAATTTCAAAAAGAAATGTTAACTCAAATTAAGAAACTTAATGAAAAGATTAATAAAAATATTAAAGATTTATCTAAACCTGAAAAAAAAATATCTCAGGATAATGTTTTATCAAAAGGATTAAATAATCCAAAAGAAACTTCTAATCAAAAAGTTCAAATAGAAAAATTAAAAAAAGAAGTAGAAAATTTGAAAATTGATAATCCTGAAATCCAAAATTTAGAAAAGGATAAAATTGTCAATAAATTTTTAACACCTCAACAAAGAGGTCAAGCATTGGCTGAAATTATTACAGATTTAGAAATATATAGTATTAAAGGAATATTAAATTAATGGTTTCAAAACGTCATAACGCTGTAAATTATTGTATTTACAGCGTTTTTGTAATATTTATTTTTATAAATTTTTATTTTGTAGA
>CACCZR010000021.1 GCA_902550555.1 uncultured SAR116 cluster alpha proteobacterium | reverse complement strand
TACTAACTGTATTATTTGTGACTACACTATGCATTAGTCCACCTGCACTAAATAATGGAGTACACCCATTTATTATTAACAGACTTATTAGAAGTATTAGTTTCATGATAATTATTAATTCCTTTTTAAGAATATTTATTATTTAATAGTTTTTAAGGTTAGTTACAAATTATATCCTTGAGTATGTAACTTTTTTTAAAATATAATTCTACAATTTAATATTCAATCTATGGGTTAACTTTAAATTAATGAATTAGAAAATTTATAAATAGATCAAGCACAGTTATCAAATATTATTACATTGTCTAATTAAAATAGATTAATAAAAAATGTAATAAAAATGGCAGGCATATTAATGTTAAAATTGTTGAAACAACGACTAAACCAGCAACAGTGGTTGTATCTTTGTCAATTTGAACTGTAAAAATATAATTAAGAAGTCCAACTGGCATAGTGGACATTATTAAAATAACACCAGCTTTTGGTCCTGAAATATCAAATAGGTAAATAACTATTAAACCACTAAATACGCCAATAAAAAACCTGGCGATAGAGTATATAAAACCTTTTGTTAAATTCTTAATTTTTAAATTAGATAAAGAACATCCTAAAAGGATCAATGAAATTGGAATAACTATATTTCCTAAATAATTAGTAGAATTTATAACCACTAAAGGAATTTCTATGTTTAATATTAATACTAATAATCCTGATATAGATAAAACAAAAATAGGATGATACAAAATATATAAAAATTTAAATGAACCTAATATTGTTAAGTAACCAAATGTATTTTGTGATAATGCAACTATAACATAATAAGGTATTGCATATATTAAACCAGTTTCTCCGTAAGTTAATATAGATAAAGGCAATGCAAGGTTTGCTGAATTTGGATGTATTAAACAACTAAAATAAGGGCTAAAATCATCTTTTAAAATTTTTATTAAAAAAATTGCAAGCAAAGATGAAATGAAAATTACAAATATTGCTGAGGTACATATTTCGATTAATATATTAATATCTACATTTGTTGTAGATAAAGTGTGAAAAATTAAACAAGGCGAACCAATGTGAGTAAGTAAAAAACCCATTGTTTTTTCATGCAGTTCAATTTTAAATTTAGAAACTAAAAAACCTAAAAGAATAAGAAAAAAAACGGGCCCACTAATTTCAAAAATTTGCTGATACATATTTATAATGTGTGCCTAAATGAATAGGCACAACATTGCAAGTTGTTAATTAACCTTTAGTCATTTGTTTAACTAAAGATTTATAATTATTAGATTTTTCTGATCTAATCTTTTCATAGTCAGGCCCATTCATGAATTCCATATTTTCTCCAAGTCTACCCATGAATTTTTTAAAAGTTTTGTCTCCTTTTAATTTTGCCAAAGCTTCTTGAAGAACTTTAATTCTTTCTGGTGGTGTTTTGGCTGGAGCCATTAAAATACGATCCATATAACCAATTTGACCTGTGAATCCAAGTTCATCAAATGTAGGAGGAGTGCCTAAACTTTTTTCTTTTGCGCCACATCCTAAGGTTTTAACTTTACTTCCTTGACCCTTTATAACAGAAGGAAAATGTAAAACAGCTTCAACATCTCCAGATAACAGTCCTTTAACCATAGGGCCGCCACCTTTATAAGGAGTTAAATTTGCACTAACTTTTCCCCAAGACAGTAATTGAGCCATAGGAACCATAGTTGCTCCCCACATACCTGAATGACCAAGTTTTAACTTTCCACCACTTGATTTTGCTGCATCAAATACATCTTGAACAGAATTATATTTAGATTTACTTAATACAATCATACATGCAGCAGCGTAATTTATTCTTGCAACTGTTACAAAATCCTTAAGAGGTTTATAAGGCAACTTTTTAACATGATGTTGTAACTGATCAACGTAATTATGTGTGAAAAGTAATGTGTATCCATCAGGTTTCGCCTGCGCAACCATAGCCGTTCCAGTTTGTCCGCTTGCACCTGGAACAAGTTTAACTATGATAGCATTACCAAGATACTGAGGTATTATACTTGTAAATACTCTAGCATTGAGGTCATGAGAACCACCTGGACCAAATGGAATTACCATTGTGATTGGTTTTTCAGGATAATCTGCTTTAACCGTATTAAAAATACTCAATATAGCAAAAACTGCTATAAGAGTTGTTAGAAATTTTTTCATTTATTCCTCCTCTAAAATGAAAATTAACATTTATTTAACCTGCTCAGAGGTTATTGTAGCTGCGACATCTCGCAACTTTTTACTTCTCTTCCATAACTTCCATGTAATAACTGGAGTTGATACAATTATTAAAGCAGCTATGGGTCTTTCTGAGAGTAAAAACATTATGATGTTATCATCGCCAAGGCTCAATGTTTGACCAAATGCATATTCTAATGAAGGAGCTAAAATAAAAGCCATTACTAATGGTGTTACATCAAATTCTAATTTTTTTAACACATATCCAAATATTCCAAATATGAGTAAGAAATATAAATCAGCAGGATTGTGTCTGAATACAAATGATCCAGCGAATGCAAAAATGATAGTTAAAGGGATCAAATAAGATTTCTTAATTATTACAACTTTAGAAAATATAGGCATTGTGAAATAACCCAATATTAAAAAAAGTACATTTGCTAAAAGCATACACAAGAGGATTGCAAAAACTATACTTCCTTGTTCTGACATTAGTTCTGGCCCAGGCCTAAGACCATGAGCAACAAAAGCACCTAATAATATAGCAGTTACATTATCTCCAGGTATACCTAATGTTAATAAAGGAACGAGAGTAGGGCCATTAACTGCATTATTTGCGGCTTCTGGAGCGGCAATACCTTCTAATTCTCCTTTTCCAAACTTTTCAGGATTTTTTGAACTATTTTTAGCAGCTGCATACCCAACAAATGCAGCAACAACCTGCCCAACTCCTGGTATCATTCCAATTGTTGTACCAATAACAGTACTTCTAAAGATTGTTTTTCTTAATTTTAAAAATTCATTCCAAGTTAATTTTTCTTCTTTATTTAGATTTAGTTTTGTCTTAATAAAATCTTTAGTTTTTGTTTCTATATTTATTAAAATTTCAGGTATAGCAAATAGCCCAATCAACATAGGTAAAAGGGGAACACCAGCTCTTAATTCAAAAACATCAAAAGTAAATCTTGACAATGCAGCAATTGGATCTTGTCCAATCATAGCTATAAAAAGACCAGTTGCTAACATAATCATATTTTTTCCAACACTACCACTAGATGTAGAAGAAATTATTAAAATACTTAGAAACAATATTGCTGCTAATTCAGGAGGTCCAATTAACAAAGCAATAAGAGCGATAGGCCCAATTAATAAAATAGTTACTATATCACTTGAAAAATCAGCAATTACAGATGAAAAAAGAGCTGTTTCAAGAGCTTTTCTACCTTTACCCATTTTTGTTAAAGGTGGTCCATCAAATGTTGTAGCAACAGATGCTCCAGTACCAGGCAATGAAACTAGTATTGCTGGAATAGATCCTCCAAAAATACCACCTTTATAAACACCAATAAGAAAAGGTATCCCAACTAATGGGTCCATAAAGAAAGATATTGGCAAAACAATAGCCATCGCCATTAAAGTTGTAAGCCCAGGCAAGGCTCCAACAAAAAGTCCAATTAACAAACCTAAAGAGATAACAAATAAAATATTTAAAAAGCTTCCGCCTCCAAATAGTAATGGAAAAGCATTTAAAAAACTTTCAAACATTTTACTCCTTACATAATTAAAAAGTTGCCAATCCTAATTTCATAAAAAGGAAATTCTGGTAAAAACACGTGCATAACATTCACAAATAAAAAGAATATGGATAGTGGAAATAAAATAGATATAACAGTTATATATTTGAAATTAACATTTCCCATGAATGTGCCCAAAGATAAAATTAAAAGAACACTAGAAATAACAAATCCGAAATATTGAAATAATATAGAGTATAAAATTAAACAAAGTATTGTTATAGAAATATTAATTAATATTTGTTTTGTAAATTTTGGCCAATTATTTGATATTTTTGAATTTTTTTCATAGAATACTGTATATAAGCCAAATATTAAAAACATAAATGCAATAATTGTTGGGACAATTTGTGGGTCAATTTCAGACGATGATTGACCAAATATTAAAACAGGTTTTTCAACTTCAGTAGGAATTTTGTAATAGATGAAAATCCCAAATAAAATACTAATTATACCACTTAATAAATTTGGTGAAAATTTATCAAATTTCATTATTTATTCCTTGGTAAAGTTATAGGTTCTCCTCTTTCTGCAGATAAATCTGCTGCCATATACAATTCCATAACTGCTTTAGCTTCTTCTGGTTTAACTAGAACAGGTTTATTAGTTGCTACTGCGTTTATAAAATGAATTGTTTCTTCATGCATTGGTCCAGCATGAGTATGCTCAACTGGTTCTCCAGGCATTGAAGACATAGGATATCTAATTCCATCTTTAACAGTGTTTAAATGAACATCCTTATGACTGTCATCAATAAATAATGATCCATCTGTACCAATAACTTCTATCCAAGTATGAGAATAGTTTGGGTAGCCAAGGGGCAATATCCATCCACCACCGACAGTTATAGTCATCCCATCATCTAAAGTAACTATTATCCACTGATGGTCAGGAGTATTACTTTTTTTTGAAAAAAGTTTACCAGCCGTCTGGCTGTAAACTTTCACTGGCTTTCTTGGTTGTAAACACCATAATAAAAAGTCTAAATCATGCGTGGATTCCATTGCCGCAGGGGATAGAGCAGTTCTTCCAGATATTTTTTCACCTAATTCTCGTGTTATATGCCTGCTAACTAAACATGTAACTGGTTCACCAATTATTTTTTCTTGAAGAGATTTTTTAACATATGCATATTTTGCGTTAAATCTTTGAGAATAACCAATTGTGAATTTAACATTATTTTTTATTGATTCACTTATTAATTCTTCTGCTTCTTCTAAAGTAGTGGATATAGGCTTCTCTAAAAATACATTTTTACCAGCCTTTAATGAGGCTAGAGCCATAGGGTAATGCGTGGTTTCAGGTGTTGCAGAAATTATAATTGTGTCAATATCATCGTTAGAAACTAGTTCCTGCCAGTTTTCTGTAGCACCTTCTAAATCTAATGAGCTTTTAAGTTCAGCAAGACGCTTTTTATTCGTTTCTGCAATATATAATTTATCTACTAAGGGATTGTTATTACAAGCATTAGCTCTTATTCCACCACACCAACCTGTGCCAATTACACCTACATTTATTTGCTTTATCAACTAAGTCTCCATTAAAAAAATTAATCATAATAGAGAAAATTAATTCAATCGAATGATAAAAATTTATGGATTTCATAAATTAATGTGATTTCAACAAATTAAATACTTATTTTCAATAATTTAGCTATATTACCACCAGTTATTTTTCTTTTATCTTCATCAGTCAATCCAACAGTTTCTATAACATGTTGTACTGGATTATCTTCAGCCATATCATATGGATAATCTGTTCCCATAATTATGTTATCTGAGCTAAATGTATCTACTAGATATTTTAATTGCTCATAACTAAAAACAACTGTATCAAAATATAATTTTTTTAAATATGAAGTAGGGGGGTTCTTAATCAATAAACGACAATCAGGTCTTGCTCCCCATGCATGATCAATTCTTCCAGAATAAGCTGGCAAATAACCACCACCATGAGCAACAAATATTTTTAAATTTTGAAATTTTTCTAATGTGCCATCAAAGATCAAATGATGAAGAGCTACGGTTGTATCTAATGGATTTCCAATAACATTGTTAAAGTAATGGTCTTTAATTCTGTCGCCTTGAGGATATCCATTAGGATGTAAAAAGATTAATGTATCATGCTTTTGAGCCATTTCCCAAACAGGATCATGTATTGGGTCTGATAATTCATGTCCATCAACTGTACCTAATACTTGAAAACCTTTTAACCCTAGTTCTTTGATGCCTCTTTCCATTTCACGAGCCGCGGCATCACCATCTTGCATGGGAAGTGTTCCAAGAGCTAAAAATCTATCAGGTCTTTTTTCAGCTGTTTTGGATAAGGTGTTATTAATAATTTGAATAGCTTTATGACCTCTGGCATTTCTAATTGCATAATAGGCTTGAAATGGAACTGGTATAAGTAGTTGCATATCAATGCCTTGTCTATCCATATCTCTCAACCTTTGGTCTAGGTCTGTAAGATGCAAAGTACGATCTTTAGCTTGCTGTTGGTTTTGTTTTGAGGTTATTTCATTCGTTGTTTTAAAAGCTGGGACCTGCATTGGGTCAAATAAATCTGATACTAAGTCTGCGGCTTCTTGAACATGTAAATGGCAATGAGCATCAATTGTTTTGTTTGATGTATAATTAACTTTTTTATCTGAGTTTTGACGACCAGCAGTAGGTCCGTAAGGCCTTAATTCCACGATTTCCTCCAAAGAATTTAATTTATTTTACTATAAATGATTTTATTCTATGAACTAAATTATTTTTTATTATAATTAATATTATGAAATTTGGTTTATTTGGCAGTGCTAAATCAGCACCAGTAGATTCAGACATAGATAGTGCAACTGGTTATAATGATTGGATAAAATTCAATCAAGAAGCTGAAAAATTAGGTTATTACAGTACTTTTACTGTTGAACATCATTTCACTGGCCTTGGTCAGGTTTCAGCATCAATGAGTTTATTAACTTTTTTAGCCGCTAAAACCTCTACTATTAGGCTTGGTACAGCAGTTATGGCTCTTCCCTGGCATAATCCTATATTATTAGCAGAACAAGCATCTACTTTAGACTTGTTATCTGGAGGAAGATTAGATTTCGGAGTGGGGAAGGGATATAGGTACAACGAATTTCATGGATTTGACATTGATATGGATGAAGCACATGAAAGATATCATGATTGCCTTCAAATAATTTTAAAATGTTGGAACGAAAAGAAAAAATGGAACTATAAAAGCCAATATTGGACATTTAATGATGTTATTGTTGAGCCACCTTGTGTTCAAAAACCTCATCCACCCATTTGGATGGCAGCAGGGCATCCAGATTCCATTAAAACAGTCGCACAACAAAATTGTAATTTATTACTAGATCAATTCTCTCCTGTTTCTACTGTCATTGAGAGAGTAAAAATTTTTAATGATGAATTAAATAGCCTTAGAATGAAGAACAAGCCCCAAATTGCATTAGCAAGAGCAATGTATATAGCTAAAAATCAAAAAGAAAAAGAAGAGATCATACAAAAAAGACTAAAAGCAAGAGAAAATGTAGATAAACTGTCTCAAAGACCTGATGGCAACAATAAATCAAGCATAATGGTACACAAGGGTACTGATGAAGCTTACAATGGCGCTTTAATTGGTACAAAAGAAGAAATAATTGATAGACTTCATGAATTAAAAGAAGGCGATATTAATTATATACTTCTGGTTGATAATGGTGGTGGAATAAAAGGACTTGATAGATTTGCTAATGAAATAATGCCTTCAATACATTAGCGTATCTTTATAAATTGGAGAAAAATATGAAATTTAAAATTACTAGAGCAAATGAAAATAAATTTGAATCAGGATTAAGAGGTTTTTTTGAATATAAAAATTTAGGTATTGAAGAAGCAACTTCAGGCAATTTTGGAGCTAATGTAATTAAAGCAATTGAAGGTAAACACGCTAATGGTGAGTGGCATTACCATAAAGTTAATTTTCAAATGGTTTATATACTTAAAGGAACAGTTAAATTTGAATACAAAGGGGAAGGTGAATTTACATTATATCCAGGCGATGTAGTTTATCAACCACCAAAAATTCACCATAGAGAAATAGAGCATTCTGATGATTTAGAATTAATTGAAATAACAAGTCCATCAGAATTTGAAACAATTAAATTATAAAAGGAGATAATATGAAAAAAATTATATTAATTTTAACAATTGGGTTTAGTTCTCTATTTTTATCTAGTTGTGCATCTTATAATGAAATGGTTCCGAGTTGGGCTGAAATATGTTCAGACCCAGTTGATAAATCTAAAGCTGCTTGGTATAAGCCTTGTAATTTAGCTACACCAAAATTTGGAAAATTAATTAAAGATTAATATTTAGTTAGTAAGGGTAAGATATTGTTTTTATTTGATAATTCTATCTTATCCTTATATTTATAATTTATACTTTGTCGCATAATATATATTATGAAACTAAATTACAAATTAAAATACATATTATCGTATGCTGGCTCAACGTTATCAGGACATAAGCCTAAAACATGGTCATGATCGCTATCTGGACTTAAATGTGTAAGATAAGCTTTTTTAGGCTTAAGTTCACTAATCCAACTAAATGTTAGATCAAAATGTGCATGAGCTATGTGAGGTGTAGATCTTAATCCTGTAATAACCAAAGTTTCTAAATTTTTTAGTTGATTAAAACTATCTTTAGGAAAATCTACTACATCTGTACAATATGCAAATTTATCATTAATAATAAGACCAATCGTGTCTATCACACCATGATGTTGTTTAATTGTTTTAATTTTAATACCATTTAAATTAATTTCATCATAATAATTTAATACATTTAAAATCATCGGTGGTTTAAAATAAGATTGAGATTTTTCATTTTTTTCAAACAGATAGTCAAATCTATTAGATAAAAAGTTAGCAGTTCTCTCAATTGTATAAACATTTATTTTTTCTTGTTTTGGAAAATAAAATGGTCTTAATTCATCTAATCCTGATATATGGTCTGCATGTTCATGTGTAATTATTATAGCGTTTAGGCCATTTAAATTATGATTAATTAATTGATTTTTAATGTCTGGTCCAGCATCAATCAAAATATTTGTATCATTAGATTGAATTAAGACAGAACACCTTCGTCTTAAATTTTTAGGATTTTTTGGGTTACATTTACCCCAACCCAGTTGACCTAATGAAGGTATCCCAACTGATGTTCCTGTGCCTAACAATGTTATCTTCATGTATATTTCCAAAGTTTAATTTTATTATAAACAGTAAGAGAATTATCAAATAAAATTTTACTTAATTCTAAAAAGTTTATATCTCTTAATTTAGACAAAAATTGTGCTGTATGCATACAGTTTTTAGGCTCATTTACAGAACCTCTTACTGGACTTGGAGCTAAATAAGGTGAATCAGTTTCAACTAAAATTTTGTTTAATGGAATATTCTTAGCAATTTTTTGTATATTTTTAGCAGAATTAAAAGTTAATATTCCTGAAAATGAGATAAAAAAATCTAAATCAAGTCCACAATAAGCCAATTTTTCTCCAGAGCTAAAGCAATGAAGAATTGCTTTAAAAGGCCCATTTTTATATTCTGATTCTAGTATTTCTATCATGTCATCATCTGCATCCCTTGAATGAATTATCATTGGTAAATTGGTTGATCTAGCAACATTGATTTGAACTTCTAATGACCTTTTTTGCAATTTTACATTTTCCTTGTTGTAAAAATAATCTAAACCACCCTCTCCTATTCCAACACATTTTTCATGTTTAGAATAATTTTCCATAAAATGATGATCATCATATTGCTTATCTTTATGAGCTTCATTTGGATGAACGCCAACTGTAAAAAATACTTCTTGATATTGTTCTGAAATCTCTTTGATGACATCAATGCGACTTAAGTTGGTAGATATAGTTACCATATCTGTGACATTATTAATTTTAGCATCTTTTACAACTTCATCTAATCTAGTTTTTAATTCATTAAAATCTAAATGGCAATGCGTATCAATAATTCTAATATCATTCATTTATTTTCAATTCTTGGAAAGATTACATCTTGTTTGATTAAGTCTATTCCAACCACTAATTTAGTTCCAAGTTTATTAAAATTTCTTTGATTAGAATCTAAGCCAAAAATATCTAATATTCTATTTGCGGAATTTGGCATTATAGGCTGTATCAATATACCAATTTGACGAATACTTTCTAGCAAACAGTATAGAACAATATTCATCCTTTCAGCATTATCATTTTTTAAATTCCATGGTGCCTGCTCATCAATATATTTGTTAGATTTAGAAATTTTAATCCAAATCTCTTTTAATGATTCATCTAACTTTTGTTGATCTATTAAATTTCTTAAAGATGATATTTCAGTTTCAAAAGAATTTATAATTTCCAAATCCTCTTTATTAAATTTATTTTTATGATCAGGAACTTTTCCCATAGTATTTTTTAAACAAAATGAAACAACTCTTTGGACTAAGTTTCCAAGATTATTAGCTAATTCACTATTAATTCTCTGAACTAAATGTGATTTAGAGAAATCACCGTCATTTCCAAATGGAACCTCTCTTAACAAAAAATATCTCACTTGATCTAAACCATACTGCTCAATTAATTTAAAAGGATCAATAACATTTCCAAGAGATTTTGAAATTTTCTCTCCTTCATTAGTCCACCAACCATGTGCAAAAACTCTTTTAGGTAGTGGTAAATCTGCTGCCATCAAAAAAGCTGGCCAATAAACCGCGTGAAATCTCAATATATCTTTTCCAACAATATGAAGATCAGCGGGCCAATTATTTTTAAATTCTTTTTCATTAGAACCATATCCTGAATAAGTAATATAGTTAGTAAGAGCATCTAGCCATACATACATTATATGATTTGGGTCATTTGGGACTTTTACACCCCAGTTAAAACTAGTTCTACTAACAGATAAATCTTTTAATCCGCCTCTGACAAAATTTAAAACTTCATTTCTCCTAGATAATGGGAGTATAAAGTTATTATTATCTTGATAAAACTTTAATAGTTTATCTTTCCATTTTGATAAATTAAAAAAATACGAAGGTTCTTCAACCCACTCAACGTCAGCTCCCGTTGGAGCTTTTCCATCGATTAGTTCACTTTCTTGAAAATAAGCTTCATCTCTAACTGAATACCACCCAGAATATTTATCTAAATAAATATGACCTTCACTATAAAGTTTTTTCCATAAATATTCACAAGAGTTTAAATGTCTTTGTTGGGTAGTTCTTATGAAATCTGAATTTGATAAATTTAAGAAATCTGTTAATTTTAAAAAATTTTTTGAAACTTCATCAACAAAATCTTTCGGTTTTATTTGTTTAGCATTGGCTGCATTTTCAACTTTTTGACCATGTTCGTCTGTTCCTGTTAAAAATCTAACGTTAAAACCATCTAACTTTTTAAATCTTGCGATATAATCACAGCATAAACTTGTATAAGCATGACCAATATGTGGAGAGTCATTTACATAATAAATAGGTGTAGTTATATAAAAGTTTTTCATAAATCAATTTTTTTTAAAAAAATTTCTATTAAATCATCTATGTTTGAATTATATGTTAAAGCATCTCTCAGAAGTAACTGAAATAAGTTATGTTCATTATATATTTTATCTACTAAAACGCTATTTAAATTTAAGTTTTTAATAATTTCTTTTTCAAAATTAATTGTAAAATCACCAAATTTGTTTTCTACAAAGTAAGATAGTACGTTCTTAATAAAATTATTCAAAAATAGTAATTTTAAATCTAGGTTAAAATTTTTAATACCTGATTTACTCTCTGCTGAAGAACTTGTATTTAGAAAATTATTTATACACTGAACATAATCATCCATTAAAGAGTTTTCTTTCTGATAAAATTGAAGAAATTTACCTGGACTAAAATTAAATAAATTATTGACTAAAATTAACTCTTCATTACTGAAGCTAAATTTTTTTTTATCGCTTAATAAAGCAATGAATTCTTCTTTTGAAATTGGGCTAAAATAAAATTTAAAAACTCTTGACTGAATAGTTTTAAGAACATTTTCTAGATTGTGTGAGATCAAAAATACATATGTGTTGTGATTTGTTTCTTCTAAACTTTTTAGTAAAGTATTAGTTGCATTTATTGTCAGATCTTCGATAGGATCTATAATTATTATTTTATATTCTGAAACTGAAGATGTTTGGCTTAAAAATTTTTTTAATTCTCTTACTCTATCTATTTTGATGGATTTATCATTTTCTTTTTCAAGAATAAATACATCTGGGTGAGTGTTATTTAAAAAAAGATTTTCGTTTTTTTTTTGGAATTGATTTAATTTTAAAGGTAAGTCAATTTTAAAATAATTATTATTAATTTTTGATTGTAATATTTTGTTGGTTAAAAAATTTGTAAAAGATCTTTTTCCAATACCCTCTTGCCCATGAAAAATAAACACACATGTGTTGTGTTGATTTAAAATTTTTTCAACAGAATTTTTTATTGTTTTTGAGCAGAAAATTTCATTCATTATAATGTAATAGAAAAGAAATGTTTTATTTGATCAATGATTTCGTTGAATATAAAATCTTTATCGTTATCTGCATTAATTACACGATATCTATCAATATGCTTATGAGCCAACTCTAAAAATTTCTTTTGAACAAGTTCATGAAATTCTTCTTTAAAGTTTTCAAACCGATTTTCATCCAATGTGGTTTTATTTTTTCTACCTAATCCAATTTTAGGATTCACATTGAGAAGCAAAGTTAAATCAGGATATTTTTTATAACAAAATTCATCATGAACTTTTAAAATAATATCTTCATCAACTCCACCTACCATACCTTGGTAAACTATTGAAGAATCTAGAAATCTGTCACATATAACTATTTTATTATCTGATAATGCAGGTAAAATTATTTTCTTTAAATGTTCTCTTCTTGAAGCTGCAAAACAAAGGAATTCTGAATAAGAATCAAGTTTATCTATATTACCTTGGAGTAAAATTTTTCTTATTTGTTCTCCAGTTTCAGTTC
The DNA here is from genome assembly GCA_902550555.1 of uncultured SAR116 cluster alpha proteobacterium. Lineage (GTDB taxonomy): Bacteria > Pseudomonadota > Alphaproteobacteria > Puniceispirillales > Marisalimonadaceae > TMED54. Next base: position 3,008 of record CACCZR010000021.1, on the reverse strand, counting down.
CACCTGGTTCTCTTGTTATAATATGTCTCACATTTTGTTCAGTTAATAATTTTGATAAAATACTTATCTGAGTAGATTTGCCAGACCCTTCTCCTCCTTCAAAAGTTATGAATAATCCTTTTTCAACCAATTTTTTTGAAAGAAGGTTTTTAATTTATATCTCCACCAAATATTAAATAATTCATTGCAGATTTTATTTTATCAATTGGACCCAATCCATTTACATTATCTTTTGAAACTAAATTCAGTTCAAGTTTCTCTCTACCTGGTATTTTAATGTTAATTATTCCAATTTTTTCACCAATCTTAATTGGGGCTTTAACCGGATCATTCCAAATGATTGTGGTTTTAATCATTCTTAATGCTGATCTGTTAACTAAAACTTTTAATGGTTTTTCAGCCATCAAGTTAATTTTTGATTTATTCCCAAGCCAAACATTTGCAGTACTTAAAATATCATTATTTTGAAATGCTCTTAATATATACGTTTCTCGGAATGCTAACTCTAATAATCTTTTACTTTCTTTTCCTCTTTGCTTCATACTATTAAGTCCATTCACTACCAGTGTAATTCTTCTATTCTTTCTTACAACTGAGCCAATTAGTCCATAACCAGATTCATTAGTATGACCAGTTTTCAAACCATCTGCACCTGGAACTTTGTAACGTCCAATCAATAAAGGATTTCTATTAGGTTGTCTGATATTATTAAATGTAAACTCTCTTTCTATAAAAAGTTTATATAACTTTGGAAAATTATTAATAAGTGCTTCTGTTAATTTAACTAAGTCATAAGCAGTTGTTTTTAAGTCCTCATGTGGCCATCCTGTAGAGTTTGTGAAATAAGTGTTATTCATTTCTAATAAGTCTGCATACTGGTTCATTTGGAGGGCAAAATCTTCTTCACTGCCAGCAATTCCCTCTGCAAGAGCTATTGCAGCATCATTTCCTGATTGCACGATTAAACCCATTAGTAAATCACTTATTGTTACTTCTGAGTTAAGTTTAAGAAAAGTTCTGGAACCTCCTTTCTTCCAAGCATTTTTACTGATGACAAACTTGTCTTCTAAATTTAAACTGCCCTCTTGCAATCTGTCAAAAACTATGTAAGCGGTCATTATTTTAGCCATTGACGCTGGTTTCATTAAATCATTTGAGTTTTTTTCAAATAAAACTTTTTTAAGTTCATGGTCATATAAAATTACTTGTTTAGCTGGAGTGTTTATTTTTAAAAAGTTTCCATAAACAGTAAATGGTATGATTATTAAAATTAATGTAAAAATAGTTTTAATTTTCATAATTTTACTCAACAAAGATTTTTGTTCCTTCCATGCCACTATTAATTAAAAAATTATATATTTCTTTAGTGTCATTAATTTCACTAAAAGGCCCTACTCTTACTCTGTAAAAATATTTACCTTTTAAATTAGTTTTTTTTATATTTATATTTTTAATAGAATTAAATTTTGTCTTCAATATATTTGCGGATTTTTTATTTGAAAAAGATGCTATTTGAACCCAAATTTTATATGATTTTCCATTAATTTTTAATGCTTGAACTTTTTTTTGAATATTCTCAATGTGTCCTTTTTTTTTCTTTTCATTAGATTTATTTTGACTATTAAAACCTAAATTAGCTTCTCCTATTTTTTTTATTGATACATTAGAATGAATTACTTGATTAATTGGAGGTGTTGTTCTTTTTTTAATTTCATTAATTTCAGGAAATTGACCCTTCTTTGCTAGTTTTTCTAAAAGAAGACTCTCTGACCTAAGTAATTGGACTCTAACAAAGCCAGTACCAGATTTTAATAGGTTAAGTTTTTTTGCTGACTGGTAAGATAAATCTATTATTCTATCATTAACAAATGGTCCCCTATCGTTAATTCTAATAATTAATGATTTATTATTTTTTAAATTAGTTACTTTTACTGCTGAAGGGATAGGCAGAGTTTTGTGCGCTGCAGTTAATTTATATTGATTAAAAATTTCACCATTCGCTGTAAGTTTTCCATGAAATTTCGGTCCGTACCAAGATGCGATACCTTTTTCATCATAATTTAAATCTTTTTTTGGGTAATATCTTTTTCCATCCACAACATATGGATTTCCGATTTTATATATACCGTTCGATTTATCTGATGGGTCTTTTTTTAAGAAAACTTTTTTTCCTAGGTTGGCAGCCAATTCAACGGATGTACATGATGATAGCAAAGAAAAAGAAATGATTAGCAAAATCTTGAACATTTTACTTCATACCATACAAAATATGATCAGAAAGACTGCCAACAGCAATAGCGAAATAATTTGAACGATTCCACTTTAGAATATTATCAAAATTTTGATATGCAAGATACCCAAAATCTTTTTCATTTTTTAAAAATATAATTCTTGCAGTTATATCAGAATTTGGCAGTTGTTTTTTATCAAAATTTAATAAGTTTAATTGTTTTAAATAATTTAATTTATATTTTTTCTTTTCATTAATTTTTTTGGTTAAATTTTTAATATAAACTTTTCTTCCCCATGTTTGATTATAATTCCAACCAGTATTTTTAAGATAATTTGCTGCGGATGCAAAGACGTCAGATTTAGTTTTCCAAATATCTTTTTTTCCATCCTTATTCCAATCTTGCGCATATTTAACAAAACTTGATGGCATAAACTGACATTGTCCCATAGCACCTGCCCAAGACCCGTACATGCTATTCATTGAGACATGGCCATCTTTTATAATATCAAGAGCATAAAAAAACTCTTTTTCAAAATACTTTGCCCTTCTACCATCATAAATTAATGTTAATAGAGATGGTATAACCTTAAATGAACCTGTATAACGTCCAAAATCTGTTTCAATACCCCACAATGCAACAATAAAGCGAGGTTGAACTTTATAATGTGTCTCAATTTTTTTTAAAATTGAGTAGTTCTCTTTGTAAAGTTTTTTTGCTTTTTTAATACGAGTTGGTGAGACTGCTTTATTGAGGTATTGATTTAAAGAAAGTGTA
>CACCZR010000020.1 GCA_902550555.1 uncultured SAR116 cluster alpha proteobacterium | reverse complement strand
TAATTTGAAAAATAAATGGTTTGGAACTCTTGCAAGAAGAGGTTTTTCATATGAAACAGCTAAAAAAGTTTTCGAGATAGATAATTTGTCTGAAGCAGAAAACATTATTAATAGAACAGTTTAAAAATTTATTATATTATAGTGTATCTATAAGTTAAAAAAATAATTTCAAAGGTAAAACAATGGACGATTTGTATAAACCAAGTAATAAAATTGTAGAAAATGCTCATATTAATAAATCAAAATATGAAGAAATGTATAAGGAATCAATTTCAAACCCAATTAAATTTTGGAGTGAACATGGAAAACGAATTGATTGGATTAAAAATTATGAGAAAGTAAGAGATTTTTCGTATGACCAAAAAAACTTATATATAAAGTGGTTTGAAGATGGAACATTAAATGCCAGCTATAATTGTATTGATAGGCACCTAAAAAACAATGGAAATAAAACTGCAATTATATGGGAAGGTGACAGACCAGATGAACAAAGATCAATAACATATAACGAACTATATAAAAATGTTTGTAAATTCGCTAATGTTTTAAAAAAATTAGGCGCTAAAAAAGGTGATAGGATAACTATCTATATGCCAATGATACCAGAAGCAGCCTACGCTATGTTAGCTTGTACTAGGATAGGAGCTATTCATTCTGTCGTTTTTGGAGGGTTTTCACCAGAAGCTCTTGCAGGAAGAATTGAAGATTGTAATTCAAATTTGATAATAACTGCTGACGAAGGTATTAGAGGTGGAAAGACAATCCCTTTAAAACAAAATACTGATGAAGCATTAAAAAAAGTATCTTCATGTAAAAAATGTCTTGTTATTAAAAGAACAAATGGTGATATCAATTGGGTTAATAATAGAGATTTTTGGTATCATGAATTGTTCGAAGAAGTAGCAGAAACATGTGAACCTGAAGAAATGAATGCAGAAGATCCAATGTTTATACTATATACATCTGGTTCTACAGGAAAGCCAAAAGGTGTAATGCATACAACTGGCGGTTATATGGTTTATACATCTATCACTCATGAATATATTTTTGATTATAAACCAAATGAAGTTTACTGGTGTACAGCAGATGTTGGATGGGTTACTGGACATTCATATATAGTTTATGGACCTTTATCAAATTGTGCTACCACTCTAATGTTTGAAGGTGTTCCAAATTATCCAACTTCTAGTAGATTTTGGGAAGTTGTTGATAAGCATAAAGTAAATATTTTTTATACAGCTCCTACAGCACTTCGAGCGTTAATGGCTGAAGGGGAAGCTCCAGTAAAAAAAACAAATAGAGGTAGCTTAAGAATTTTAGGTACAGTTGGAGAGCCAATAAATCCAGAAGCATGGAATTGGTATAACGAAATTGTAGGTGATAAAAGATGTCCCATCGTTGATACATGGTGGCAAACAGAAACTGGAGGGATACTTATTACACCACTTCCTGGAGCAATAGATGCAAAGCCTGGTTCTGCTACAAAACCCTTTTTTGGTATTAAACCAGTATTAGTTGATAATGAAAATAATGAGTTATCTGGTGAAGCTGAGGGAAATCTATGTATTGAGATGTCATGGCCTGGTCAAATGAGGTCAGTCTATGGGGATCATCAGAGATTTGTTGACACATATTTTAAAACTTTCCCAGGACGATATTTTTCTGGTGATGGTTGTCGTAGAGATAAAGATGGATATTATTGGATAACTGGAAGAGTTGATGATGTAATAAACGTTTCTGGTCATAGAATGGGTACAGCCGAAGTTGAGTCAGCTTTGGTTGCTCATACTGATGTTGCAGAAGCAGCAGTTGTTGGATACCCACATGATATAAAAGGACAAGGAATTTATGCTTATATTACTTTGAATATTGGTGTAGATTCATCAGATCAATTACATGCTGAATTAAAAAAATGGGTTAGAAAAGAAATTGGTCCTATAGCTACTCCAGATTTATTACAATTTTCTCCACAATTACCAAAAACTCGTTCAGGTAAAATAATGAGGAGAATTTTAAGAAAAATCGCTGCTAATGAATACCAAGATTTAGGTGACACATCTACATTAGCTGATCCTTCAGTAGTAAATGATTTAATTGATAATAGACAAAATAAATAAAATTTTGTGAAATATAATAAATTTGAATTTTCAAAATCTCAGGGTTTTGTAGCAATAATCTATATGATATTATCAGGGTTTTGTTTTGTCATAATGCATGCAGCAGTAAAATATATCTCTGATGAAATTCATCCTTTTGAAATTGCATTTTTTAGATGTGCATTTGTTATTGTAATTTTGAGTCCAATGATATTATATGAAGGGAAATCAATTTTAGTTACTAAAAATCCTAAATTACAAATTTATAGAATAGGATTAAATTCAATTGCATTACTCTGTTTTTTTTATGGTTTAAGTAAAATTAATTTAGCAGAAACAACTGCTCTAGGTTTTACAGTTCCAATTTTTACAACAATTTTTTCAGTTTTATTTCTTAAAGAGATAATTAGAATTCGAAGAATAACAGCTTTGATAATAGGATTTATTGGGACACTTATAGTTCTAAGACCGGATATTACTATTGAAATAGGATCCTTAATGGTGATCCTATCATCTTTACTTTGGTCAATTTGTCTCATCATTATTAAGAGGTTAACTATTACAGATTCAGTATATACAATATCTTTATATGCTGGTGTTGGTCTCATTCCTGCAACGTTATTTCTAGCATTGCCAGTTTGGACTTCACCAACATTAATACACATTTTATTTTTTTTGTTTATTTCGCTTACAGGAACATTTGCACAAACTTTAATGAATAGCTCATTTAAAAGAGCAGAGGTTGCTATGCTTTTACCATTTGATTTTTTAAGATTAATTTGGTCAGCTTTACTTAGCTACACAATTTTTAATGAAACACCTGAAATAACTTTATGGATTGGTGGAACCATTATACTAAGTTCCACTTGTTATCTCGCTTATAGGGAAATGATTTTAAAAAAAACTAGTTAAACCATAATTTTTTTGCGAACTGTGGATAAAAATTTAATACCTTAGGAGCAATCAAATTACGTAAAATATCAATTCTTTTTTGAGAAGGCATATTAAAATATTTTAAATTTTTATTAGTTTTAAATTCAAAACCTGTACTTTTAATTACCTCGTCTAATGTAAATTCTGGATTTATTTTTTCAATTTTAAAATTTTTATCCTTTTTGTTAAAACTAAATAAAGCTTTATTTGTGATTAAATATTTAGGACCACCTGGCCTATATACGTTAGGTGGTGAAATACCAGGAGCAGAAATGAAATCAACTTTTTTTACTAATGTTCTGGGCGTATGTTCTTCACGAAATAGAATAATTTTGGGGACTACAAAATACATTAATGCCGAACCAAATGATCCTGAAAAACGTTTTTCCAATTTTGGGTAACGGCCAGTTCCAACTAAATTTATGTTAGCTTCACCATCTATTTGAACTCCACCTAAAAAGAAAGTATCTATTCTACCCTGAGCTGATGCATCAAATAATTCTCTAGAGCCATCAGTAAAATTATTAAATTTTTGTGAATGTAAAATCGTTACTTTTAACTTTGAATCAGAGTTTCTTCTTTCTTCTTCAGCTAAAAGTGCTGCTGAACCAGGTATTGGAGATGCTGCCCCAATTGCGACATGTCTATCATCTCTTAATAAATTAGATATTTCACTTATTAAAATTTCAGGTTGTAAAACTTCAGTCACTAGATTAAATTGTTTGAATAAAAACTCTGTGAAATGAAATTTTCCATATATGTATCAAATGTTTCTTGATGTTTTGCAGCTTTCGCATACTTGTTCATTTCTTCACTATCTAAAGTGTAATAGTCAGTTAATCCACATGGCCAGGCACCATTTTTAGACAATGATATGCCGTCAATATATAAAGATGGTAATGTTGCTGAAGCTTTAAGCTCGCATTCAAAAAAATCTTCGTTTACAATTTCTTCTACAGTTACATAAACTTTTTTTGAAGCATGAGCAAGTGTGGCTAATTCTCTTCTTCTACCTATTTGAACATTACCATTTATATCGGCTTTAGCTGCATGAAAAATTAATACATCTAATTGAACAGCTGGCAAAATAACAATTTTTTCATCATCTTTAGAATGGGTTTTCATTGGGTTATCAATTACTGACCAATCTTTCCTATTATGATATAGATCTGATCCTATAATTCCTCTTAGTGGCATGAATGGTACTGATTTTTCTGTAGCTTGTAATTGCGCATGCAATGCAGGACAAGTAGAATCTTTAATCTTAATTTTACTATTTTCGATAGCATCTTGAAACCTAGGTGCTTGTCCATATTCTCCGAGTGTGACTGCTGCAGTTTCTATTTCTTTAACGCATCCAGAGCCAATTAACATATCGCCTTGTATTGTTGTAAGAGGAAGACAGTAAAGTCTTAAATTTCTTTTTTTTCTTTTGATAATTTCAATTGTCACAGACATGGGAACTCCCGAATAGTCTGCAGGAATACCAATTAAACTATTATCTTCAACTTTTGAAGCAATAGTTTCGACTGTCATGAGATCAAAATTAACCATAAATCAATATGAACTTTTTTTTCCTATTTTTGCATTTTCTATTGATTTTTTTAGTTTGTCAAATTCAGCACAACCTAAAAAACAAATCTTATCTAAAATTTTTAAATTATTTTCAGCATCTTTAATTTGATTAAGTGTTATAAACATTTCACCTTGATATTCAAGTGCACCTTTATGTTTAGGGTTTATTTCGAGTGCTTTTTTATAATAAGTTGAAGCTTTATCTAATTGATTTATTTTTCTATATGAAAATCCTAGGTAATTATATATATCTGCATCTTTATTATCATAAAATAAAGCATCGTTAAGTTTATCTATAGCTTTCGAAAATTGCTGATTCTTAATAAATTTTTCTGCTTCATAATAAGCAGCAGATTTTGATTTTGTGCTTTTTGAATCTGAACTAGATCCTGCAGAAAAAACAATACTAGAATGAAAAAAAGTGATCATGATTAATAGACTTAATTTAAAAAAATTCATTTTGTTCCTCTTTAAAAAAAAAATATGATAGTTAAGATATAGATATGGTTATAAATCATAATTTAAAGAGACTAAAATCTACAATATTCGTACTTATATCAGCTCTACTTCTAATTGTTTATTTTAATAAAATATCTAATGCTGACATTAAGCCAAATGATAAATTCAGTCCTCAAGAAGTTGTCGAAATTCAATTAACTTCACTTCAAAATAATAGCATTAATAATTTAGGCATTTATCAATGTTGGCTATTTGCTCATCCAGACAATAAAAAATATACAGGTCCCTTAGATAGATTTACTTCGATGATTGAATCAAAACCTTATGATGTATTACTCAATTCTTTTCATTTTAAAACAAAATTAATTTTTCAAAACAAAAATGATGCAAAAGTAGAAGTTTTATTAGATAGTAAAAATAAAAATAAATATAAAATTTTATGGTCATTAAGTAGAAGTAATATTAGCAATGAGTGCCGTAATTGCTGGATGACAATAGGAGTATCACAACCTTACAATTTAGGTCCAATTATATAAATGATTAAAGGAGAAATTTATGAAAACAGCTCAAGATTTTTTAAAAGAAGCTAATGATATTGTTGAAAGAATTGATACAAATGAAGCAATAAAAAAACATGGTTCTGATGAAACAATATTTATTGATGTTCGTGATAGTGCCGATATTCAAAAAACAGGAACTATAAAAGATTGTCTTACAATCCCAAGAGGATTTTTAGAATTTGCAGCAGATGATAAAACACCTTATTTCAACCAAAAGTTAAATAAAAATAGTGAAATAATTTTAGTATGTGGTGCTGGTGGACAAGCTGCTCTTGCGGGAAAAACTTTAATAGATATGGGTTATGCTAATGTTAAAAACGTTGGGGGAATTGGAGATTGGGAAAAAAACAATGGTCCAATGAATAAATAATCTGATTTATGATAAAAAAATCTAAAATTGGTATATTAATGCCTGGTGATATGGGGCATGGAATTGCTAAAGTATTAATTGAAAGTGGTTTTGAAGTATTTACCTTTTTAAAAGGTAGAAGCGAAAGAACAAAGTTATTAGCAAAAGACGCGAAAATAAAAAATATTGAAAATTTTACATCTTTCTTAAAAGAAGTTGAAATTATTTTATCTGTAATCCCTCCCGAAAAAGCTTATGAACAAGCTGAAATTGTTGCAAACTATAATTCTGATTTATGTGAAAAAATCACATATGTTGATTGTAATGCGATATCACCTGAAACCAGTAGAAAAATAGAAAAACTTTTTGAAAAACAAAAAATTGATTTTATTGATGCTGGAATAGTTGGCTTGAATCCAATTATTGAAAAAGGGAAAACTAGATTATATTGTTCAGGACCTAAAGCAGATAAATTAAAAATACTTAATAAAAATGGCATTATTGTTAAAAACATTGGAAAGAAAATTGGCCAGGCCTCAGCCTTTAAGATGATATATGCAAGTGCCACCAAAGGTACATTTGCACTTCATGCTGCAGTTATTACAGCAGCGCATAAATATAACTTGTTTGATGAATATGTTGAAGAGTTAGAGTTTAGTAAGCCAGATATATTAAAATCAATGGAAAATATGGTTCCTAAAATTCCACTTGATGCCAAAAGGTGGGAAGGTGAAATGTACGAAATCATGAAAACTTATGAAAATATTAACTTAACATCAAAATTTCACTCAGGTTCAGCAGAAATTATGAAACTTGCACATAAAACTCCAATATCTAGAGAAACCAGACAAAATTATAATCAAAATAGAACCCTAAAACAAGCAGTTGAAATGTATGTAAAGGCTATCGACAAAAATTAATTAAACATTTAATTTAATTGCTAAAAATTTATTTAACATGTAAAGTAATTTTTCATGCTTTTAACTAAAAAAAAAATTGTAAATAACATTAATAATAATTTTTTTTATGGTTGGATAATTGTAGTAATTGGGGGGTTAGGGATATTTTCAAGTGGGGCAGGACAATCACATACATTCAGCGCTTTTCTTCCAATAATTACAAAAGAACTAGGAATATCTAGTACTTCTATTTCAACTGCATACATGATTGCAACGTTAGTTGCGGCATTTCTATTACCCAAAATTGGAAAGCTAGTTGATAAGTTTGGACCACGAATTGTTTTAATTTTTACAATAATATTATTAGGATTTGGATGTTTATTTTTTGGTGCTGCTTCAAATTTTTTAATGCTTGCTTTAGGATTTGGTTTTTTAAGATTTTTTGGACAAGGTTCTCTTATGCTTTGTTCATCAAATATAGTAACTCAGTGGTTTGATAAGAAGAGAGGATTAGCCCTTGGTTTGATGGGATTAGGTTTTGCTTTGTCAATGGGTTTACATCCCCCAATATCTAATTTTCTTATAGAGAACTATGGCTGGAGAATAGCTTGGTCTATTATTGGTTTATCAACCTGGATAATAATGATGCCTCCCTTAATTTTCCTTGCTGTAAACAAGCCCGAAGACGTTAATTTAATGCCAGATGGAATTAAATCTGAAGTAAGTGAGAATAACAAAAATCAAATTTATGGATTAACTTTAGATGAAGCACTTAAAGAGAAATGCTTTTATATTTTAGCCTTTTCTTTTTTTTCTATATCAATGTTAGTGACAGCAATTCATTTTTTTCAAGTTACAATCCTAAAAGATTATTTTGGATTATCAAATAAAGTTGGTACTGCTTTATTTATACCTACAATGTTAGCAATGATAGTTTTTATTCCAATAGTGGGAAAAATATTAGACAAGTTCAAAACGCACCTTATTATTTCTATTGCTTTATTAGTAACAGCATCATCTTTAATTTTAATTACATTGGCAACCTCTTATGTAAATGCAATTATATATTCAATAGTTTTTGGAATTAATAACGCATTTAGCATCTCTTTATTTGGCTACATTTGGGCAAGATATTTTGGTAGACTTCATGTTGGGAGCATTCAAGGAACAGGTCAAATGATATTGGTGGTTGGTGCATCTATAGGACCTATACCTTTTGCGGCAGCAATAGACTTTTTTGGTGACCCAATTACAACTATCAGATTATCATCAATATATCCTTTTTTCGCTTCAATTCTATGTTTCTTTTTTTTAAGAGAACCAAAGAAGATGTCACATTTTAAATTACAAAAAAACAAAAAAGATTAAATTTTGAAATTAAATATTAATAATAATTTTAAGGCTATAACTGCAATGGTTCTTGCAGTAATTAGTGTCACCTTGATGAGTGCTCAAGCTAAATTAATCGGAACTAATTACGACCCTATCCAAATTGCTTTCATAAGAGCAATTATTGTAATGATCCTATTATCTCCTATTATTTATAAACTTGGGGGAGTAAAATTTCTAAAAACAAAGAAACCCTTTCTTCACTTTTTTAGATCAATTGCAGGTGTGATTGGAAATATATTATTTTTTTATTCTTTTCAGAGATTACCTATAGCTGATGTAACTGTAATCTCAATGGCTGTTCCAATATTCAGCTCAATTTTAGCTTTAATTATTTTAAATGAAATCATTGGATGGAGAAGATGGACTGCTATAATGTTTGGTTTTTTAGGAGTTATTATTGCACTAGATCCATCTATCAACATGAAATTTGCTTCCATTACTGCTTTATTAGCCACTCTAATGTGGTCAATAACTATAATTTTTTTAAGAATTCTTGGTTCTACAGAACATCCTGTTAAAACTGTTTTTTATTTTATGTTTGTTAGTTTCCTTGCAACATTATTTTTTCAACCATTTGTATGGAAAAATCCATCTTTAGATGTTTGGTTTCTACTAATTGGTTTAAGTATTTGTGCATTTTTTACACAAACCTTAATGACATACGCACTTCAAAAAGCAGAAGCATCTATAGTAAGTCCTTTTAATTATACTGGAATTATTTGGGCTATAATTTTTGATTTACTTATTTGGAATGTGTTACCTGTTACTAGTACAATTATAGGAGGATTAATTATTACAATTTCAGGAATATATATTTTTAATAGAGAAACTAAAAGTTTAAAAAGAAAATTTTGAAAAATACAATGACAATAAAAAACCTATAATTGATATCATTAACATTGCTATTGTTAACGGAATATATTCACCACATAGTCCTATAAAAATGCCTCCTAAAGATAACGAGCCAAATGAAATTGTTGACCACCATGTTAAAACACGAGCTCTATATGTTTCTTCAACATTTAATTGAATAAGAGTTTGAGTTCCAATTCCAATTAAAGTTGTAGAAAATCCAATTAAAAGAAAAGATATTGTTAAAATAATTAGATTTGGGAATAAACTAATAATTATACAATTCAAAAACCCTATGACTAACATAGGTTTAAAAAAATTAATTAAACTTTCTTTTAAGTACTTTCCTGATCCTAAAATTATTGCTCCAATAAGTGCTCCAATTCCAGCACTAGTAGTTATAATTGATAAGCCAGTACTACTTCCAGACAAAAGATCTCCAGCTATTGTGGGTTGTATTTCTAAAACACCCCTTATAAAAAAAGCATTCACAAAAACCAACGATAAGTTTTTTAATATAAATGAATTATTTAATGCAAATCTTAATCCTTCTATTAATTTTTTAAAAAAACTTTTTTCTATTTTTTTAGATAATTTTCTATCTCTTAGTGGCAAAAAAAATAAAATTAAAATAACAGGTAAGTAAAATAAAGCTGATATCAAAAAAGCGGTTCCTAGATCAAAATAATATATTAAGAAACCTGCTATTGCAGGACCTAAAACTCTTGAACCATTAAAAGAAGCTGCACTTAAACCTATTGCACTACTTAATAAGGATTTTTTAATCAAAACCGAAACAAAAACAAGTCTTACTGGATGGTATAATGCACTTAAAACACCATAAACGACAGACAAAAAAGCTAAAGATAGAACAGTATGAAGTTCAAAAACTTGTAAAATATATATAAATATAGAAATCAAAAACATTGCAAACTTTAAAATAATGCTGGCATGTCTCATATTCCAATTTTCTGCCCAAACAGCAAAAAAAGGTCCTAAAATTCCAGCTGGAACCATCAAAGCTAAAGTTACAAAACTTGTCCAAAAAGTTGATTCTGTAATTTGCCAAGTCAACCAACCTACTCCAACTTTTTGCATCCATAACCCCAATAATGAGAGTGAATTTGTGGTGAAATAGAGTAAAAAAGGTTTATATGAAAATGCCAACATTTTTATTTTAAAAATTGATGCACTGTATCATTAAATAATTCAGGTTTTTCACAATATGGTGCATGACCTGCATCTTCTATATTAAAACGAATTGAATTTTTTATTTTTTGATTTAAGAAAACAGCATTGCCTTCATTACAAACTATGTCCTCAGAAGCCGATATAATCAAAGATGGACAAATTATTTTTTCTAATAACTCAGAAGTATCCAAAATCTGCATAGCTTCTCCACCACATAAAATACTATTTATAGAAATTTCTGAACTAATACTTGAAAGAATTTTTAAGATTGATTTATTTTTTAAATGAGGGACCATATTTTGAGCTCTTAATTTTCCAAATTCATCATCTGACATTTTTTTTCTTTCATCTAACCTCTTAAAATAAGGGTCTCGAAGAGGTTTTCTAAATGACATTGCAAACCCTTGATGAGTACATGATAGGACAAGTTTATTTATTTTTGATGGATAATAAGATGCAATTACTTGACCCAACATACCTCCCATTGAATGACCAATGAGTGAAAATTTATCAATCCCCAATCTATCAAAAAGCCTGATGTATAAATTTGAAACTATATTCATGTCTATGTTTTTAATAGGACTTGATATACCAAATCCAGGAAAATCAATAGCTAGAACAGAATAATATTTAGAGAAATACTCAAACTGAAAAACCCAACTTTTACTTGATCCGTTATACCCGTGTAGAAAAACTAAATAAGGTTTGTTTGATTTTTTTTTTATTCTATATGAAATATTAATATTGAGATCATTATCAATCCCATTCTCCAAATCAGGTAATTTTTTTAAAATGTCTTCCATCTTATTTAATATATTTTTCAAATGATAATTTAATTTTTTATATTAGGTATGAGTTATTTATAATAGTTTTATTCAAAATGATATAATATAGTATTTTATAAGCTATGAGTATTGAAAAAGAAATAATCCAAATTTTCCCAAAGATGAAACAATGGAGACAGAAAATTCATTCATATCCTGAAATTGCTTATGAAGAATTTAAAACATCAGAGTTTATTGAACAAAAATTAAAATCATTTGGTATAACAGTATATAAAAATTTTGGTACAACCGGCTTAGTAGGCGTTTTAGAAGGAAATAAGTCATCTTCAAAATCTATTGGGCTTAGAGCTGATATGGACGCTCTACCAATGAGTGAAAAAACTAATTTAAAATATCAATCAAAAAACGAAGGGAAAATGCATGCATGTGGCCATGATGGACATGTTACTATGTTACTAGGAGCTGCTTATGCTTTATCAAAAAATCAAAATTTTTCTGGAAAAGTTTATTTTATTTTTCAACCTGCTGAAGAAGGTGGCAGAGCAGGTGCAAAGTCAATGATAGATGACGGTCTATTTAAAAAATTTAAAATTGATAATGTCTGGGGCATTCATAATTGGCCAGGAATTCCAATTGGTAAGGCTGTAATTCATAAAGATTTTACGATGGCAGGTGGAGATCTTTTTGAAATCAAAATTATTGGGAAAGGTGGTCACGCAGCACAACCTCAAAATGTTTCTGACCCTATTATTGCTTTAGGGTTTATATTAATCGCAGTACAAACAATAATCTCCAGACAATTAGACCCATTTAGTAATGCTGTAATTTCAATAACTAAAATTAGTGCTGGAAGCGCTTTCAATGTAATTCCTGATGAAGCATACATTGGCGGAACTCTAAGAACAACTAACAATTCTGAAAGGGATACACTTCTTAAAAAAATAAAAAAAATGGCAGAAGAAACCGCATCAAGTCATAATTGTAAAATTGATTTCAAAATTAACCCTGGATACCCTCCAACAGTAAATAATGAAGAAAAAAGTCTAATTGCAAGTAATGTATTTAAAGAAACCTTTGGGAAAGATATGGTTTTAGATAATGAAAAACCAACCATGACTTCTGAAGACTTCTCTTATATGCTAAAGGAAAGACCCGGAGCATACATATGGTTAGGTGCAGGCGAAAATTCTGAAAAATTACATAGTCCTTACTTTGATTTTAATGATGAATTACTCCCAATTGGGGCTCAATTTTGGAAAAATTTAGTTCATCAAGTGCTTAACTAATGATTAAACCATTTTCATTTGCAGTAGTAATTCTTGCAGGTGGAAAATCATCAAGAATGAACGGCTTAAACAAAGCGTTTCTAGATATTAATAATCAAAAATTAATAAATATTATTTTATGTAAATTTAGAAATTTAAACTTACCCACTGCAATTAACGCAAACCAGCATATTAATAGATTTAAACAATTCAATAATAATGTAATTCAAGATAAAAATTATATTGGTCTTGGTCCATTGTCAGGTGTCTATACTGCAATGAATTGGACTAAAACCCAAAGCCTAAATTGGGTTTTAACTTTACCATGTGATGTTCCTTTTTTCCCAAATGATATATTTTTTAAAGTTGAAGAAAAAATTAAAAACATAAATAAAAATATCAAAATCATTTCTTTTTCATCAAACGAAAAAAAACATCATATAATATCTGCTTGGAACCTGTGTCTAAAAAAAGAATTAAAATTTGCTCTCGAGAATAGAGTAAAAAAAGTAGATACTTTTGTATCTCTTTTTAAAAATGTATATTTAAACTATAATTTTGATGAAAAATCATTAGATCCTTTTTTTAATATAAATTCAGAAAATGAAATTAAAAAATTAGAAAATTATAAGATAAATTAATAGTGTAAAAATTAATTTTTTTTATTTTTTAATCTATTTTTTTTTATTATAATTTTATTAATTGGTAAAAAATGGAAAATTTGTGGTCGTTAAAAGCGAGTGAAATATCTAAACTTTATCTCTCAAACGAAATATCTTTAGATGAAATTATTAATTCTGTGGAAGAAAGGTTTAACCAAGTTAATCCAAAGATTAATGCAATTCCAGAATCAACATTCGAATATGCAAGAAAACAGGCTAAACTTTTAGATGAAAATAAAAAAAATGATAAACCATTAGGTTGTTTGGCTGGTGTTCCAGTAACTGTTAAAATTAATACTGATCAAACGGGCTTTGCATCAACAAATGGATTAAGATTAAACAAATCCTTAATCGCACATAAAAATAGTACCGTAGTAGATAATTTAGAGAAGGCAGGTGCTTTAATTATTGGTAGAACAAATACCCCAGCATTCAGTATTAGATGGTTTACTAATAACTCACTTCATGGCCATACTTTTAACCCACATAATAAAAATATAACACCAGGAGGATCCTCTGGGGGTGCTGCTTCAGCAACTGCTAGTGGCATAGGTTGTATAGGTCATGGGACTGATATAGCAGGCTCCATAAGATATCCTGCTTATGCATGCGGAATTCATGGAATTAGACCAAGCCTTGGTCGAGTTCCAATGATAAACTATTCTGCCCCTGATAGACATATTGGTGGTCAAATAATGGCTGTTTCAGGCCCTCTAGCAAGGTCAATTAAAGATTTAGAGTTGGGTTATGATGCTATGAGACAATCAAATTATGATGACCCATGGTGGACTCCATTATCAAACGAACTACCGACTTTAAACAAGAAAATTGCATTGCTAAGTGAAATTAAAGGTATGAAAATTTCTAAAGAAGTTAAATCAAATCTATTAGATGTAGCAGGTAAATTAGAAAAAGAGGGTTGGATTGTAGATGAAGTAGAAGGACCAAACTTTGAAGAGATTGCCCATTACCAAGCTGTACTTTGGCTTGCTGAATTTAGAAGATCTTCTGGCAAAGCTATTTTTGATGAAAAAGATGAAGAAGCTATGTTTGTTTTTGATCAAATGTCAAAGAAATGTCCTGACACTTCTATTGAAAACTTCATGGATTCACTTCAACAAAGAGCTGCCTTGGGACGAAAATGGGCACATTTTTTTGACACATATCCTTTAATATTATGTCCGATCTCTGGAGATCTTCCTTTTGAAAATCTAAAAGATACAAAATCCGAGAAAGATTTTGATGAGGTTTTTACGTCGATGCTGCCACAAATTGCACCTCCATATCTTGGCTTGCCAGGTTTATGCTTTTCAAATCATATTAATAAAAACAAAATACCTATTGGTGTACAATTTATTAGTAGAAAGTTTAGAGAAGATCAGTTATTTAAAGTAGCATATGATTTAGAACAACTTTTTCCAAAAATAAATACCATCACTCCTGATTATTAGGTTGAAAATAAAAATGTTAAAAAAATCAGTTAAAATCACATACGCTGAACCTTGGCTACCCCTACATCATAGGTTGTTCATTGAAGTTGTTGAAACTTGCTCAGCAAGATTCGCATTAAAAAAAAGGTACGATAATTATACAAAAAATGTTCAAAATAAAATTGGTAATGATTGCTGGGATTTAGCACTAAATAGTTTAGGGGTTCAATTTCCAAATTTAAACTTACCAGAAAAAAATAAAAATAAAGGATTAATTATTGCAGCCAATCATCCTTATGGTGTGACTGATGGAGTGATACTTTCTTGGTTAGCTTCACGATATGATTCTGACTTTAGAGTAATAGCTCATGGTATATTGCAAAAAGAACCCTCGTTAGCACCTAATATTTTACCAATCGATTTTAGCAATAATAAAAATGCAATGAGAAATAATGTTAACATTAGAAAAGAAGCAATAAATATTTTAAATAATAATGGGGTTATTGCAATATTCCCAGCAGGTGCAGTAGCTTGGTCTAGAAAAAAAGGTGAACCTATTAAAGAAGAGTATTGGAAACCTATGATTGGTAAACTGTTAAACTCGTCTGCAGCAGATCTTTTGTTAATAAAGTTTAAAGGAAGCAACTCAAAAATTTTCCAGACAGCTTCTAGAATTAACCAAACAATAAAACAAAGTTTATACCTTTACGAAATTAAAAAAAGCCTTGATAAATTCATTGATCTACAAATATGTGAATTTATCCAAAACAAAAATTTACCAAATTTAAATGACAAAGAATTAGCATTATTTCTTCAAAGTAAAATTGAAAAATTTATTTTCTAAATGTCTTACCAGTACTTGTTTTCAACTGAGGTGGAGCCGTTGGTCTATTCAAAAAAGCTGCAGTCTCATTTGGATTCAAAAATTTTAAACCAGCTTTTTTGATTTCTTTATCTTCAAGTTTTTTTAGAGGAGTATAATTAGGGTGATGATGCTCAATAAATGGATTATTATCAGCTAAATTATAACAACATAACAAAGTCCATCTTCTTTTATCTGAGTTATTTTTATCTGATCTATGTAGAGTATTACAATGAAAAAACAAAACATCTCCAGGTTCCATTTCACAGTAAATAAGATCTAAGTGTTTTTTAGCTTCTTCAACTCTTCTTAGATCTACACCAACTTGTCCACTTTCCAGCAATGCATGATCAATTCTACCAATTTTATTTGAACCAGATAATACCTGCAAACAGCCATTTTTCTTTGTACATTTATCAAGAGCAATCATAGCACTAGCCATATGCGGAAAAAGACAACCATTATTATACCAATATCCATAATCTTGATGCCACTCCCAAGCACCACCTTCAAATGGTTCTTTTGCGGTGATTTTTGAATGATAATGATAAACTTCACCTCCTAACAAATGTTCCATGGTATCTACCATTTTATTAGATCTAGCAACGGTTCCGTAAATACTATCATCAGGATGATTCCAAGCTACCATCTTTGTTATCAATCCTTCTGAGTCTTTTCTATCGTAAAGATGTTTTTTAATGTTTTTATCTTTATAAGATGCTTGTTGAAGTAAGCTTGTTTCTTCTTCATCAAAAAATTTTTTTATTAAAATAAAACCTTTTTGATCAAATTCTTTTTTTTGCGCTGAATTTAAAACACTAACCATATATAATTAATCTTTTTTTATAGTATTCCTTTTTTCATTATACCTTCTTATGGCACTTTCTGGTATGTCTTCTGTAATTTCACAAAAATCATAATTCAATCTTTTCATGAAATTTTCTGCATCTTCTTTTTCATTCCAGCATTGCACCACAAGCTCATTTGGATCTCTATAAAGAAACCAATCATCCATTTTACGTTTATTAGGTATAATTTTTATAGCGTACATAATTAACCAATATGTAATGTTAAACTATTTTAAAAATAATTTTCAATAAAAATATTTTAATCGTTATAGTATGCTCTTTCACCGTGTGATCTCAAATCTAAGCCTTCGATCTCTTCTTGTTCTTCAACCCTTAAGGAAGTGAAAAGAGAAGTTATTTTTAGGGCGACATAAGTAAAAATTAATGTCCAAAAGACAGTTAAAACTACCCCAAATAGTTGAGCTAGAAATTGAGAGTTTACTGACATGTCGTCAGCTAAACCAGCGCCAGAAAAAGTCTCTAATGCAAGAAAAGATACCATTAGTGTACCTAAAATCCCTCCAACACCATGCACAGCAAAAACGTCTAAACTATCATCAATTTTAAGTTTAGATCTTATTAAATCGACAGAAAAATAACATATTATTCCACCAGACAGCCCTAAAATCAAACCTCCAGGAACCCCTATGAAGCCAGAAGCTGGAGTAACTGTTGCTAAACCGGCAACCATTCCAGTTACAATACCAACTAGTGAAGGTTTACCAAATCTAAACCATTCGATTACCATCCAAACAATAGCTCCCATAGCAGCAGAAATATGTGTTACTAAAATAGCCATTCCAGCATTTGTACCGGCTGATAAAGCAGACCCTCCATTAAACCCAAACCAACCAACCCAAAGCATAGACGCGCCTATCATTGTTAAAACGGGACTATGTGGTGGATTAATAGAAGTTGGAAATTTTCTTCTAGAACCTATAACTACTGCAGTTACCAAGGCTCCAACACCAGCTGTCGCATGTACGACGAGACCACCTGCAAAATCTAAAACATTCCATTTTGATAAAATTCCTCCTCCCCATACCCAATGTATTACAGGTGCGTACACAATTATTATCCACAAGGATAGAAAAATTATCACGGCCAAAAATTTCATTCTTTCAACAAAAGCTCCAATCATAAGAGCAGGGGTAATTATTGCAAATGTCATTTGGAAACCAATAAAAGTACTTTCAGGTATTGTTCCATTGATATCCTCATATTGGAGATTAGTTAGAAATATATTTGATAGACCACCTATCCATTCATTACCTTCAGAAAATGCTAAAGAATAACATACCACCACCCATAACACAGAAGCTAAACATGCTATAGCAAAATGGTGCATCAATACAGAAACTGCATTCCTTGATTGAACGAGACCAGTATAAAATAAAGCTAAACCTGGCAATGTCATTAATAAAACTAGAGCTGTGGATGTTAGTATCCATGCTGTATCACCAGAATTGACTTCAGCAAGTGCATTATTTGGAATAATGAATAATAGACAGAATGACAATAAAAATTTCATAAAATCTCCCCCGATGTAAAGTTATATAAAGTTTTCATAAATGCTATTATTATTGTCAAAATTATTTACATAGTATCATTAATGATTAAATTTTAAGCATTAATCATTTATAAATTAGTTGATCTTTTAATTTTAACTTTGCTCAATCTGTTGTATGTTTAACATTTGTGAAGTAAAATGCGATTCTATAATCATAAGTCATCTGCAATATTTGATATATATTTAAAATTATATGATAGCGAACTAAGTTTTGAAAAAAAAAAACTGGTTTTTAAATCATTATTAGCTGGTGAATCATGGTCATGGAAAGTTACTGGCATTTCAAAATCATGTCTTGAGAGTTTTAAAAAAAATAAATTTGAAAAATCTAGAAAACTCAAAACAAAGCGTCGAGCTGTAAAAAATATAGTCCGACATCAACTCACAAATGTTGATGATACAATTAAAGATATTTTTATTACCAAAAGAACTAAAGAAGAATGGTGGGATAAAATTTTAACTGAAGAAAAAACACATCTAGTCACAAAAGATGAATTGAAAGATGAATATTATTTATTCACAGATATTCCTGAGGATGGTGGATATTTTATTAATGGTACAACTGGATATCTTTACAGTGATAAAGAAAAACTTTTATTGAAACATATTAGTAAAACAAAAATTTTGTGGAAAAGAAGTAATGATCTCTTAATGAAGTAAAATTTTATATCATTTAAATATCTCTTCGATGAGTATTTAATAAGCAACTAAATTAAATTATGGTTTTTATTTAACCATTTTTAATTTTTTTTATAATTCAGTAAAAGTATTATTTCCATCATTTTTATCTAACTTTATAAATATTGAAAAAGAGAGGTTATTATGTTTCAAGCTATTATTTCTGTGTGTAATCTAATTAATATGGAATGCGTACTTCTTAAAGATAAAATAGGATTTATAAATACACATAAACAATGTAAAATACGTGCTGAAAGCATGCGTAAAGACTTTATTGATTTATATAAAGGTCCTGTAATAATTGAAAAAAATTGTATAAAAATTAATAATTACAAAAGTATTTAATATTATTTAATGGCAAAACTATTATTTAATATTACTAATGGGACAAATAATCCCACAAAAGCTTCTCTAGGATTTATGCTGGCAAGAACAGCTGTAGAAGAAGGTCACGAAGTTCAAGTTTTCTTAAATGCTGACGCAGTAAGTTTGATAAGGAAACCTGTTTTAGATAGTTTAGTCGGTTTGGGAACTGGAAAACTTAGTGAACATTTTGATATTTTAGTGGATGCAAACGTACCAATATATGTATCTGCAATATCATGTGAAATTAGAGGTGTTACAGAAAAAGATTTAGAAGAAACAAATTCAATTAAAGTTTTTCCTAAAACTCTCCTTAATTTGTCTTTACAGTCAGATAGAACATTTGTTTACTAATTATTTTACACTCGATTTGAAGCTACTATACAATAAATTATAATAATAGGTTTATTATATCCTTACATAAAAAAAGGTAGGAATTGGACAATTGCTTGGCGATATAATATTTAAATTTGGAAATTCAAGATTCTTTTTTCCAATAGTAACTTTCATAATAATTAATTTATTTAAATAATTACAACTACTATTTATTTACCTCTAAAAAATAAAAGATAAAGATAATTAGTGAAATAATAATTAAAATTTTTAAATAGTCTTGTTTTTTTTCTTCAACCTCCATTTCATTACTTTCAGTAATTTCTTTATTTTGCAACTCAATTATTTTCTTTAGCTTTTTTGTTTTTTTGTAAAAATAATAATTTAAACAAATAGATATTAGAAAAAATAAAGGACCTATAATTACAAATAACCAAATATTAATTTCTTCATAAGTAATGCCAAAGAGATCAGCAACTAAATACAAAAACTTTACACACCAATCAAATGTAATATCTACCCAATATATACCAGAATTTGCCAAAATTAACCTTCTTAGAACTAATATTTGTTATGGCGGAGAGAACCTCCTCGTTATTCCATTTTAATCATCTGATTTAATTATATTTTATAGATTAATAGTTTTGCAGTCTACAATTTAGTCTACAATTTTGCTAACGATGACACACAACCATAACTGTTTGTTTGGAGGCTATTTTGTAAATGTCCTTAGTGTCTATGTTATCTTTTCTATTAGACCATTTCGTTGGAACATTATGTGCTGATAAGAACTGCTTAACAGTTGAGCCTTTTATCGCAAAGTTAACATTGTCAGACCTACTAACATTTACTTGTTCTACTACTACACCAACTATGTTTCCTTTACTATCATATATAGGTCCACCACTGTTACCTTTTCTTACCACTGAAGTTATCTCAAATTTACTAACATCATTTTCATAACCTTTAGTTGAACTAACTATGCCATCAGATAGTTTAAGACTATCGCTAATTTGATTCGCTAATGGAAATCCTGCGACAAATATTTCTTCTCCACCAACAACATCATCAGACCTCATCAATCCACCTGAAACTATAGGGCCAATTTCCATTTTCAATTTTCGTATAAATGATTTCGTATCTGAAGATGCCATCTCCATAGATACAGTTTTTAGGATAGCTAAATCGTTACGTTTATCTGATGCAATCAAGTCTGCAGGTATCTGTGTAGTCATACTATCACCTACAGTAATCTTCTTACATTGATTAACTACATGTTGGTTGGTTACAATATGTCTAAATTTACTGACGTAAAATCCTGAGCCTATTTCTTTTTGTTTAGCTTTCTTAATTTGATTTTTCTTTTCAGATTGTAAAGCAGCCAATTTCTTTTCTAATTCAATACGCTTTTGTTTTTCTTGTTCAAATGAAGCTAATTTTTGTTCTAATGATTTTCTCTTACGTTCTTCTTCTAATCTTTTAGCTTTTTCTTTTTTAAATTCTGCAGATGATATAGATGGTTTAGTGTTTTTAGGTTTAGAGACATTAACAGTATTGCTTTCTTTCTTTACTCCTACTCCACAACCTAATCCACGACGTTTCGCTTCAAGTACAAATTTTTTATAACTCAAATAAGCCCAATCTGTCGTTGAACCAGAAGAAATTGTCGCATAATTACATAATGTTACGTCAGTCATTCCTTTAAAATTTGTTTCATTAGATAAGGTTTGAGGTTTAAAGCCTATTTTATTTTTATTACTTCTATTTATGCCTTCTTGAGATAATGATTTTTTTTCAATTAATTTTAAAGGGTCAGGTATTCCAAGATTTTTTTTATTATCATTATGATTATTCTTTTTTAATTTAGGATTGTATTCGTAGATTGATGCATACTTATTATCAATCAATGTTTGATTTTGACACCCCCCTGTAAATAGTAACTGAAGAACAGATATGAATATTAAGATTTTTGATAAAAATATCATTTGGATAGATTAACAAATTGATTGATACTTGTGAAGATTTTGCTTTTTAATTACGATGACACACAACCATGACAGTTTGTTTAGATGCAAGTTGATAGATATCCTTTGTACTTATAGAACCAGTTTTTTCAGACCATTTTGTTGAGACGTTATTAGCAGAAAGAAACTGTTTAACTATTGAAGCTTTTATAGCAAAATTTACATTATCAGTTTTGTTTAAATTAAACCTTTCTACAACTACACCTATAATATTTCCGTTAGTGTCATATATCGGACCTCCACTATTGCCTTTTCTTACAACTGAAGAAATCTCAAATTTACTGGTATCATTATCTAACCCTTTCGTTGCACTTACTATTCCATCAGTAAGTTTCATTTGGTCACTCACCATATTTCCTAAAGGATAACCTGCAACAAATATTTCTTCACCACCTGATACATCTTCATAGCGTAACAAACCACTTGAAACTATTGGACCTATTTCCATTCTTAATTTTTGTATAAACGATTTTGTCTCAATAGAAGCCATTTCCAATGATACGGTTTGAAGTATAGCTAAATCATTGCGTACATCCGAGGCAATTAAATCTACAGGAATTTGCGTATTTATACTATTACCCACAGTAATTTTCTTACACCGATTAACAACATGCTGGTTTGTTACTATATGTCCGAATTTACTTACATAAAAACCTGAACCAACTTCATTTGCAAAAGTATCTTTATTTTTTTCATCTGTTTTTGATTGATTAGCAACATTAACAGAATTGTTTTTTGTTTCTTTAATAAATTTGCCAGATTCCCAAATACCCTCGTCTATTTTCCCGTTCCCATAAATATATTTACCAAAACCATGAAATTTATCATCTTTAAGATTTCCTATGTATTTATCTCCAGGAAACTTTGAATTTAAACTCCATTCATAAGTTCCAAACCCATTTCCTCTCCCATTTTTATGTTCACCTTTGTAAATAGTGCCATCAGGCCACGTATATGTGCCATAACCATCAAATTTATTATTTTTGAAAGAACCAAAATATTTAGCACCATTTTTAAAAAAGATTTTTCCATCACCTGTTCTGGCACCTCTTTTAAAGTTACCAACATACTTGTTACCTGAAACCCAATTGTATGTTCCAAACCCATCAAAATAACCATCTAAAAACTCGCCTTCATATGTATTCTTATTTGCAAGAAGCATTTTTCCCTTACCACCAAACTTGTCATTAATGAAACCGCCAGTGTAGGTGGTTCCATTTGGGTAAATCATTTTGCCATTGCCATGCATTTTATTTTCAACAAAATCACCTTCATAAACACCCCCATCAAAATATTCAAAAATACCTTTTCCATGAGCCATTCCGTTTAAAAAAGTTCCTTTGTAAATTCCTAAATTGGCTTTGTATTCACTATAACAATTAGTCCATTTATTTATATTTGTTCCCTTACAGCTTTGAATGTTTTCTTGTATTTCACTAATTTTTTGAGTGCCACATTTTCCAAATATGGGACCAATAATTCTCTTGGAAGATTTTACGCCAATTTGGAATTGACCTGTTTTACCAAAAAAGAAATGAGTATAAATAAGTTCTTCATTATTTTTAATTACTTTTGTATCCCAATGAATTCCCTTTTGTGGTGCATTGTTGTTAATAAATTCATTTCTATATTCACCAGAGTAAATTTTATTAGTAATTGTATTGTTAAATATTCTTTGAGTTACAGTAAGTTTATTATTGTCAAAGATATACTCTTGTCTTTCAGGGAAGAAATTTCTTACATTAAAATTTGTTTTTGCTGCACGATAATCATTGATATCACAAATTAGTTTCCATTTGAGAGCGAAGGCCTGATTTGATAAAATACAGAATAAAAAAATAAAAAATAAAGATTTCACAGAATTCATATCTAAATTATATATAATTTATTTAATCAGTTTAAGTTTTTTCTATAACTTTAGTAATTAAAATTA
>CACCZR010000019.1 GCA_902550555.1 uncultured SAR116 cluster alpha proteobacterium | reverse complement strand
GATAATGGAACCTCTCCAGACTTCTGAAAGATAAGCAGATGTAAAGACAACTAAAGATAGTGTCGCAGCTATCCAAGGATCAATATCGTAACCTATTAATCTAGGAACACCTAAACCCAATAAAAATAAAAGCATTAAAAGTGGAACGGATTGAAACAACCAAACATATGCAAAACTTATGTTATTCAAAAATTTACTTGGTATTATTCTAAGTAAAGTAATTAAACCACCCAAAATTCCTCCACCAATGAACGCAATCAACGAAAGATATATAGTAAATCTACAAGCCGCTATTAATTGGCTTAATATAATTCCTTCAGGCTTTCCAAATAGACTTATAAACAAATCTTCCATTATGAACCTCTTTTTCCAAGTGTATTTTTAAAAAATAGTTCTAAAGTTGATTTATAAATAAGCGATAGAAGTATATACAAAATTGTAAGAACAATAAAGATTTCGAATGATCTGAATGTCCTACTATCAATAAATAGTCCAGCGTGAGTAAGTTCTGTAACACCGATTTCTGAAATGACGCCTGTAGTTAGAAAAATAAAAATAAATTGACTTGATAATGATGGAAACATTTTAATTATCGTCTGTGGTAATATTATTTTTTTAAAAATTATTTTTTTATTTAAATTCAAAGCTGATGCTGCTTCTAATTGTCCCCTTGGAATAGATTCATATCCACTCCTCAAAATTTCTGCGAAATAACCTGAGAAATTTATGGTTAAAGCTAACATTGCATGACACCAAAATGGCCACACATAACCAATAAGCGCAGGTAAGCCAAAAGTTATAAAAAATAATTGAACTATTAATGGTGTGTTTCTAATGAAGTCTACATAACATGTAGATATGAAGCTTAATGCGAATATTTTCCAATAGATTGCTGCTGCAAGAATAAAAGCAATAATAAAACCAAAAATACCAGCTGATATAGTAAGTCCTGTGCTGACCAAAATGCCTTCAATTAGAAGATTAACGAATTCTTCCGAACGATATATTTCAAAAAATCTTAATTCAAACATTTAAACACCAAAATAATTAGGTTAATTTACAGTGTTATGAATAAAAATAGAGCATTTTTTATACAGCTATATTTTTATTTATGTTTTTATTATATATTTGATTAAATTTTAATCAATTAGATCAATGATATTTAATGTTTAATAAACAGCTTTTTGAAATCTATTTAGATTATCAACACCTAAACTTTTTGCTCTTAAAGTAATTAAATTCCATGCTTCTTCTGCAATAGGAATTCCGTTTTGAATTCTGTCATTATATATATTTTTTTCATTGTCACCAGGTATCATAACTTTTTCAACACCTTCTGCCGGAGGTGACGATCTTACGAAATTAGAGTAAGCTTGAACTTCTTTTGAGAAGTAATCTACATCAACAAACTTTTCAACGTCTATGTAAATAGAAAGCATACCGTTTGCAAAAGGTCTAATATTTTTATGATCTATTGCACATGTATCATTACTTGTAAGTGCGCCACCCAATATTTCCATCATAAAATTAATTCCTGATCCCTTATGCATTCCAAATGCAGTTATTGCACCGTCTCCATCCTCTGGATTAGGAACATCCTCAGGCCCAATTTTACCATATAAAGCTTCAGTATTATTTGTAAGATTTCCTAAGTTGTCTATTAAAGCACCCATAGGTAATTTTTTACCACCTTTTTGGGCAACTAAGGCTTTTCCTTCCGCAACAGTTGATGTGGCCATGTCTAAAATCACATGTTCTTTTCCTTTAACAGGAACACCAATTGATAATGGAGATGTACTTCCTCTTCTATCAGATCCACCAAAAGGAGCTACTAGTAAACTTCCCCTTACGTTGACAAAATGAAGTGAAACACAATTTTCATCAGCAGCGAGTTCTGACCAATCACCAATTCTACCAAGGTGCCCTGAGTTTTTTAAACCAACAAGAGAAACTCCATATTTTTTTGCTCTTTTAGTACCCTCATGAACAGACTTTTCACCCATTATTTGTCCAAATCCCTGATTAGCATCTATCAAAGCAAGTGCACCAGAGTCTAAAATTAATGAATGTTCTTTATTTGGAAAAACTTTGCCTTCATCAACCCAATCACAATAACGAGGGACTCTTACAATACCGTGACTATCATGGCCTTTAAGGTTTGAAAGACATAATCTTTTAGAAATGAGATTTGCCTCTTGTTTAATACAATCCTTTTTTTGAAAAATTTCAGATATTAAAATTTCAGCATCTTTTACATTTACTCTAACTTGTTTTTCCATCTAACGAATTCTTTCTATTTTAATTATTTTAATTTATGCTACTTGGTAACTTTCCGTAATAATTTAGAGAAATAAAATATTAACATCAATAAAATATATTTTAATTACACTTTTAATTGGCCTAATTGGTGGAGGTATATTTAATTATTTACTATTACCTCTTCCATGGGTGTTAGGACCTGCTTTTTTAGTCGCAATTTTTGCTTTATTTAAAGTAGATGTTTTAATACCACCTAAATTTAGAAATCCTTTTATAGGCATACTTGGAGTTTGGTTAGGAGGATCTTTTGATTCATCAATTTTAGACAATGTAGAAACATGGTTTCTAACATTGTTATTATTAGCTCTTTATATCCCTTTTGCATTTTATTTAACTTTTTTAGTTCTTCATAAAATCAGAAAGATTGAAAAACCAGAATCTTTTTTTATTGCCTCACCAGGTGGACTTCTTGAAATGGTTTTAGGTGCTGAAGAATGTGGCGCAGATTCCAAACAAGTTGGAATAATACACATGATTAGAATTTTCTTAACAGTATTTACTATTCCATCACTAATTTTGATATCATTCCCAGGGTCATTTGAAAGAGAAGCTATTTGGCCAGTTATGGATATAGATCTTTTAAATTTAATTATTTTATTCATTATTGTCTATTTAGGTGTTTTTTTAGGAAGAATAATTAAATTACCTGGGCCTCGATTATTTGGACCTTTATTATTAAGCGCAATTATAAGTATATTCGAACTTTACAAAATTGAAATGTCTATAACGGTTGTAATTTTTGCACAACTTGTATCTGGAAGTTTCTTTGGTAGTAACTTTAATGGATTGAGTTGGAAAATAGCTGGAAAGTATATAGGTCATTCAATTTCAGTTGTAATAACATTAATTATATCAATGTTGCCTTTCATTTTAATTGTAAAATTAATTTCAGATATAACACCAGCAGCAATTTTTCTAGCTTTTGCACCCGGTGGTGTAAATGAAATGGGGCTACTAGCTTTTCTATTAAATATTGAGCCAGCATTTGTAATTACACACCATTTATTTAGATTGTCAGTTGTAGTTATAATTTTAGGATTTGCGCAAAAATTTTTGTATCCAAAATTTAAATTAATGGTAAAACAAAGGAAATAAAATCTAGGAGGTATTTTTGATAAAAGGATTAATTGCACCCATTCTATCACCATTTGATAATGACTTAAAATTCAATCAAAACATGTATAATGATCTTGCTCATGATTTACTTGAAAACGGATGCTCTGGATTAGCTCCTTTTGGTACAACTGGTGAGGCTTTATCTTTGAGTAATAAAGAAAGGATGAATGCACTAGAAGGGTTATTAAATAGTGGTATTAAAGCTGATCAACTTATTCCTGGTACAGGTTTATGTAATTTTCCAGATACTGTGATGATTAGTAAACATGCACTAGATCTAGGTTGCCATGGTGTTATGACATTACCACCTTTTTATTTCAAAGGTATGAGTGATGAAGGTCTATTTGATTATTTTGAAAAATTAATTGAAGAAATTAATCACAGCAAGCTTAAGATTTATTTATATCATATACCTCAAGTTTCTGGGGTTGGACTTTCAATTGATTTAGTATCAAAACTTAAAAATTCTTATCCTGATATTGTTGTTGGAATTAAAGACAGTTCAGGTAATTGGGAAAATACAAAATCTCTATTAGGGATAGATAATCTTGTTGTTTATCCAGGTGCAGAGTTACCAGTAATTGAAGCAATAAAGCTTGGAGCTCCAGGATGTATATCAGCTACTGCAAATTTAAACGGGGGTGATATATCAAAAGTTATAAATTTTTGTCATAATAATGAATGGGAAAAAGCTGAAGATTTACATAAAAAGGTTACAAAAGTAAGGTTGTTGTTTCAAGATTATGCTCCTATACCTGCACAAAAAGGTCTCATTGCTAAAAAAACAAAAATTAATGAGTGGTTAAATGTTAGACCACCGTTGAAATCTATTAATAATGATAAAGTATCAGAACTTGCTAATACCTTAAATAATGAGTTTGGTTATTCATATTAGTTGAGGAAATCTTTATGATTAAAGGTCAATGTCATTGTGGAAAAGTAAAGTTTTCTATTAATTGTGAATTAAAAGAACTTAGAAGATGTAACTGCTCTCATTGTCGTAGAAAAGGTTATGTAATGACAACTGTGAATAAAGATGAATTTCATTTAGAAAGTGGAGAAGATTATTTGAGTATTTATCAATGGAACACAAAAATTGCTAAGCATTTTTTCTGTAAAATTTGTGGTATAAATACTCATAATAAAAGAAGAACAAATCCTAATGCGTTTGGAGTTAATGTTGGTTGTTTAGACGGATTTGATATGTCTTGGATTCAAAATGTTTTGGATTTTACAAATGGACAAGAGTTCGCACTTGAAAATCAAAAGCAGGACGAAGCTTCTTTACAAAAAAAATAAAATTTTAAAATTTTGAATAATCAACTTTTACATTTTTGTCGATGTAAGATTTTACATCTGATAATGGATATTTAAGACCAGACGCACAATTAAACAAAACAACTTTTTCATTATTAGAGACTAGTCCTTGTTTAATTGCTTTTTTAAAAGCCGAGAACGTAGCAGCTCCTTCAGGACACATCAAAAGTCCATCTTGTTTAGATATAAAATCTCGGTCATTTAAAATGTCTTCATCAGACACTACGATTGAAAATCCATTACTTTCATTTATAGCTCTAATAATTAAAAAATCTCCTACTGCTATTGGAACTCTTATTCCGGAAGCTACCGTTTTTGGATTTTCCCAAAGATCTGCAAATTCTTTATTTTCTTTCCATGCTTTAAAAATTGGTGCACATCCATCTGATTGAACGGCAACCATTCTTGGTTTTTTTGAGATCCATCCAAGTTCCTCTAATTCATTAAATGCTTTCCACATACCTATTAAACCAGTTCCTCCGCCAGTTGGATAAAAAATTACATCAGGCAACTCCCAGTTAAATTGTTCTGCGAGCTCAAGTCCCATAGTTTTTTTTCCTTCTATTCTATAGGGCTCTTTTAAAGTTGATACATCAAACCACCCAGTTTCTTCCTTTCCTTCAAAAACTATTTTTCCACACTCATTAATAAAACCATTAACTAGATAAGCATCAGCTCCAAGCGCATTAATTTCTCTAACATTTATTTCAGGAGTATCCTCAGGACAAAATACAGTACATTTAATATTTGCTCTTGCGCAATATGCAGCTAATGCTGCGCCAGCATTTCCATTTGTAGGTATGGCCATATGTTTAATGCCAAGCTGTTTAGCCATAGAAACTGCTAAACAAAGTCCTCTAGCCTTAAAGGAGGCTGTTGGCAAATAACTCTCATCTTTGACAATAATATCACCGCTGTAATCAATCTTCTTTTTTACATTATCCAGGGTTACCAAAGGAGTTAAAACTTCATTTAGTGATACTCTATTTTCTTTTTTAACAGGTAGTAAAAAACTATATTTCCATAATCCATTTAAATTTATTTGACTAATTTCTTGTTTGGTAATTCTCGCTTTAATTTGGTCTAAATGATAATTTACTAAAAGTGGTTTACCTACTTTAGAAAGATTATGTATCTCACTTGCATCATATTTTTCTCCAGTTAAAGAGCATGATAAATGACTAACAAATGTTTGATTTAAATCCATTATTTGATCATAATTATCTTGATTAAAATTACTACCAATTAATAACTTTTCAATATATACATATAACAAATTCTAAGATATATGAGATGAATATTGCAAAATAAATACTATCTAAATTCGAACAATTTATTAATAAATAAATGGTTATTTATTAATATATTATTTTCTATATTTATTTTATGTCCAATAATATTTCTAATAACTAATTCATTTGCAAATACTTTAGATGTTTGGATTCACCTTAAAAATACTAAGTTATTTTTATACATTTATAATACTATAATACTAGTGTTTGGAGTTGGCTTTTTGTCAACATTTTTGGGGGTGTCATCAGCTTGGTTGACTACACAATATAATTTTTATTTCAAAAAATATATTGAGTGGCTTTTAATTTTACCGTTAGCAATCCCAGGATATATTGTGGCCTATGCTTATACAGATTTTCTTGAATACAGTGGTGCTTTTCAAACTTTTATAAGATCATTATTTGGATTTTCTAATCCAAGTGAATATTATTTTCCATCTATTAGATCTCTAGGAGGAGCAATTTTTATATTGTCTTTTTCTTTGTATCCTTATGTTTATCTCCTGGTAAAATTTGCTTTTAATACTACCCCAAAAAATCTAATAGAAACTTCTATATTAAATCAGAAAAATCCTTTTTATAATGTCATTTTACCTTTATCAAGGCCTGCAATTATTGCTGGATCAGCATTAGTCATAATGGAAACCATATCTGACTTTGGAACTGTCGATTACTTTGCTGTTGAAACACTGACATTAGCAATGTTTAATCTCTGGTTAGGTATGAACAATTTGGAAGCCGCCTCACAAATTTCATTAATAATTTTTTCATTTGTAATAATTATTCTCTCTATTGAGTTAATAAATAGAAGAAATAAAAGATTTGATAGTAATGTTATTAGTAATGAATATGAATTTTCTAAAAAAATATCTCGTTCTCAAAAACTTTTAATTTTATTTCTTTGTTTAATTCCCATTATTATTGGTTTTATTATACCTGTTTTAATTTTGTTAAATTTAACTCTATCCAATTTTGATTTTGATGAATTATTATACTCTCTTATAATAACAAAAAACTCTTTTCTAATTGGTTTTTTAGGTGGAGCAAGTATTGTCATATCTTCATTATATTTTTGTTTATACAAATTGTATGACAACTCCAGAGTATCTAATGTTCTACTACCCATTCTAGGTTCTGGATATGCTTTTCCAGGGGTTGTTATAGCTCTTGGAACTCTTTTCTTTTTAGGAAATTTACAGTTTCAAATTAATAGTTTTCTTGATTTTTTTGAATTTAATTTAAACTTTTCATTTATTGGTGGTTTTTTTGGTTTAATTTTAGCTCTTACTGTAAGATTTAATTCTATTGGTCTTGGCTCTATAAATACTGGGTTGTCCAGAATTCCTAAAAATTTAATTGAAGCTAATCTTACGCTTGGCCAATCATTTGTTCATGGAACAAAGAAAATTTTATTACCTTTGCTTAAATCATCTATTTTAATCGGCTTTATACTTACATTTATTGACATTATCAAAGAATTACCAATTACCTTGTTGCTAAGGCCTTTTAACTTCGAAACCCTTACAACTCATATTTATCAATATGCTAGTGATGAAATGCTTGAAAAAGCTGCTTTACCATCCCTAATAATTATAATTGCTAGTTTATTACCCGTTTTTATAATTTATAAAACTTTTATTAAAAAATAATTTGTTATTATAATTTATTTAATTTTGATTAATTCTATTGTATAAAAAGACATGGCTGAATTGTATGATAAGTGCTTAAAAGTTGGACTAAGAATGACTTTACCTAGAAAAGTTATTCTTGAAGTCATTGAAGCTTCTGAAGATCATCCAGATGTAGAAGAACTTTACAGAAGAGCTGTTGAAAAAGACAGATCCATCTCAATTGCCACTGTTTACAGAACAATTAAATTATTTGAAGAAGCTGGTATAATTGAAAAACTTGATATAGGCGATGGAAGAGCGCGATATGAGGAAGCTGGTGAACATCATGAACATCTCATTGATGTTGAAACTGGTGAAATTATAGAATTTCAAAATGAAGAATTAGAAGAAATGAAGCGTCAAGTTGCATTAAATATGGGTTATGAATTAGTTGACCATAGACTTGAATTATTTGGAAAAAAAATAAAAAAATAAAACAGTTTTTATTAATTTAAAAAATAGGTTAAAAAAGATCCACCAATTATTAGCCAGATTATTCCTTTAATTAAAAAAAATAAAAATGCTCCTATACCTATGTATTTAAGATTTCCTTTAATATTAAACAGTCTGTCCACCATTTATTTGGATTTCTGTTCCGTTAACGTATGAAAAAGATTCTGAACACATTGAGAATATTACAGAAGCTACTTCTTCGGGCTTTCCAAATCTACCCATTGGAATTTGTTTGATCAAATGTTGAGAATTTTTTGTGATCATACTAGTTTCAATTTCCCCAGGAGCAATAGCATTTACTCTGATATTATATTGGCTTAAATCAGATGCCATTTCTCTAGTCAATGATTTAAGTGCTGCTTTTGAGGTGGCATAGGCTGGCCCTGCAAATTCATGCACCATATCACTTGCAATCGACGTAATATTTATTATTACTCCATTTGCTGATTGAAGATTAGGAATTAAACTCTTAGATAAAATTATAGGTGAAAAGAAATTTACATTAAATACTTTTTGCCACAAATTTACATCAGTTTCGTCAAAATTAAGTCTATTGTTTTTTTCATTTTTAGGGGAAATAGCCGCATTATTTATTAATGCTTTAACAGGTTTGCCTTTTAGTAAGGCTTGTAAGTCTTTAACTTTTTTTCGTAAATCATCTAAATCTTCTAAATCTATTTGAAAATGATCTGTTTTGTTTTTTTCCCATGGACATTGAGGGGCAACTTCAGATCTTGAGCAGGTGATAACTCTCCATCCTTCTTCCCAAAACTTTTTTGAGGTAGCATGACCTATGCCTCTGCTACCACCTGTCAGAATAATTATATTTTCGCTCATATAAATATACTATAAATGGTTATCATAATAATATGATAACCATTTTTTTTTAAATTACCAACCTACTTTATCTATAATTTCTTGTGCTTTTGGTACATTTTTAGAAATAGTAGTAATATTAATTTCATCTGATTTGAAAGAGCCCCACATTGTAATTTTACCTGATGGTTTAATATTTTTATTTACAGGATATTCATAGTTTATTTCAGAATATATTTTTTGTGCCTTTTCACTTGTTAACCATTCTAAAAACTTTAAACTTTCTTTTGAATTTTTAGAATGCTTTGATATTGCACCTGCTGAAACATTAATATGCTGCCCCCTATCATTCTGATTAAAAAATATGATATCAGTTGCATCTGCCCATTTTTGTTGTTCAGGGTTTTTTGTATTAAATTTCATCAATCCAAAATAGTATGTATTCATTAAAACAATGTCACATTCTCCAGAAAAAATTGCTTTTGCCTGAGCTCTATCGTTACCTTGTGGCTTTCTAGCAAAATTATTTACTAAACCCTTAGCCCATGTTAAAGCTTTTTCATATCCATTGTGACTTATGATAGAGGATAGCAAAGCTCTATTATATGGATGGCTCCCTTTTCTTGTGCATATTTTATTTTTAAATTGAGGATTAGCTAAATCTTCAATTCTTTTAATTTCACTTTTATTAACTCTGCTTTTTGATACACCTATTATCCTTGCTCTAGTTGATAAAGCTACCCATTTATTATCACTATCAACTAAATGATCTGGAACATTATTATTTATCACTTTTGAATTGATAGATTTTAACAGATCATAATCTTTTAATTCTGTTATTCTAGATATATCTACTGTTAATATTATATCTGCTTTTGTGTTTTTTCCCTCAGAAAGTAATCTTTGAGCCATTCCTTTTTTTAAATGTAGAACATTAAATTTGATATTAGTTTTTTTGGAATATTCATCAAGAAATGGTTTTAATAAAAATGGTTTCCTATATGAATAAATATTAAGTTCATTTGCAATGGCAAATGATGAACCTAACAACATAAAAAGTGAATTGATTATTATAAATAATTTAAACATCTGTTTTCCTTGATAATAGTTATCGTTATAAGAATCATTATCATTATTAATATCATTTTGTCAAATAAATTAAAAGGCGCCTATCAAAATTCCTGTAGAAAGCACTAATCCCCCTCCAAAAACAACTTGAAAAATTGCTTTAGAAAAACTTATTTTCATATACTTGTTTTGTATCCATGCTATTAACCATAGTTCAAAAAATACAATAAAAATTGCTATAACTGTCGCAGTGTAAAAATCATTTATCAAATATGGTAAAGCATGACCTAACCCACCTAAAGTTGTCATTATTCCTGAAGCAAGCCCCCTTTTTAAAGGTGAGCCCCTACCTGATATGACTCCATCATCATGAACAGCTTCAGTGAAGCCCATAGATATGCCAGCTCCTACTGAAGCTGCAAGACCAACAAGCAGTGTTGTATGAGAATTCATGGTTGCAAAAGCAGTTGCAAATATCGGAGCTAAAGTTGAAACTGAGCCATCCATTAAACCGGCAAGACCAGGCTGAACCCATGTTAATATAAATTGTTTTTTATCTTTTTCTAGTTCATTGATAGCAGATTTATTAGAGTCTAATTTTTTTGCTCTCTGTATAGCTTTACCTTCATGCTTAGATTCAATAACTGCCAAATCGCCAAGCAATTTCCTTATACTTGGATCTGACGTTCTTTGAGCAGCATCAAAATAAAATTTTGAAGCATCATTTTCCATTTTTCTAATTTCATCTCTAGCAGTATCTAGTTTTAAATTTTCTATTAACCAGATTGGTTTTCTTTTATAAAATCCAGATACGTGCTCTCTTTTTACTATTGGAATACTACTTCCAAATTTTTTTTTATATAAATCAATTAATAGTTTTCGATGCTCGTTCTCTTCCTTTCCCATTTCATCAAATAACTTAGCTGTTTCAGGAAATTCTTTTTTAAAAGTATTAGCAAAATAAAAATAAATCTTAGAATCCTCTTCTTCAGCATAAATTGCTAAAGCAAGCACATGTTTGTCAGACAATTTGGAAAAATGTGTTTTATTAAATTTAAATTTGAACATAATAAGAAATCAAATTACTCGATATAATTATTATATTATATAATGTAAAATTTAATTTATAAAATAGGTTAAAATAATGAGCGTAACTTTTAATATTGCAACATTTCAAGGTGATGGTATAGGACCTGATGTTATTAATTCTGCGATAGAAATAATTGAAAAAGCATCTAATGCAGTTAGTGGCTTAAATTATGAATGGAATTATATCGAAGCTGGAGCTAGCTATTATCAAAAGACTGGCATGGATGTAGAGCCTGATGGAGAAAAAAAAGCATCTGAAGCAGATGCAATTTTTTTAGGTGCAATTGGATTACCAACTGTAAGAAAAAAAGATGGAACGGAAATAGCACCACATTTAAGATTTAGAGAAAAATTTCATCTCTATGCAGGAGTTAGACCTGTAAAAGCATATAGGAATACACCTCAACGATTAAGCGACAAAAATGCTGAAAAAATTGACTTTGTAGTACTAAGAGAATGTACTGAAGGTTTATTTTATACTGCTGCTGTTCATAATAGAAATAAAATTGCAAATAATGATGAAGTCGAAGACATCATGAGAATAACAAGAAATACAACAACGAGACTCCATAATTTTGCATTTAAGCTAGCTGAAAAAAGAAAACAAAAAGGAAAAATAGGAAAAGTAACATGCGTTGATAAGGCTAACGTCTTTAAATCTCAAGCATTATTTAGAAAAATATTTAATGAAATTAAAGATGATTTTCCAAACATAGAGGCTGACACTTGTTATGTAGATGCAATGGCTCTTAATCTGATCCGACAACCATGGGAATATGATGTTATGGTAATGGAAAATATATTTGGCGATATACTTTCAGACTTGGGTGGAGGCTTAGTTGGTGGTATGGGCATGGCATCTTGCGGAGAAATTGGGGATAATCATGGTCTATTTCAACCTGCCCATGGAAGTGCACCAGATATTATGGGTAAAAATAAAGCAAATCCACTTGCAACAATTTTAAGTGGATCAATGATGTTAGAATATCTTGCTGATAAAAAAAATTGCCCACAAGCAAATGAAGCTGCATTAATAATAGAAAATGCTATAGAAGAAGGATTTAATAAAAATTTGTTAAGACCATTCGAATTTGGAGGGGATATGTCCACTACTGAAATAACATCTCAAATTTTAGATTTAATTAAATAAAAGGAAGGTTTGATTAATATGTTTGTTATAACTGTAGACTTTGAAATTAAAAGTGAATTTGTAAATGAATTCAGAAATAGAGTTTTGCAACAAGCAAAAGATTCATTAAACAATGAAGAAAAGTGCTTTACATTCGATGTATGTTTTGATGAAAAAAATATAAACAAAGTCTTTCTTTATGAAATTTATCAAGATAAAGATGCTTTTGATTATCATCTCAAAAGCGATCACTATTTAAGCTTTGATAAAGACGTAAAAAATTGGGTGACAAAGAAAATAGTTAATCAATTAATTAAACAAAACTAGTGAGGTTAAGATGCTTCTTGGGGTAATAGGTGATGATTTTACCGGCTCATCAGATATAGCAAATAATTTAAAAAAAGCGGGAATGTCAGTTGGCATGTATTCAGGAGTGCCTGACAATAAAATGAAATTAAATAAGTATAATGCTGTTGTAATCGCTCTTAAGACAAGGACAATTCCAATAAAAAAAGCAATTTCAGAAAGTGTTAAAGCTTTAGAATGGTTGAAATCTAAAAAGTGTAAAAAAATAATTTTTAAATACTGCTCTACTTTTGACTCCACAAAAAAAGGTAATATAGGGCCTGTCATTGATGCAATTATGAAAAACTTAAATGTTGACTTTACTATTGCTTGTCCATCGTTTCCAGACGCAGGAAGAACATTATATCAAGGCCACATGTTTGTTAATAGTGTACCACTCAATGAATCAGGAATGGAAAACCATCCACTTACACCCATGACCGATCATAACCTTGTTAGATGGTTAAACTATCAAACAAAAGGAAAAGTAGATTTAATAAATTCTGTTACAATCAAAGAAGGTGCTAAATCAATAAAAAAAAGAATAACTGAATTAAAAAAAAGTAATGTGAAATACGCCATTACTGATACTCTTGATAATCAAGATTTTGATTTAATTTGTAGTGGTACAGATAATTTAAAATTTCTAACAGGTGGCTCAGGTATAGCACTAGGTCTTCCAAAAGTTTTCAAGAAAAAAGGTATGCTTAAAAAAAACAACTTTAAGTTACCTAATGTTAAAGGAAACACAATCATTCTTTCAGGTTCTTGTTCTTTGGCAACTAATGAACAAGTAGAATTATATAAAAAAAGTAATCCTTCTTTGTTTATTTCACCAGAGGAATTAATTAAAAACGAAAATTATCACAATGAGATTATTGAATGGATATTGAGACATAGTAAAAAAAGACCACTGATTTATTCAACAGCTCTTCCTAAAAAAGTATCTCTTTATAAGAAAAAGTTTGGTTCAAAGATTTCATCTAAAATAGAAACCCTTTTTCAAAAAATTATTAAAAATATTTATAAATATAATTTTAATAAAATTGTATGTGCTGGAGGAGAAACATCAGGCGCTATTGTTAAAGCATTAATGATTAAAGAACTTCAAATTGGTGAAGAAATTTCAGCAGGTGTGCCTGTTATGTGGGAGCCAGAAAAGAATATTAAAATCACTTTAAAATCAGGGAACTTTGGGCAAAAAGATTTTTTTTCTAGAGCTTTAAAAAAACTATAAAATTATATTTTTTTGAATTTTGAAAGCGCTTCTATAAATGTTAAACCTTTCTCCATTTCTAACATTGCTTGATTATCATCAGCACTAAATTTTTCAGCATTTGAAATTACATTTTCTAATTCTTCTAGAGGAATACAAAGAACACCTGTTCCATCAGCTACAATTATATCACCTGTTCTCACCTTCACTCCACAACAAATAATTGGCTCCCCAATCGATAAAACTTTTATCCTAGTTTTTCCTGGGGTTGGTACCATATGCTTTGAAAAGGCAGGAAAGTTAAACTCAATTATTTCTTCCCTATCTCTTATCCCTCCATCAACAACCAATCCACCAATACCCTTTAATTTTGCTGAATAAGAAGCCATACCTCCCCAAGTAGAAACTGGTGCACCATTATTTGCTACAACAATAACATCTCCTGGGTTTGCTTTTTCGATCATGTGACCCACTTTAAAATCTTCAGTTTTAAATGAACCAAAAGGTCCAGTTGTTTCTTGAACTGTGAGTGCCTCACCTACAACCCTCATTCCAAAACCTGCAGGTTGTAAATTATACATTATTCCTTCAAATCCAATATCATCCAACACATTTGCCAATGTTGGAGTTGCTAATTTTTCTAACCTTGATTTATGTTCTTTTGTGAATTTAACCATCGATATAGTTTATGTGATTTAAACTTTAAAATCAATTAACCCACAAATTTACCCTAGTCATATTCAATAAATTATTTATATTATTATTATGACTTATTTTAATTTTCCACATATTGAAGAAGATGAAAATCTTAAAAACCTAAGAAATGATGTAAAAAGTTTTTTAAAAACAACATTTAATTCTAATAATATTAAACCTCAAGCTGATGCCTGGATGTATTCTGCAAACCCAGAGTTTAGTAAAAAACTTGGTGAAAAAGGATGGCTTGGAATGTCATTCCCTAAAAAATATGGCGGTCGTGAAAAAACAATGTTGGAAAGATACGTTATTACTGAAGAACTTTTAGTTGCTGGAGCACCTGTTGCTGCTCATTGGATTGCAGATAGACAAAGTGGGTCACAAATTATTAGATACGGAACAGAAGAACAAAAGAAAGAAATCATTCCTAAAATTTCATCTGGTGAATGTTTTTTTGCCATTGGGATGAGTGAACCTGATTCAGGTTCTGACCTTGCTTCAGTAAAAACTTTTGCAAAAAAAACTGCCGATGGTTGGGAGTTAACAGGCAGAAAAATATGGTCAACAGGAGCCCATTTGTCACATTACATGATTGTTTTAGCTCGAACAGAAAAACTTGATGAGAAAAACAGACATTCTGGTCTATCTCAATTCTTAGTAAATTTAAAATTACCAGGTGTAGAAATTAATCCAATTGAAGATATGACACACCAAAAGCACTTTAATGAAACAGTTTTTAATAATGTTAAATTAAATAAAGATGCCCTTTTGGGTGAAGAAGGTATGGGTTGGCAACAAGTTGTTGGAGAACTTGCTCTTGAAAGATCTGGGCCAGAGAGATTTTTATCTCATTATATTTTATTAGATAACTTTATTAGTGAATTCAGATATAAAATGTCTGAAATGGGTATTACATCATTAGGTAAAATCATATCAGAATTACAAACATTAAGAATGATGAGTTTTTCAATTGCTTGGATGATACAAGAAAAAAAATCACCAGATGTTCAAGCAGCTTTTGTTAAAGAAGCGGGTAACGTTTTTGAAAAAAAATTAATTGAAACGATTAGAGAAATGTCAAACTTGATTCCTTTTGAAGAATGGTCATCTAGTCTAAAAAGTTTATTTCAAGATGCTACTCTTAGAATACCAGCGAATTCATTAAGGGGGGGCACATCTGAGATCATGCGAGGTATAATCTCAAAACAACTTGGTTTAAGATGAAAGACGAAGTTAAAATAATCTTAGATATTTGTGATAAAATATTACTTAAAAATGTAGATCATCATCTAAGATTAAATCTAGAACCAAATTCAACTCAATTTAAAACTTTAAAAAATGAAATAATATCGAGTGAGTTAACAAAGTTACTTGTAAAAGAAGACTTAGGTGGTGCAGGCATGACTCTGACTGATATTATTCCTATAGTACAGTTGTCTGCACAATATGGAACACCTATACCTTTCATTGAAACAATAATTAGTAATTTTTTATTATCAGAATTAAATATAAAAGCTGAAAACGATTTTATAACGCTGACTAACAAAACTGAAAATATTCTAATAAAGAAAGATAAAATATCTGGAATTTTTAAATCAATACCTTATTTAAATTTAGCTGAGAAAATTTTAGTAGAAACTGAAATTAAAAATCAAAAATATATCATTTTGTTCAAAAAAGGTGGAAAATTAAAATTGCAAAAAAATTTTTTATCAGAGCCAAAGTTTGATCTTGATGCTTCAGAGTTAGAAATCATTTCTATGATGGAAAAACCTGAACAAATGGACGTACAAAATCTTTTAATAAATGTAAGATCAATTCAATCATTTGGTGCTATGGAAAAAATTTTAAAACTTTGTATTGAATATTGCTCTCAAAGAAAACAATTTGGACGTACATTATCTAAATTTCAAATGATACAAAATCACATTAGCGAAATTGCTTTAGAGGTGGCAGCAAGTGGTGCGTCTCTATCTACATTAAAAAATAATAATATAAATTTCTATAATCTCAAAAGTACTGCTATCCCTAAAATAAGAACTGGAATAGCATCAGGAAAAGTTGTAGCCTTATCTCATCAAGTTCATGGAGCAATGGGATTTACAAAAGAATATGAACTTAGCTATTTCACCAAGGCTTTAAATAGTTGGCGAAATGAGTTTGGGAACGAAATATATTGGCAAAATATTCTTGGCAAACTATTTCTAAATCAAAATAAAAACCTTTGGGAATTTTTAAATCATTAAAATTAAGTATTGGAGAAAATAAATGAGCAAATCAGTTTTATGTGAAGAAAAAGATAATATTTGTTTAATAACTCTTAATGAAGAAAACACCAGAAATGCCATTTCTCCGGAAATAATAAAAGAATTAGTAAGTATTTTAGAAGAAATTGATAATAACAAAAATATATCATGCGCAATATTGACCGGAGCTGGAAAAAGCTTTTCCTCTGGTGGAAATTTACACGAAATCAATGAAATGACAGAAAATAACAACATGTCATTAAGAGACATTGAAAATTGGTATAGAAATGGAATTCAAAGAATTCCTATGACATTCAATAAAATAGATGTGCCAGTTATAGCAGCAGTTAATGGGCATGCAATTGGTGCAGGTAATGATCTCTGTACAATGTGTGACATCAGAATAGCATCAGAAAATGCCAAATTTTCTGAAAGTTTTTTAAGAATTGGAATTATACCTGGTGATGGAGGCTCATGGTTTTTACCAAAAATAATTGGCCTTTCTAGAGCTGCAGAAATGATATTAACTTGTGAAGTGCTTGATGCACAAAAAGCTTTAGATTGGGGATTAGTTTCACATGTTGTCCCTCAAGAAGAATTACTAAACAAAGCATATGAAATAGCAAATAAAATTATTAAAAACCCGCCTCAATCAATTAGAAGAGCTAAAAGACTATTAAGATTATCTCAAGACCTTAATTTAAGTACCGCTCTTGAAATGGCTGCAAGTCAACAAACCCTTCTTCAAATGACAAATGATCATAAAGAAGCCATTCAAGCATTAATTGAAAAAAGGGACCCAAATTATAAAAACTCATAGTCAATTCACATAAATTGTCTTGGAAAGATATATTCTTTTACTACACCATCTTTAAAGTTTGAATTAACATAATCGGAGCTTTCGTAATCAAAAATTATACAACCTGCCGTTACTAAATTAGATGGTAATATTTTTTTATTTTTGAAAGCCATATCATTAATTAATTCACTGAGAACAGGATTATGTCCAATTACTACACCAGTTTGAGTGCCTGAAAAATTTTGTTTTATTAAATTTAAAATATCAAATTTAGAACCTCCATAGAGAATTTTTTCATTATAAGTTGATTGAAAATTACTTTTATTTTGAATCCATGAAAAAAATATTTCTTCGAAAGTGAGTTGAGCTCTTTTAGCTGGAGAAACAAGAAATTTATCAGGAAGATTTATTCTTCTTTTCAATTCTCGCGAAATTATTTCACAAGACCTATAACCTCTTTCATTAAGTCCTCTTTCAAAATCAGAGTTAAAAGAACTCCAATCAGACTTAGCATGTCTTATAATAATGATTTGAGGCAAATCTTTAGCTTTTTCTTTCTAAGATTGAAACATAATTAGCAACAGCAGAACCACCCATATTAAAAATACCACCTAATGATGCGTCTTTTATTTGCATGTCTTTTGCTTCACCTACTAGTTGCATACAAGTCATGACATGTTGTGAAACACCAGTTGCACCTACAGGATGCCCTTTTGCTTTTAACCCACCAGATGGATTGATTGGCAATTTTCCATCTTTA
The DNA here is from genome assembly GCA_902550555.1 of uncultured SAR116 cluster alpha proteobacterium. GTDB lineage: Bacteria > Pseudomonadota > Alphaproteobacteria > Puniceispirillales > Marisalimonadaceae > TMED54. Next base: position 6,773 of record CACCZR010000019.1, on the reverse strand, counting down.
TAGACAGTCCCTTCTTCTAAAACTTTATAACCTTCTCCCCTTTGAGTTAATCCCATTGCTTCGTATTCAATTAATTCTGCAATTGTAAAACAATCGTGTGTCTCAACAAAAGAAAGGTCCATTAAATTTATTTGAGCATCCGACAAAGCTTTCTTCCAAGAAAGTGCAGCTCCACGAAATTCAGTTTTATCTCTTTTACTCATTGGCATTAAATCATTCATTTGAACTCGGGCCTTAAAACTAATTGATCTTTCAGCTTCTAAAGCTAACTCGTCATCTGCTATTATAAGCGCTGCTGCTCCATCTGAAATCATTGAACAATCACTTCTCTTTAAAGGAGGTGCAACTAGAGGATTTTTTTCCGACACTTTATTACAAAAATCAAAACCTAAATCTACTTGCATATGTGCGTATGGATTTAAAGCACCATTTTTATGATTTTTTGCTGCAATCTTTGACAGATATTTAGTTTGATCTCCATATCTTTGAAAATAAGTGTCTGTTATTTGCGCAAAAACACCTGCAAAACCACCATCTATTTTATCTTCTTCTTTTCTGTAACTAGCTCCAAGTAATATATCACCCGCTTCTTTTGTAGATCTGTCAGTCATTTTCTCTACACCAACAACTAAATTTAACTTTGATCTTTTGGCTTCGATACTATTTAACGCAGTATGAATTGCAGCTGAACCTGTTGCACATGCATTTTCAACTCTAAGTGATGGTACATGCTTTAAAACTTCGCAATTAATTGCAGGTAGAGCACCATGAAAATCTTGTTTTTGGAAACCATTGTTAAAAGTACCCACAACAATATTATCAATGTCTTTTGGATCTACTTGTGCATGAGATATAGCTTCTGAAACCACTTCTGAAATCATATCTTCGGTAGTTTGAGTGTCATTTCTTCCAAATTTATTATGTCCCCATCCAATTATATTTCCCATTTAAAACCCCTATTTTAATTGTTCTGCTAAAATCTTATAAAATAAATTAATAGTATCATGCGGATGACTTATCATACCATCATGTCCTGCATTTAAATCATAGATCGGCCATTCAAAATCTTGCACCCTTTTTCTTGACAACTCTAATGGCTTATATATTGGATTTTTGCATCTTATATAACAAAGTGGCAAACTATTCCCAATTTTATTTTTTAGACTTAATTTTGATTGAAAAGAACTTAATGGCATTGGTGTCAACTTATCTTTGAGAAGTAAAGATTGCTTAATATCAAAAATTCCAAAACTTTCAGCACTAGGCTCTGGTATAGAAATTCCATTATCAAATTTTTCTGAAAGTTGAATTCTTTCTTTTACTATTTCTTTTGGTAAAGTATCAAAAAGTGTTTCTCCATTTAGTAAAATAATACTATCAAAATAAATTAAAAGTTTGATCTTATCTTTAAGTCTATCAGCTAAACCAGAAAGGATACTTCCTGCGAAACTATGACCTACTAAAACTAAATTTTCTAAATTTTGATAAATAATGTGGTTTTCAACATCTTTGATAAATGTATCAATAGTAATTTGATTGGAAATCAAATGCTTTCTTTCGCCTAACCCAGTCAAATTAGGACATGAAACTTCAAAATTTTTTTCCGAAAGCTTTGATCTAACATTCTCCCAAGCCCAACTTCCATGCCATGATCCATGAATTAATAAAAAATGTAATTTATTTTCCATAAATATATTATACGGTGTTTAAAAAAAAATTATATAATTTAGTAAACTAACTATATCATTTAAAGATGGATCAATTAAAAATAGCAATCTTTGGGAGCTCTGGTGCCATTGGATCTGCCCTTTGTAAAAAATATATACAGCAAGAGAATGTTGAAAAAGTATATTGTTTTTCAAGAAAAAAAACAGATATTAACCACGAAAAAGCACAATGCTTTATTTTAGATTATCTAGATGAAAAAAATCTATCTGCTCTATCAAGCGAAATAAATTTTTCGTTTGATATTATTTTAATTTCAATTGGAGCACTTTTAAATCCGGAGAAATCAATAAAAGACCTAAACATAGAAAAATTTAATGACATGATTTCTGCTAATACTTTGCCAACTTTGTTAATTGGAAAATATTTTCTTCCAAAATTAAATAAAAATAGAATCTCTAAATTCGCATCTCTTTCAGCAAGAGTTGGAAGCATAAGCGATAATTTTCTAGGTGGCTGGTATTCATATAGAGCATCTAAATCAGCTTTAAATATGATCATTAAGAATTTTTCAATTGAAATAAATAGAACCAATAAAAATAGTATAATTTTTGGTTTACATCCTGGAACAGTCACCTCAAAACTTTCAGATCCTTTTAAAAATAAAAATAAAAATTATTTCAGTCCTGAAACTTCAGCTGATTATCTTTACAATGTTATTGAAACAAAAACTAAGAATGATAGTGGGAAAATTTTTGATTGGAATAATCAAGAAATATTACCATAACTTTGCTTTGGAATATTTTCATTTACTAAATATTTCTTCCAAAAATCTTCAGAATAATTAGAAAATATTTTTAAAATCAAATAAACACATAAAAGAGTCAAAATACATCTTAATAATAATGTGATAAATATGTTTGCGCCCATTAAACTTACTAATCCAGTATCTTCTATCACACTGTGCAACATTCCAATTAGCGTAATAACGCCGAAGACATCTTTATATTTTATTTTACCGGATTTAACTTCTTGAATTAAAAGACCTCCTCCAAAACCAATACCAAGAGTAACTCCAACTACAGCAATGGTTGATGCTCTTTCTCCAACTCCAATTAAATTAAGGAATGGTTTTAGTGATAATTCTATAAGCCTTTGGATACCGATATATTTAAAAATTTCTATTAAGATGACAATCAAAACTATTATTATAAATATAATGAAAAGAGTTTTGATTTGATTAATTACCCAATCTAACAAAATTGGTGAAGGCTCAGAAAATGGAATAATTATAGTTGCTTGAGAGCTTAATAAATTTGTTGCATTTAAAAATTGATGTAACATGACACAAAAAAGAAATCCTAAAATTAACCGTACAAATATAGTTGCTCTAATTCTAACGCCTGCTCTTCTACATATTAATGCTTCTATAGGTAATGAATGAGCAAATAATATTAACAATCCTAACACGCTTGCCTGAGCACTAGTTAAACCATTTTCTAGTGGCAAACCTGCTAAAACTGCAAGACCTGTATAAGGACTTGTAAGAATTGTTGTTGTAACAACTATACCAATTTCTTCAGGCAACCCTACTAAGAACATTAAGGGCGATAAGAAATTATTTAAGATATCAACAAAACCAAACTCTTGTAAAATTTTAACCACAATTAAAGTGGGTATCATTATACGAAAAAGCTCATAAGTAATTTCGAAAATATTTTTGACAATATCTTTTATTTTTTTGATACTTTTATCCAACTGAAATTACCTTTTTATTATGCCAGAAGTCAGATTTGTATAATATATACAAAACTATAATCAAATTAAATAAATTCCAAATAATACCATTCATAAAAGCAAAATAATAAGATGATGTAATATCAAAAATCTCTCCAGACATCCAACCCCCTAAGGACATCCCAACAATAGTAGCTCCTATAACTAGGCCTACTCTTAATCCAGCTTCTTTAATTGGCAAATATTTTCTAATTATTATTGCATATGCAGGAACTATTCCTCCTTGTGATAATCCAAACATCAAAGAAACTACGTATAAAGAAATTTCAGAAGAAAATGGCAAGAAAAATGTTAACGAAACCATTTGTAAAAATGAACCTAATAATAATGTTAATACAGGCCCAATTCTGTCAGAAATCATTCCAAAAACAATTCTACTTAACATCCCACTGTAAAGCATTACGGCTAAAATTTCTGTACCAACTTGAAGTCCAAAGCCATTATCCACACATAAAGCAACCATATGAACTTGGGGCATTGCCATAGCTACACAACAACATATTCCTGCGAGCATTAACAATACTTGGATTTGATTATTCGAAAGATTTAACTTTATATCTTTATATCTTTGTTTTGTATCTTGAAATTTACTTTCATCTACAGAAGCATTTTTGAGTAAAAGTATCAGTGGAATCATAATTAATAAACATATTGATATCCAGAAATGAGTTGTTCTCCAGTCAATAAACTTTAAAAAATAACCAATAAATAGAGGCCATGTTGCTCCTGCTACATAGTTAGCACTTGCAACAATAGATAATGCAAAACCTCTTTGTTTATTAAAATAATTTGAAATATCTGCCATAGCTGGACCAAAAAATGCCGATGCTGCAAAGCCCATAAAAAATTGCAAAGTCAAAAATTGCCAATAAAATGGAAAAATTGAATAGAGGTAATAGCATGCAATTAATACGATTGTTGCTAATAAAATTGGTTTTTTGATGCCAAATTTATCGTAAATTTTACCAATAATTACAGTACCAAAACCAAATCCAATCATTGTAAAAGCATAAAGTAAAGATGATGTTCCTCTATCTAGATTAAATTCTCTTTCAATATCAGGAATAAAAACTACGACTGACCACATTCCTACTGTTCCGATTAAGGCAAGAATAAATAATATAGTTGCTCTAAACCATGCACTTTTAGAATCAGAAATGATCAAATTGGATTTACTTGTATCGGTCATAAAATAAATCTATGTTAGATTATTTTTTTGTCTTTAAGTGACTTGATTTGATCTTCATCAAGATTTAATTCAATTTTTAAAATTTCGTTCGTATGTTCACCAAGTAACGGAGGTGCATATCTGTAAGAAACAGGTGTTTCATTCATTTTTATAGGATTTGATATTAATTTTAATGGCCTTTCTCCAGTTTTAGAGTGCTCCATTTCCATAACCATTTCCCTAGATATAACGTGCGGATCTTTAAAAACATCTGAAAGATTATTTATCGGACCACAACCAATTTTTGCTTTTTCTAGTTCACTTAACCATTGATTAGATGTTTTTCGTCTTGTAACTTCGTTAAGTACTTTAGTGACATGCTCTCTGTTTGATACCCTTGATGCATTTGTTTTAAAACGATCATCTTCAAGTAATTTCGTTTCTCCGGCTAATTCGCAAAAACGTTGAAATGTTGGATCATTTCCAATTGATAATACAATATAGCCATCAGCAGTTGGCATAACTTGATAAGGTACTATGTTAGGATGTTGATTTCCTAGTCTTTTTGGGTTTTTGTCAGTCGAGAGATAATTCATTCCTTGATTAGCTAACCATGCCACATGTGTATCTAACATACCAATATCAATAAATTGTCCTTTTCCAGTATCAGCTTGATGCCTAACAGCAGCTAAAATGCCTACAGAAGCAAACATGCCAGCCATTAAATCACCAATTGGAACTCCAACTTTCATTGGTTCACCATTAGGTTCTCCTGTTAAAGCCATAACTCCGCCCATGGCTTGAATAAGACCATCATAACCAGGTCTTGAAGCATATGGTCCAGTTTGACCAAAACCAGTTATTGAACAAAAAATTAATCTTGGAAATTCTTCTTTAAGATCATCATAAGACAAACCATATTTGGCTAAAGTTCCCGTCTTAAAATTTTCAACTAAAATATCAGAATTTTTAAGTAGTTTACGAACAATATCTTGGCCTTCTTTTTCACTTAAGTTTATTGTGATAGATCTTTTATTTCTGTTAGCACCACAATAATAAGCACTTAAGTCAGTATCATCTCCATTATCATCTTTTAAATAAGGAGGTGCAAATCCCCTAGTGTCATCACCAGCGCCTGGTCTCTCAACCTTTATAATTTCAGCTCCTAGATCTCCAAGCATTTGTGTACAATAAGGACCAGCTAAAACCCTTGTTAAATCTAATACCTTTAAACCTTTTAACGGACTATTCATATAAAACCCTTTTAAAGCAAATTTTAATTTCTATACTTTTTTCTATTAATTAAGTATGTGTATAATTCATGAATACACAATTTCCTACAAAAACTTCTGAAATAAAAGAAAAATTTGACGAATTTATTAATAAAAATTTAATTGACTATAGTTCTAAAAGAAATTTTGATTTGGGTTCACCTCACGCAAATGTATCCACTCTTTCACCATATATTGGTAGAAGGTTAATATCAGAAAAAGATATTTTGGATGTTGCATTTCAAAAGTTTAAACCAATTAAAATAGAAAAATTTGTTCAAGAAATATTTTGGAGAACCTATTGGAGAGGATGGCTAGAACTTCATCCAATAATCTGGAATGAATATGAAAAAAAAATACGAGATATAACACCTCCTGAAAAAACAGGTATAAAATGTTTTGATCATTGGACACAAGAATTAATTGAAACTGGCTACTTACATAATCATGCACGAATGTGGTATGCAAGCATATGGATCTTTACACTGAACAAAAATTGGATTGATGGTGCACTTTTTTTTCAAAAATATTTACTTGATTGGTGCCCTGCTGTAAATACTTTGAGTTGGAGGTGGGTGGCAGGATTACAGACTATTGGGAAGAATTATATTGCACGTGCAGATAATATTTACAAGTTTACAAACTATAAATACAACCCTGTTAATCAACTAAATGAAACAGCACCACCCCTTGAAAGTCAATCAAGTTTAAATCAACAAATTATTGATAAAGAATTTGAAAAAATTTCTTTCAATAATCTAGATAATATTGGATTAATTATTAACAAAAATGATTTTACTTTAAATTCTTTATTGAAAAAAAACATAGATTTTAAAACATGCCTTTTTAGGAGTGATAACCCATTAATTAAT
>CACCZR010000018.1 GCA_902550555.1 uncultured SAR116 cluster alpha proteobacterium | reverse complement strand
TAAAGTTTTTATGTCTAGACAATACCTTATAAATTAATTTTTCTATTACAATACTACCGTGTATATAAAATTCATATGTATCTTCACCAGAAAAACTTTTGTTTTTAGGAAGCCAAATAACAGGCGCATGGTCAATAACTTTGTTTTTATAAATTAATTTTCTTAAAACAAATTTTCGTGGAGCTGGTTTTTTAAAACCAAATATATTTGGAATGTTTTTAGCCTTTTGGCCACTAATTCGTATTATTTTTATTGCTGATTTAAACTGACTTGACGAAGCAAAAATAGTATCAGTTTCTTTTTGTTTCACGTGAAACCTTATTACTTATTCATAGCTCTAAAGAAATCTTCATTTGATTTACTTTGTTTTAATTTGTCTACCAAGAACTCCATGGCGTCTACTGGACCCATTTGCATTAATATTCTTCTTAAAACCCACATTTTTGAGAGTACATCTTTTTGAACTAATAATTCTTCTTTTCTAGTTCCCGATTTAGTAACATCTATTGATGGAAAAACTCTCTTGTCTGATAATTTTCTGTCTAATATAACTTCACTATTTCCTGTGCCCTTAAACTCTTCAAAAATAACTTCATCCATACGTGAACCCGTTTCTACCAATGCTGTCGCAATGATTGACAATGAGCCCCCTTCCTCTATGTTTCTGGCTGCACCAAAAAACCTCTTAGGTCTTTGAAGAGCATTAGCGTCTACGCCTCCAGTTAGTACTTTCCCGCTTGAAGGAATAACAGTATTATATGCTCTTGCCAACCTTGTAATGGAATCAAGCAAAATTACAACATCTCTTTTCTGCTCAACAAGTCTTTTTGCTTTCTCTATGACCATGTCTGTTACCTGGACATGCCGAGTAGCTGGTTCGTCAAAAGTTGAACTAATTACTTCTCCCTTTACCGATCTTTGCATATCTGTCACTTCTTCTGGTCTCTCATCTATAAGTAGCACTAATAAATAAATTTCAGGATGGTTTGATGTTATCGCCTTTGCTATGGATTGAAGCATCATAGTCTTTCCTGTTCTAGGTGGAGCAACTATAAGACTTCTTTGTCCTTTTCCTACCGGTGAAATCAGATCTATAATCCTTGGAGTATAGTCTTTGTTTTCTGGATTAAATTCAGTTTCAAAATTTATTTTTTCATTTGGGTAAAGCGGTGTGAGATTATCAAAATTAATTCTTTGTTTAATATTGTCTGGTTTTTCAAAGTTAATAGATTCTATTTTCAATAACGCAAAATATCTTTCTCCATCTCTTGGTGACCTAATTTCTCCTTCAACAGTATCACCTGTTCTCAAGCCAAATTTTTTTATTTGACTTGGTGATACGTATATATCATCAGGTCCTGCGAGATAATTTGAATCAACAGATCTTAAAAAACCAAAGCCATCAGCTAACACTTCTAGAACCCCTTCTCCGTAAATCGAAACATCATTGTCTGCTAATTTTTTTAAACAAGCAAACATCATATCTTGTTTTCTTAAGTTACTTGCATTTTCTACATCTAGACTCTCGGCATAAGATAATAAGTCTGAAGGGTTCTTAGATTTTAATTCATTTAAATGCATGTTTTGACGATTGTTTTATTGAGAAGATTCTTTTTTAACCTAAATTAGGTTTAAGTACAACAAGTAAAATAATAATAATCATTAATATTGTAGGTATTTCATTTATAAATTTGTAAAATTTTCCCGATCTAATGTTTTCTCTTACTTTGAACTTTGTATACACTGTAATTAAATATATTTGATACAAAATCAAAGTAAGTACGAAAAAAAACTTAATGATAAAGTAATTTTCGTAAAGTATATTATGGTTGATATATATTAGAATAGTTCCAGAAAAAAAAGTTAAAATCATGGCTGGCAAGGCTATAATTTTAATTAACCTTATTTCCATTAATAAAAATAAATTATATGAAGAGCTCATTTTAGAAACGCTCGAATGATAAACAAATAATCTAGGTAAATATAGAAGAGAAACCATCCATGCGATTAAAAAAATTAGATGAAAAGATTTAATGTATAAATAGAACATTTAATAATAATTATCTATCAGATCTATTGTATATTGAACGTTATTAATTTTAACTTCAGGTGTTAAACCGTGACCGACATTAAATATGTGGTGTTTTTTTTGTGTTAGATCCAATATTCTATAAACCTCACTTTTTATTGAAGATAAATTATTACTAGAAAGTATGGCTGGGTCTAAATTTCCTTGAGTGATGACTTCATTATTAATATTTTTTAAAGCCCATTCTAAGTTAGTTTTCCAATCAATAGAGACTATATCAACAGAACTTTCGTAACTATATTCAACTAACATTTCTCCAGATTTAAATGGTAAACCAATAATAGGACATTTGACATTTTTAGCTCTTAGTTGATTAACTATACTATTTATAGACGCTATCCCAAAACGTTTCCAATATTTGTCAGGGATCATATTAGACCAAGTATCAAAAATCATTAATACACTTGCCCCAGCTAAATATTGATATTCTAAAAATTTTGCACATTCATTTGTTAACTTGTTAATCAATTTTATAAACATTTTTTCATTATTCCACAAAAATGTTCTTGTCTTTAAATAGTCTTTGGATGATCCTCCTTCTATCATATAACAAGACAAAGTCCATGGTGCACCGGAAAACCCTATTAAATCTATTGTGGGTGAAATTGATTTTTTAATTTTTATAATTGCATTTTTTATAGCCGTTAAATCATTAAATATAATATTTCGTTTTAATAAGGTTTCGTTAATTCTTATATCCTGAAGAATAGGACCTAGATCTTTTTTAAATTTTACTTTTTGTCCTAAAAAGTAAGGAATTAACAAAATGTCGGAAAATAAAATAACTGCATCAATATTATAATATTTTAATGGGAGAAGCGTTGCTTCTACTATGGATTGCTCGTCCAAGCAAAAATTGATAAAAGTATTATGTTTATTACGGATATTAAAGTATTCAGGAATATGTCTACCTGATTGTCTCAAAAACCATTTTGGCTTTATATTATAATCTCTTGTTTCATATAATTTACTAATCATATATATATATATATTAAAAATTGTAGTAATAGTAATTAATATATTGTTTGTAAATACTTATAAAAATTTATCAACAACTATAATAATTACAAATGTTTGTTTTTCTTGAGGAAAAAAAGAAATTAATTAGTTGTTAAAAAGTTATTCACTAAATACAAGATTTATAAGTTGTTAATAAAAAAAGAGGCAAATAGAAATTAAATTATTATTCACAATGTGTAATGTATAAAATAGGTATAACAGGATCAATTGGAACTGGTAAAACTACAGTAGCAAACATGTTTGCATTGTTTGAAGTGCCAATTTTTAATGCAGATGAAGAAATCAGAAAAATACTAAATATAGAAAAAGTTAAACAAAAAATTCAAGATAAATGGCCTCACGTAAAAATAGGAAGCGAAATCGATAAGTCAAAATTAAAATCAATAATATTTTCTAAAAAATGTGAGAAATTAAGATTAGAAAAATTACTGTACCCTTATTTAGAAAAAGAAAGAAATAAATTTGAGAAAGTAAATTATAATAAAAATATCTTAGTTTATGACGTTCCACTGATCTATGAAACCAAAACAGAAAAAAAGTATGATTTAATATTATTAACGAATTGTGATTTGACACTTCAAAGAAAAAGAGTTTTAAGTAGAGACAAAATATCCAATTCACTATTTGAAAAAATAATTAAATCACAGTTAAGCTTTCATGAAAAAATTGTATTTAAACCTCAAATTATTAACACAGATAGAGCAAAGTTTTTTATATTATTAAAAATAGTGATCCTATTAATAAAAATACAAATTAGGTTAAAATTAAAAAATGGAAAATGAAAGAAAGTTAATACTTGATACTGAAACAACAGGTTTAAGTTTTGATATAGATAAGATAATAGAAATTGGGGTTGTTGAATTAAAGGAAAATGTTTTAACACAAAATTATTTCCATGAATATATTAACCCTGAGAAAGATATAAGTTTATCGGCACAAAAAGTTCATGGAATCTCAAACGAATTTTTAATAGACAAACCAGCATTTAGTAAAATTGCAGAAAGATTTTTAGATTTTATTAAAGATGATATTATAATAATTCACAATGCTGAATTTGATATAAGCTTTATTAACAAAGAGTTGCAAAATTGTGGTTTTAATAAAATTAACAACGTTGTTATAGATACAATTAAATTGGCCAAAAAAGAGTTTCCAGGACAAGCAGTAAATTTAGATTCTTTATGCAGAAAACTTAATGTCAACAATACTAGACAAAATTATCATGGAGCATTGTTAGATGCCACTTTATTATCAAAAGTATATTTAAAATTAACCACAGGAAAACAAGAGTCATTAAAGTTAATCGATAAAAAATTTCTTAAATTAAATGAAAACGAAAATATTAACCAGTACAAAAACAACTTTCTACTTCCAAGAGATGAATTAATGAATTTGTCTGAAAATGAAAAAAAAGAACATGAAAATTTTATAAACGAAATGAAAAATCCAATTTGGAAAAGATTAAATTAATTATTTTTGAAACATATTTTCAAACTTAATAGGTTGTATAAAAAATGGCTTGAAGCCACCTTCAATAGTGATATTAGATATAATACTTCGAGCATAGGGGAAAAGCAAATAACTCCCAGATATTATTAAGTTTTTTTTATCTTCTTCATTTTTTACAGTGGCTTTTATTAATCCAGCATACTGTAATTCAACTATAAATAAGGTATTTTTGTTAATAGAAGCAGTACATTTAATTTTTAGGTTGAGTTCATGATTATCTTTTTTTAAGTCTAAATAGTTTGTATTTACATCCAAATTTACAGTTGGATTCTGGTCAGGAGAAGGTAAATTAGGTGCCATTGGATTTTCAAAAGACAAATCCTTTATGTACTGTCCCATTAGAGTTATATCAGTTATTTTCATTATTTATTTTGCAAAAACGATTGTACATTATTTGAATATACATATATAAATTGATAAATATCAAATATTAATTTAATATTACATAGGTTTTTTAACATGCAACTTTCGTTACCATTCATAGATATAATTATTTTTGCAGTAATCGCAATCTTTCTTGTGTACAGGCTTAAAAATATTTTAGGTCAAAATTCTGATGGTAATGAACAAAATAATCAAATTGATATTGGGAAAAAAGAGTTTTCTAATGTAGTAAAATTAGGACATTTGGACAGCGAAAAAACAAAAACTCAAAAGAATTCAATATCAACAATTGATCCAACATTCAATGAAGAGGACTTTTTAAAAGGTGCTCAAAACTTTTTTCAAATGGTTATAAACAGTTTTGTAAAGGGTAATTTAAAAGGTATAGAAAATTATATTGATGATAAATTAATCAAAAGTTTTAAACTAGTAATAGATGAAAGGCTTGAAGAAGGGGAATCTTTAAAAATAGAAATTGTAAAAATGAAATCAATTAAAATTAAGGATGTTAAGGAATTACAAAATTTTTTGAGATTGTCAGTTCTTTTTGAAACTGAACAAATTAAGGTTCTTAAGGATAAAAAAGGTAAAGTTATTGATGGCGACCCAAAGAAGAGCATCCTAGTTAAAGATCTGTGGACATTTGAAAAAGAAATTAAATCAAAAGATATGAATTGGAAACTAGTTGAAACTAGTGATGCATAAAATATCAGATAAAGATAAAAAAATATGGAATTTTTATGTATCAAATTTAAAATCTATAAAAAGAGCTGAGAAAAAAATAGAGTATTTTTCTTCAAATTCTCAAGTAGTTCCTAGAGTATTGAAATCAAATACAAATTTCGCATTAGAAGCAAAGGCAAAAAAACGACTTAAAAGTAAAAATTTTTTTTTCGATGCTATAGTTGATTTACATGGAAAAACAGAAGCTCAGGCATTTGAAGTAGTTAAAAATTTTATTAAAAATAGTTATTTAGATGAACATAAAAACATTATAATAGTCACTGGAAAAGGGATAAATAGTCAAGGTAAATTAAAATTAAAAACCCCATTGTGGCTTAAAAATGAGGAGCTATCTAAATTCATTGTAGGATTTGAAGCAATGCCTAATAATAGAGGTGGGGGAGGAGCTCTTTTTGTTAAGTTAAAGAATAAAAAAAAATATATAACATAGAAATGAATAAACAACGAAAATACGAAAATTTTAGAAAAACTTCTGAAACAGAAATATATTGTAAAGTAAATATTGATGGGAAAGGTCAAAATAAAATCAGTACACCAATCCCTTTTATAGATCATATGTTAGAACAAATTTCTAAACATAGTTATATTGATTTAGAGGTTAAGTGTTCTGGTGATGTTGAAATTGATGCACATCATACGGTTGAAGATCTAGGCTGGTGCATTGGAGAAGCTATAAATAATGCATTGTTAGATAAAGCTGGTATAAATCGGTTTGCCTCATTATCTTTACCAATGGATGAAACACTAACAAGTTGTTCACTTGACGTCTCTGGGAGACCTTGGCTAGAGTGGAAAGTTGTTTTGCCAAACGAAAAAATTGGTGGAGTAGATTCTGAAATTTTTCAAGAATTTTTTCGTGCTTTTGCACAATCTGCTAAAATGACTATTCATATTGAAAATAAATATGGCAATAATGCTCATCATATCATAGAATCTTGTTTCAAAGTTCTAGCAATATGTTTAAGAAATAGCGTTTATGTAATACCAAAAAATAAAGATATCATTCCTTCTACTAAGGGAGTCATTTGAATAAAATAAATGTTTGTACTTATCATTGACTATGGCTCAGGTAACATAAAATCTGTATATAATTCAGTTAAAAAAGTTCTTAATGATTATGATATGTCTATTGAAGTGAAAGTTTCTGATAACTTATTAGAAATTAAAAACGCATTTAAAATAATTTTACCCGGTGTAGGCTCTTTTAATCAATGTATGGACAGAATTAATAAAACAAAGGATCTTGTTGGCACCTTAAATGATCAGATAATTACAAAAAAAAAACCATTTTTAGGCATATGTGTAGGCATGCAAATATTAGCTGATTATGGTTATGAAAATATAAAAACGAAAGGATTATCTTGGATAAATGGTGAAGTAAAATCGATGAAAAACTTTACTGATAATTCGCAAAATTTAAAAATACCTCATATGGGTTGGAATAATTTAAGTGTTAATAATAAAACAATTAATTTATTGCATAACATAAATGATGAAGATCAATTTTATTTTGTACATTCATATTTTTTTGATGTAAGAAACAAGAAAAATATTATTTGTAATACTAAATATGGAATAGACATACCTGCTATAATTAATGATGATAATATTTTTGGATTTCAATTTCATCCTGAAAAAAGTGGAAGTTCAGGATTAAAAATTTTATATAATTGGTTAAAATTAAGTTAATGAATGATTTTGAATTAAAATTACCAAAGCCCAAGATAGAAGCAAAGTTTATTTCTACTCTAAACAATGCTGATATTGAAGAATTATGTGATGCTACAGAAGATGCTATTTTAGCAGATGGAGGCTTTGGATGGATAAATACTCCTCAAAGGAAAAAACTAGTTGATTATTGGAAAGGAGTATTGTTAGTACCTGAAAGACTGTTAATAGTTGGGAAAATTGATAATGTTATATGTGGATCAATTCAACTTATTAAACCTGCACGAAGTAACGAAGCTCAATCACATTTATGCAACCTAACTACATTTTTTATAGCTTCATGGGCAAGAGGTTATGGTTTGGCAAGAATGTTAATTCAAAAAGCAGAAAGTGAAGCAAAAAAAAATAAATTTACTGTAATTACTCTTGAAGTTAGAGAGACACAAAAAAGAGCTATTCAGATATATAATCAAGCTGGATTTAAGAAAAGTGGAGAAAATCCAAAATCTGTTTTGATTAAAAATAAGTATTATTCTGGATATTACTTTTATAAAGATTTGAATTAAAATGACGAATTTTCTAATATATCCAGCTGTAGATATAAAAGATGGAAAGTGTGTAAGGCTTACTCATGGTAATGAAAATCACATGACTATTTATGAGGATGATCCTATTAAACAAGTTAATTTTTTTTCAAAAAATGGTTTTAAATGGGTTCATATAGTTGATCTAAATGCTGCTTTTGGAAAAGGTGATAACAAGAAAATAATTTTACAAATTCTAAAGTCTTTTAAGCCAAATATTAAGATACAATTAGGAGGAGGAATTAGATCTATCGAAGATATCAAGTTTTGGATTGATGCAGGTGTTTCAAGAATAGTTTTAGGAACTTTTGCATTTAAAAACCCAGATTTGATAAATAATCTTAGTGATTTCTTTAGTAAAAAATTAGCTCTAGGACTAGACATTAAAAATCAAAAAATAGCTGTTAATGGATGGACAAAATTATTAGAAATTGATCCAATAAGTTATGTTAACCAAATAGATAAAAAATACTTTGATAGAGTTATATATACTGACATTTCTAAAGATGGTACTTTAACGGGTGTAAATGTAGAACAAACCACAATGTTTGCAAAATCTATAGAAATTCCAATCATAGCCTCTGGTGGAATTTCAAATATTAATAATGTAAAGGCTTTATATGATTATAAAAATATTGGAATTTCTGGTGTTATTATTGGAAAAGCGATATATGAAAAAAAATTTGATATAACAAATCTAGTCAAGTTATCAGGAAATTAAGATGTTATCAAAGCGTGTAATACCATGTCTTGATGTTCATAATGGAAGGACAGTTAAAGGCATAAATTTTGTGGATCTCATTGATGCTGGCGATCCAGCAGAACAAGCAAAATTATACAATGACCTAGGCGCAGATGAGTTATGTTTTTTAGATATATCTGCAACTAATGAGGAGAGAAAAACTCTTTTTAACATAGTTAGCAAAGTTGCAGAAAGCTGTTTTATCCCATTGACAGTTGGTGGTGGTATAAAGGATAATTCAGATATTAATAATTTGTTGAAATCTGGTGCTGATAAAGTTTCAATAAACTCTGCCGCCGTTTTTGAACCTGATTTAATAAAAAAAGCGTCCGATAGTTTTGGTTGTCAATGTATAGTTTTAGCAATTGATGCTTATAAGGATAATAATAATGTTAAATCTGGGTACAATGTTTCAACTCATGGAGGAAAAAAAAAGACAAACATAGATGCTTTACAATGGGCCATTGAAGGTGAAAAAAATGGAGCGGGGGAAATTTTGCTAACTTCTATGAATGCTGATGGGACAAAACTTGGATATGATATAGAACTAACTAGTAAAATCTCTTCTGAGGTGAGTATACCTGTAATTGCTTCTGGTGGTGCAGGAAAACCTTTGGATATGGTTAATGTTTTAAAAAAAGGTGGAGCTTCTGCAGTTTTAGCTGCATCGATTTTTCATTTTGGTATCTATACTATTGAAAATGTAAAAAAAGAGATGTTAAAGTATGATATTTCAATAAGAAAAACATGGTAATAACTTGGCTGATTATAATTTAGAAAATTTATTTAATGATTTATTAAAGAAAAAAAATTTTAATAAAGAAATCTCATATACATCGAAACTTCTATCTAATAAAGATTTTCTAGCTAGAAAAATAGGTGAAGAATCAATAGAGGTAATATTAGAATATTTAAATAATAATAGAGATAATGTCATAAAAGAATCTTCAGATTTATTGTATCATTTAAGTGTATTGTGGATTTCTGTTGACGTTAAGCCTGATGATATTTGGAAAGAACTTCAAAGGCGTAAAGGAAAGTCAGGTTTAGATGAAAAAAAGGGTAGGTTAAGTTAATGATTTATAATGATGATAATGTATTTGCTCAAATACTAAACAAAAAGTTACCAACAGTGATAATTTTGGAAAATGAACATGCAATTGCTTTTAATGATATAGCCCCACAAGCTCCAATACATATTTTGATAATACCTAAAGGAAAATACACTAAGTATGATGATTTTCTAAATAAAGCTTCAAAAACAGAGATTTGTAAATTTTTTATGTTAATCAATCAATTAGTTAAAGATTATAATCTTGAAAAAACAGGTTATAGATTAATCACTAATGCAGGAAAAGATGCAAATCAAGATGTACCACATTTCCATTTCCATTTATTAGCGGGTCAAAATTTAGGAAAGATGTAAATATACTTAATAATATTTAAATCATTAACTTTGTTAAAACTTTATCCCAAAAAATTTTTTCAATTTTAGTTTTATTTAAACGGTTTATTTCTCTTATACCAGTTGGTGAAGTCACATTAATTTCAGTTAAATAATTACCTATTACATCTATTCCAACAAAAAATAATCCTTTAGACTTTAGATGTGGAGAAATTGATTCACATATTAATTTGTCATTTTTGTTTAATGAAGTTTTTGTTGGTTTTCCTCCAACATGCATATTTGAACGATTTTCATTTCTTGCAGGAATTCTATTTATTGCCCCAACAACTTCTCCATCTATAAGTATGATTCTTTTATCACCTTTTTTAACTTCTGGAATATAACTTTGTATAATAAATTGTTCTTCATTTGAATTTAAAAAATTTTCTAATATTACGTTAAAATTTGAATCATTCTCTTTAATATAAAATACACCTTCTCCTCCATTTCCATAAAGTGGTTTAATAATAATATTTTTATTTTTTTTCTTAAATTTTATTATTTCACTAGAATTTCTTGTGATTAGTGTATCTGGCATAAATTTAGAAAACTCTGTTACAAAAATTTTTTCAGGAGCATTCCTTACATGAAATGGATCATTTAAAATTAAAGTCTGAGACGTAATTTTTTCTAATATATGAGTTGCTGTTATATATGACATATTAAATGGTGGGTCTTGTCTCATTAAAATGACATCGAATGAAGATAATTTTAAAACTCTTGCTTTGCTATAAGAGAACATTTCTGTCCCATTTTTCAACTCAAGATCTAACATTTTTGCATTTGCATAAACGAAATTATTTTTATATATCAAATCGCTAGGTGAATAAAAAAATACTTCAAATCCTCTTTTTATTGCTTCAAGTCCAATTATAAAGGTTGTATCTCCTTTTAGATCAAGATTTTCTAACGGATCCATTTGAAGAGCAATCTTGAGTATTTTTTTCATCTTTTCTCTTTGTTTATTTTTACAAAGTTTTGGACCTCTATAATAAACCTAGCTTCTTGTGCAATTTGAGTAACTATAGCTATTTCCTCATCACTAGATGCAATGCCACTAATGTATGCGATATTATTGACAACATCGACTGAGAAATTTAGACTGTTAAGCTCTTTTGATGCCATTAATTTAGCTCTAATTTCGCCCAAAGAAGCTAAGTCTTTAGCTACATTTTTAAGATTATTTATTTTAGAAATTTGTACTTGATTATTAACTTCTTTTACACCAATAACATCCCAAATTGTTTTTGTTAAATCTATTTTTGTATTAATATTTTCTAATTGTCCTGTTACTAAAATGGAACCATTATCTACACTAATAGAAACTTTTTGGGAAACAGACGGGTTCCAGTTATGAATTGCATTTCTTAATCTAACATAAATAACTTTATCATTAATTGAGGTTCCAAGACCTTTCTCTTGGGCTGAAGAACTCAATGCTATTGCCCCCACACCTCCTATCACAGGTACAGCGCATGATTTTAAACTTAAAATAATTAATAATAGGAGAAATAGACGCATAAATTACTTACTTTGATTTGTATTCAATAATCTTATTGTAGATAATTTTTTTTGGTAATCCAGTTTTATTTGAAATATGTGTTGCTAACTCTTTAGTCGACAATTCAGAAAAATCTTTCTCTATTAAATCTAAAATCATATTTTCTGTATAATGTATTTTACTATTGTTGGATATAACTAGTACAATTTCACCCCTTAATTTCGTTTTTTTACTTATTTGATCATATACATGAGATGGTGATCCAATTAAGACCTCTTCATTAAGTTTAGTTAATTCTCTCAAGACCGAAATCAATGCATTATTATTAATTTCAATAATTAATTTTAGAGTTTCATTTAATCTATTTGGACTTTCGTACCAAATTGATGAGTATGTTAGGTTTAATGCATTTTCAAGTTGCAGTTTTCTTTTAACTTTACCTTTTTCTAAAAAACCTCCAAAAAAAAAGTTATTAGAAGGTAAACCTGATAATACCAAAGAGGAAGTTAAAGAAGAAGCTCCTGGTATATGTGTAATTTTTATCATGTTTTTTATACATTCTTTTACTAACTTATAACCAGGGTCAGATATTAGAGGTGTGCCCGCGTCACTAACTAATCCAATTTTATTTTTTGAGTGCTTGATTTTATCTAATATTAGTTGTCTATGTTTTTGAGTGCTTTGATCATTATATACTAATAATTTTCTTGGTTTTATATCGTAATTTTTTAAAAGTTTTCTCGTTATTCTTGTGTCTTCACATAATATGATATCTAAAGACGACAATACTTTTAGTGCTCTTATAGAAATATCAGCTAAATTACCTATAGGTGTTGCAATAATGTATAAAATATTACTTTCTACGTTAACATTATTAAATTTTTTTGAAATTTGTTCCACTTTATATTATCTTCTAAATCAAACTAAATATTTAAGTATTGTGAAATTTATCAATTTTAAAACCATAATTTTAATTTTTGTATTGCTAAATTCTTGTTCTCCTCCCGCTTTGAAAGAATTTTCTAATAATCTTAATTCCACACAAATTAAAAGCAACGGATTTAAAAATGAAGTTAAATCTAACAAAGTCAATATTAATAAGGAAAAATTAGAAAATTTGTATGTAGGAAATCAATCTAATCAAAGTGTTGTTTTTGAATTTAGAAAAGAAAGATATCTTGAAGGCATTCAAAATAAAGAGGTTGATAAAAAAATAAATTATGCACAAAAAGCACTTCAAGCAACTTTTAAAATGCTATCTAAAGCTCCAACAACAGGGATGGAACATTTAAAGATCAAAAATACATCTCATAAAATAAAATTTAATTTCAAAAACTTTTATAACTCAACTAGTAATTTTGCTGAAAATGTTAATGATATAAATGTTTTGGTTTTATTACCTTTTTCAGATAAATATAGATCTATTGGTGAAAAAATTAGAAAAGCTATAGATTTAGCAATACTTCAAAATAATAGTAACAAAATAAAATTCATATATTTTAATACTGGAGATAGTTTTAATTCTAATGATCTTGAATTAATTATAGAAAAGGTAAATCCAAGATTAATTGTAGGACCTTTATTGAGGGAAAATTTAATTAAAATAAAACCTATTATTAATAAGTTTAAAATTCCAGTGCTTAGTTTTACTAATGATAGTTCTTTATCTGAAAAAGGTATTTGGGTATTGGGATTTTCTCCATTTGATCAAATAAATAAAATATTAGACTACGCAATTAAATGTAAAAAAGAAAAGATTGGTTTTATCAGTGTTGATAATGATTATGGACATAAAGTTTATGATTTAATTGCAAATTCAGAAATGATAAACGTAATAAAGAATAAAATATTTATTAACGAACAAATATTCAAAAACAAAGAAAATCTAAGAAAAAATGTTAGAGATTTTTTAAATTACGACGAAAATGATAATGCAGAGCTATTATCAAATGATGAATATGATTTTATAATTTTAATTGGTGATAGAAATTTTATTTTAGGATTAGCCCCTATTTTAACTTTCTATGACGTTGATTTTTTAAAAACTGAATTATTTGGAACTTCAGTCTTAAATGATAAAACATTATTAAGTGAACATTCTCTTATCAATGCAAAATTTCCTCTTATATCAGAAATAAATTTAAGTGAATTTAATAAATTATGGAATTTTGTATGGTCAAAACCCAACACTGATCACCTCACAAGATTAGGGTATTACATTTCAAAAATTAGTATCTGGGTTGTATCTCAGAACATCAGTTTTGAAAATCAAATAGAAAAAGGAAAAAACAAATTTTCTATTCTAGGTAACAAGTTTATATTTAAACCTAATGGAAATGTATTAAGACCAATAAATATTTATAAAATAAGTAAAAATGGCTCCACTAAGAAGATACGTGGTTGTCAATGATTTTCCTAACTACATAGTCATGAACATTAAAATAGTTTTCATTAATTCGTAAATTATTTTTTTTAACATTAATAATATCTTGTTTCTGTAGCTCTATTATTTCATCGTTATATAAAAATGTGACATGTTGAAGCTTTTTTAAATCTACACCCTCATTAAGTCTTAATCCCATCATAAGAATTTCTTTTTCTGCAGCATCTGGATTGATTTTTAAAGTTTTCTTAAAAATAATGTTTTTAGATAGAGAATTTTTTAACCAAGTTTCAGGTTTTTTAAAATTTTGAAATTCTATTCTTTCTTTTTTATTATTCCAAATCCTACTTATTGCGCCAGGACCAATTCCTACCCAATTGTCTGATTTCCAATAAATTGTATTGTGTTTAGAAAAAAAGTTTGGTTTTGAGAAGTTTGATATTTCATATTGATCAAATTCATTTTCTTTCAAGATATTTTTTGTGCTAAAATAAAATTGTTCGTATAAACTATCTGAAACTGTTTTAAGTTCTCCTTTCTTAAATAAATCATAAAATTTAGTGCCTTTTTCAATTACAAGTTGATACGCAGATAAATGTTTAATAGAAAATTTTTTTAGAAAAGCCTCTAATTCATTATTCCAAGTTTCTAATTTTTGGCAAGATAGAGCATAAATCAAATCCACGGAAATATTGTCTATTTTTTTTTGCATAAGGTCGAGAATTTTAAATGTTTCGGAAGTATCATGTAGTCTACCTAAATACTTTAAATCGGTATCATTTAAACCTTGTACCCCTAGAGAAATTCTATTAACTCCAGCTAATTTAAAATCACTGATTTTATTGAATTCTAAATTTGTTGGATTTGACTCTAATGTTATTTCAATATTTTTTTCAAATTCGAAAAGTTTATTTATAAATGACAAAATTTGCTCTACTAATTTTGGATGCATTAAAGAGGGTGTTCCTCCACCAAAAAAAATTGAGGTTAACTTAATATTCTCAAAGTTATGAAATGTTAAATACTCTTTAAAATATTTAATTTGATTCTTATAAGCTATGAGCCACTCATTTTGATCATAATCTTTTATTTTATGAGAATTGAAATCGCAATATGGGCATTTTGAAATACAATAAGGCCAATGAATATAAATACCTAATTTATTCATTTATAATTTTTTAATTTTAGCTTTAAGTTTTTTAAAAGCTAAATTTCGATGGCTAATTTCGTGTTTTATGGATGGTTCTAATTCACCAAATGTTTTATTTAATTTAGGATAATAAAATATAGGATCATATCCAAATCCATGTTTACCACTTGGCGGCCATGAGAATTCACCGTATATCTCTCCTTGTACAGTTATGTCAAAACCATCAGGCCAACATAAACATAGAGCACAAGTAAATGTACAAGATTTATCATCTTTAGACTTAAGTTCTTCATTTAATTTTTTCATGGCTAAATCAAAGTTTTTTTTTTTACCAGCATATCTTGCTGAATGTATACCTGGCCTGCCACCTAATGCATTAAAACTTATGCCACTATCATCAGATAAAGAGACTAATTTAGTTTTTGAAGCAGTATTAAATGCTTTTATATAAGCATTTTCTTTAAAAGAATTTCCATCTTCTATAGGTTCAGGAATATTAAAGTACTTATTGGATAAAATTTGAATACTGAATACTTTTAATATTTCTTTAAGTTCAAGAACTTTACCTTCATTATTTGATGCTATGACTAATTTTTTATCTATAAATTCTCTCATAAAGATAAAATATCTCTTTGTTTTTTAAAAATTATCTCAATATTATCTTCAACTAGTTCGTACATTTTTAAAAAATTAGATTTTGATATAGGTTTTTGTTCAGAGCTAGATTGAATTTCAATTATTTCTTTATTGTCTGTAAGTACAAAATTTCCATCAACAGTAGCATTTGAGTCTTCATTATAATCTAAGTCTATAAACATCTCTTCATTAATAATTCCACATGAAATAGCAGCAACTTGATTCTTGATAGGGTTTTGCGTTATTTTCCCCTGAGATATTAGGAATTGGATCGCGTCATATAGAGCTATCCAAGCACCTGATATTGAAGCAGTTCTTGTGCCTCCGTCAGCTTGAATTACATCACAATCAATCTTTATTTGCCTTTCCCCTAATTCGTTTAAATTTACTGCAGATCTTAGAGACCTTCCAATTAATCTTTGAATTTCTTGACTTCTCCCTGAGATTTTTCCTTTGGAAATTTCACGATCAACTCTAGAATGAGTTGCTCTAGGTATCATTCCATATTCTGCAGTGATCCATCCTCTTTGTTTTCCTCTTAGCCAAATTGGAACTCTTTCCTCAATAGAAGCAGTACAAATAACATGAGTATTTCCAAATTTAACTAAACAAGATCCTTCGGCATAAGGAGAAAATTTATTATCAAAATAAATTTCTCTCAACTCAGTTCTTTTTCTAGATACTCTTTTAAAATCCATAAAATAATTTTTTTATTTAAAACTTTTTAGTTGAATATTTATTCAACTTTACTAAATAAATAACATTAAGCAAGAGGTGATATATAAATATGGACCAAAACAAAAATACAGATAAAAATGAGGATTCTAACAATCAAGTGGAAGATGAAAACGCCACTTCAGTAAATAATGATGATTCTCAAAGCAATGAGGGTACATCTATTGATGAAAAAAATAGTTCAAAGAATGAAGAAGATTTAGATAATGATGAAAGTGATGCCCAAGACGAAATCAAAGACTTAAAAGATCAATTATTACGTACTCTTGCTGAGAATGAAAATCTTCGAAAGAGAACTGCAAAAGAGATTGATCAGATCAAAAAATATGGTCATATCAGTTTATTAAGGGACTTTCTAAATGTTGTTGATAATTTAGAACGTGCTGTGAAATCAGTCACATCTGAAAACAAGTCTGATTTAAGTACTAAAAATTTAAGAGATGGTATAGAGATAGTATTAAAAGAAATGAAATCTATATTAGATAAAAACCAAATTAAAAAAATTGAACCACTTCATGAAAAGTTTGACTACAATTTTCATCAAGCGATGTTTGAGGCACCATCTACTGAATATGACGAAGGTTTGATTTTAGAGGTAGTTCAACCTGGGTATATTTTACATGATCGTCTTATTAGGCCTGCAATGGTAGGTGTATCGAAAGGTAAAATTGAAGAAATAGAAAAAAAAGAAAAAAAAAATGAATAAATTTTTTTTTAATCTTGTATATTCAGTTACTTAACCCATATATCTCAATAGTTATTGAAATATAAGCCATAAGCTCAGGGGAGATCATTTATGTCTAAAGTCATAGGTATTGATTTAGGTACTACTAATTCATGTGTTTCTGTCATGGACGGAAAAAATCCAAAAATTATTGAAAATAGTGAGGGTGCTAGAACCACTCCATCGATGGTAGCATTTACTGAAGATGAAAAATTAGTTGGACAACCTGCAAAAAGACAAGCTGTTACAAACCCTGAAAACACTCTTTTTGCAATCAAAAGGCTTATAGGTAGAAGGTTTGATGGCGAAGCTTCAAAGAAGTTTTCAAAATTAGTGCCTTACAAAATTGTGTCTGCGAAAAATGGTGATGCATGGGTAGATGTCAAAGGTCAAGAGTATGCTCCCTCAGAAATTTCAAGTTTTATACTTCGTAAATTAAAAGAAGACGCAGAAGCCTACCTAGGAGAAACAGTAGGTAAAGCTGTTATCACAGTTCCAGCCTATTTTAATGATGCTCAAAGACAAGCTACTAAAGATGCTGGTAAAATAGCAGGGTTAGACGTTTTGAGAATTATAAATGAACCAACTGCTGCAGCATTAGCTTATGGTTTGGATAAAAAAGAAAGTGGCACCATTGCTGTGTATGATTTAGGTGGTGGAACCTTTGATGTGTCTATCTTAGAGGTAGGAGATGGTGTTTTTGAAGTAAAATCTACAAATGGCGATACTTTTCTTGGAGGTGAAGACTTTGATCAGAGAATAATAGATCATTTAGCAGATGAATTTAAAAAAGATGCAGGCATCGATTTGCGAACAGATAAATTAGCTCTTCAGAGAATGAAAGAGGCTGCTGAAAAAGCTAAAATTGAACTGTCTAGTTCTGCTCAAACTGAAGTCAATTTACCGTTTATTACTGCAGACGCATCGGGTCCGAAGCATTTAAATATAAAATTAACAAGATCTCAATTAGAAAACTTAGTAGATGATTTAATTACAAAAAGCATAAAACCTTGTAAAGAAGCTCTTAAAGATGCAGGTGTAGATGCAGGTGATATAGACGAAGTAATTTTAGTAGGTGGAATGACAAGAATGCCTAAAATCATTAAAACAGTAACTGATTTTTTCAAGGCCGAACCTCATAGAGGAGTTAATCCTGACGAAGTTGTGGCTTCAGGTGCGGCAATTCAAGGTGGTGTTTTAACAGGCGATGTTAAAGATGTTTTACTCTTAGACGTAACACCTCTTTCCCTTGGAATTGAAACCTTAGGCGGTGTATTTACAAAATTAATTGAGAGAAATACAACCATTCCTACAAAAAAATCTCAAACTTTTTCTACTGCTGAAGATAATCAATCTGCTGTAACTATTAAAGTCTCTCAAGGTGAAAGACAAATGGCAGTTGATAATAAGCTTCTTGGAGAATTCAACTTAGAAGGAATTGCTCCAGCGCCTAGAGGAATTCCTCAAATTGAGGTAACTTTTGATATTGATGCAAATGGAATAGTTAACGTAAGTGCACAAGATAAAGCTACAGGAAAGGTTCATAACATAACTATTCAAGCTTCAGGTGGGTTAGATGAAACTGAAATTGAAAGAATGGTTAAGGAAGGTGAAGATAATTCTGAGCAAGATAAATTAAAAAAGGAAGCTGTTGAAGCTAGAAATCAAGCTGAATCTTTAATACATAGCGCTGAAAAAACTTTAACTGATCTAGGTGAAAAAGCTGATGAAAGTATGAAAAAAGATGTAGAAAACTCTGTAACAGAACTAAAATCAGCATTAGAAAGTGATAATATCGAAGAAATAAAAACAAAGACTTCTGATTTATCTAATATATTAATGAAATTAGGTGAAGTCGCCTATAAAAATAATGAAAATGCTGCAGAGAATAGCGCTACTGATTCAAGTGAAGAAACTAATAAAGATCAGAAAAAAAATGAAGATGTTGTAGACGCAGATTTTGAAGAGATAAAACCTGAAGATGATAAGAAAAACGCTTCTTAGTTCTGCAATAACTAATGTCTAAAGATTATTATGATATTCTAAATGTTTCTAAAAGTGCATCTGACTCGGAAATAAAGTCAGCCTATAGAAAACTCGCCATGAAATATCATCCTGACAGAAATCCAGATGATAAATCTGCCGAAAATAAATTCAAAGAAGTAAGTGAAGCCTATGACGTTTTAAAAGACAGGGAAAAAAGGTCGGCCTATGACCAATTTGGACACTCAGCATTTACCAATTCAAATGGTGGGCAAAGTCAAGGATTTGGTGGATTTTCAGGCGGTTTTTCTGATATCTTTGAAGATATGTTTGGAATGGGAAGAGAACAAAATAAACAAGGGCCCTCTTCCGGATCTGATTTGAGATATGATCTTTCTGTGTCACTAGAACAAGCTTTCAAAGGAGACCAAGTTGAGATCTCATTAAATTTACCGGCTCAATGTGACACTTGTAATGGTTCTGGTGCTAGTAAAGGTTCAAGGCCTGAAACATGTAGCCAATGTGGTGGATATGGTAAAGTTAGAGCTCAGCAGGGTTTTTTTACCATAGAAAGAACTTGTCCAAAATGTTCAGGTGTCGGTGAAATTATTAGCAACCCATGTTCTAGATGTAGAGGACAAGGAAGAATAAATAAAAATAAAAAATTATCAGTGAATGTTCCATCTGGAGTTGACAATGGTACAAGGATAAGATTAGCTGGAGAAGGAGAGGCTGGGCAAAGAGGTGCAGATTCAGGCGACTTATACATATTTATAGATGTTAAGGCGCATAAATTTTTTGAAAGAGATGGTAGAGATATTTTTATACAAGTTCCAGTTTCAACATTAGACGCAATTCTTGGATGTGAAATTTTTGTACCGTGCATAGATGGAAAAAAAGCTAAACTATCAATTATTTCTGGTACTCAAACTGGAACTAGATTAAGAATGAAAGGAAAAGGAATGCCCTCATTGAGAGGTGGGTCTAGTGGTGACCAATATGTAGAAATTGTATTAGAAACACCAGTAAATATATCAAAAAAACAACAAGATTTAATAAAAGAATTTATAAATTTAGGATCTGAAAAAAATATCCCAAAAACAACTAAATTTAATAGAAATACATTTTAAAGGGCATAGATGGCTGTAAAAATTTCAATACCTGGTGGAAATGGCAGAATGGGTAAAATTCTAATAAGAGAGATTATTGAAAATGAAAATTTAGAATTGTCAAATTCTTATTGTCTTCCAAATGAAAAAGAAAAAGGTTTAGATTTAGGAACATTAGTAGGAAATAACCCTATAGACAAGATTTTGACTGATAATTCTTCGAGTATATTTCAAGATACGGATGTAATAATTGATTTTACTGTTCCAGAAGCTTCTATTTTACATATTGAAAAAGCTGCAAAATATAAAATTCCTATCGTTATTGGAACAACGGGGTTCAGTAATGAACAATTTGATAAAATTAAATCATTCTCCAATCAGATACCAGTAGTATATTCGGCAAATTTTTCAGTTGGAATAGCAATAATGAAAAAGCTAATAAATGATGCAACCAAATATTTAGGCTCTGATTGGGAAATTGAGATTTTTGAAGCTCACCATAATAAAAAAGTTGACTCACCATCAGGTACTGCGCTTCTTTTAGGTGCTGAAGCTGCTAAAGCTAGAGGTAAAAATTTAGATGATATAAAACAATTGTCTCGTGAAGGCATAATTGGACAAAGAAAAAAAGATGAAATTGGTTTTTCTGTAGTTCGAGGAGGTAATGTTGTTGGTGAACATTCTATAAAATATTTTAATGGGGATGAAAGATTAGAAATTAATCATTTAGCCAATGATAGATCAATTTTTGCAAAAGGTGCAATTAGATCTGCAATATGGGTATTAAATCAGAAACCAGGATTTTTTACTTTGGATCACGTATTAAAGTAAATTTATTATTTAATTCTTCAAAACATCTCTTTTTATCTAACATGGATAGGATTGTTGAAGGTCTAATATCAAAGTGCTTAAATATATAAATTTCATTTTTATCTAAAAAAAACAAATCTAAATGGCAAGATTTTAGGTGAAATTGAATGTTTTTAATTTTACCATGTTTTATTATTAAGCTTGCATTATTAAAAATTTTTAAAATGTTATATTCTTCAACGCCAATCTTTTTTTCCAGTTGTTCTTCATATGATGAGAGATTTAACAATAAAGATTTTTTAATTATATCCTCATCTTTATTATTAATCTTACTTTTTTTTAAATTATTTAGCACAGGAGTGCTTTTCTTATTTTCCTTTTGTATTATTTCTGGTTCGTTTAACGAAGAAAAAAAAGCTTTGCTTGATGAAAAATCTATTTGATTTTGCCTCGCGCATCCATTCATAATTATTGAAAATAATAAAGTTAATAGAAAATACTTTTTCATCATTAGATTAATAGTTGCAGCATAAGAAATAGTCCACTACTTTAATTTTATGACAGCCCCTTTTTTAATATGTGTCGGCAATGCTATCATAGACATCCTTGTAAAAGTAGAAGATTCTTTCTTAAAATCAAATGATTTAATTAAAGGTTCAATGTCTTTAGTCAAACATGAAGAATTCGATAATATATTTTCAAAAATTAGTGAGTATAAAATAGAATCCGGAGGAAGCGCTGCAAATACAGCTGTTGGATATTCGTCTTTTGGTGGAAATTCAATCTTTTTTGGTTCTATAGGTAAAGATAATTTTGGATTAAGTTTTCAAAAGGATCTTAATGATATAGGAATACAATTTTTATCGAGTGAAGATAACTTATTAAATGCAAAAACATCAAGAAGTTTAGTACTAATTTCACCAGATGGTGAAAGAACAATGTGTACATTCTTAGACGCAAGCACTTCCTTATCGTTAAAAAATTTTAATCAATCTATATTTAAAAATAATAACATTTTATATCTCGAAGGTTATTTATTTGACAAAATTCAAACTAAACAAGCAATGATAGATCTTTGTAAAATTGCGCAGAAAAAAAATTCCCTCATATGTTTGTCTCTATCAGATAGCTTTTGTGTAGAAAGACATAGGGATGAATTTATTACATTAATAAAAAATTATGTGAATATCTTATTTGGTAATGATCAAGAAATAGAAGCTCTTTTAAATGGACAAGCAAAAGAAAAAATAAATTCTATAGTGGAAATTGCTGTAGTTACTAATGGCCCAAAAGGAGCAAATATATTCAAAGCAAATAATTCAATATTTATTCCTCCTATAGATGGATTAGATGTCCTTGACACAACTGGAGCAGGTGACTTATTTGCTTCAGGATTTTTGTTTGGATTTTCAAAAAAATTAACATTAGATGACTGTGGGACACTTGCCACTAAAAGCGCTTCACGCATAATACAGCAATATGGCGCAAGGCCATTAGAAAGTTTGTCAAAGTTGCTAATTACTTAAAGTGAATTATATGTTGAAATACATGCTGAGTTAACGATATCTGAGACAGAAGCGCCCATTTGTACAATTTGAAAAGGATTATTCCCTCCAATCATTATTGGTCCAATTACAGATAAATTTTCCATTTTTTGTAATAGTTTAAATGAAATATTTGCCGAGTAAAGATCAGGCATAATTAATACATTTGCTGGACCAGACAATTTACAAAAGGGATAATTTTCTTTTATCAAATTGTAATCAAGTGCAACTTCAGCTGTCATTTCACCATCAAACTCAAACGAAACTTTCTTGTCTTCTAATATTTTAAGACATTCATTTATAGTTTTAGTGTTTGATCCAGAAGGGTTTCCAAAATTAGAGTATGATAAAATAGCGACCTTAGGAATAAATCCTAATTTTTTTGCATTTTGTGCGACGCCAATTGCAATGTTAGCTAATTCAGTACTAGATGGTTTTTGATGGATGTTTACATCACCAATAAAAATTGTTTTTTGTTTAGAGACAACAATTGACATTGACAAATACTCACTTTTTTCCAAAGATTCTATTACTTTTGTAATATCATCGAAACATCTGTTAAAAGGTCTTGTAAAACCTGTCACCATCGCGTCTGCATCTTTTGAAGCAACCATGGATGCTGCAAAAACATTTCTGTCTTGATTAACTAATTTTTGACAATCCCTTCTAAGATGACCTTTTCTATGAAGAAGTGAATATAGGGTATCGATGTATTCTTCGTTTTTATTACTTATTCTTGCATTGAAAATTTCAAGATTTTCAACACCATCTAAATTTAATTTTTTCATATTCTCTTTAATGATTGTTTCTCTACCAATTAATATTGGAAGACCAAAACCTGAATTGTAAAATGTAAGGGCTGCACGAATTACATTTTCAGATTCTCCCTCAGCAAATACAATTTTCTTCTTTTTATTGGTAATAGTTCTTTTAATTGGCTCTAAAATTGATGCTATAGGATTAATTCTTTCTGTTAATTCGCTTTTGTATTTATCAAAAGACTCTATTTTTTTTTGGGCAACACCACTATCTAATGCAGCTTTTGCAACTGCAAAAGAAACTCTTGATATAAGCCTAGGGTCAAAAGGTGCAGGAATTATATAATCTTTTCCATAATGAAGATTCTGATTACTGTAAGCTTTGTTTACCTCATCTGGAACATCCTCTCTAGCCAATTTTGCTATAGCATCTGCTGCAGCAATTTTCATTTCTTCATTTATTTTTAATGCCCGGACATCCAAAGCACCTCTAAATATGTAGGGAAAACCAAGAACATTATTTACTTGATTAGGATAGTCAGATCTTCCTGTTGCAATTATAGCATCATCTCTTACTTCTTTGATTTCTTCAGGCATAATTTCAGGAGTTGGATTAGCCATAGCAAATATTATAGGATTTTTAGCCATTGACTTAACCATTTTTTTGTTAACAGCTCCCTCTACTGATAAACCTAAAAATGCATCTGCATTTATTAATGCATCTGCAAGGGAACGAGCTTTTGTTTTAACTGCGTGCCCAGATTTCCATTGATTCATGTTTGAATCACGTCCTTGATATATTACACCTTGTCTATCAACCAAAATTACATTGTCATTTTTTGCACCCATTGCTTTAATCAATTCAACGCATGCTATCGAAGCTGCACCAGCACCATTTACAACAAATTTAGTATCTTGTATTTTTCTTTGGGTAAGATCTAATGCATTAATTATCCCTGCAGCTGTTATTATTGCAGTTCCATGTTGATCATCATGGAAAACTGGGATATTTAATTTTTCTTTTAGTTTTTCTTCTATAATAAAACAATCTGGGGCTTTTATATCTTCAAGATTTATTCCTCCAAAACTAGGTTCTAGATTTGCCACAGTTTCTACAAATTTATCTATATCTTCTGTATTCACCTCTAGATCAATGGAGTCTACATCAGCGAATTTTTTGAATAAAACAGATTTACCTTCCATTACTGGTTTGGAAGCCAAGGCTCCGATATTACCAAGTCCTAAAACAGCAGTACCGTTAGATATTACAGCAACTAAATTTCCTTTTGTGGTATAATCATATGCCGTTTCAGGATTCTTCTCTATTTCTAAACAAGGTATAGCAACACCTGGGGAGTAAGCTAATGATAGATCTTGAGCGCTATTTAATTGTGTTGAAGGAATAATCTCTAATTTACCAGGTTTTCCATTTTTATGATAATCTAAGGCATCCTTTCTTTGATTTGTATTTTCGCCTGACATAAAAGATCTCCTTTAATTAATATAAAAAATAAAATAAAATCTTAATATGATTTAGTTAAAAATCATACAAATAAATTGTTTTTAGAACGTTTTGAATAGGGTTAGTTGTGAGATTAAGAGATGTTGAGGATGTTAGTAAGTTAACACCTGCAATGCAACAATATGCAAATTTAAAAAAAAATAATGAGAGTTCTCTACTATTTTTTAGAATGGGAGATTTTTATGAGTTATTTTTTGATGATGCCATTATTACAGCAAAAGAATTAAATATAACCCTCACAAAAAGAGGAAAGGTTATGAATGAAAGTATTCCAATGTGTGGAATACCATTTCATGCTGCAAATAATTATGTTCCAAAATTAGTAAAAAAAGGTTTTGAGATAGCAATTTGTGAGCAAACAAGTTCTCCAGAAGAAATGTCTTTAAAAGGTATTAAAGGACCTTTAACTAGAGAAGTGACAAGAATTATTACACCAGGAACATTAATTGAAGAAAATCATTTAGAAACTGAACAATATAATTTT
>CACCZR010000017.1 GCA_902550555.1 uncultured SAR116 cluster alpha proteobacterium | reverse complement strand
AAAAAGAATCAGCAAAAATAAATTTGGACAAAAATTCCTAGGTTTTTTAGTATTTATTATTACAAATTTTACATATAAATCAATCTCTTGGAAAGAGCTAAAAAAACCAAATAGTTATCATTATAAAAAAAAAGAACCTGTTATTTTTTGTACTTGGCATAATAGACTTTATTGTGGACCTTATTTATTACCAACAAAAAAATTAGAAATAAATGCTCTTCAATCATCTCATTCTGATGGAATGATGACTGATATTTTATTTAAATTAATAAATATGAAAATAATTTATGGCTCCTCCAAAAAAAAAGGTGTTAGCGCATTTATAAAAATGATTAAAGCTATTGAAAATGGAGAAAGTATAGCAATCACACCAGACGGACCAAAAGGTCCAAAAGAAATCGTAAAAGATGGAATAATCAAACTTGCACAAACAACTGGAGCTCCAATTGTACCTTTATTTTGGAAAGTTAAAAATCATAAACTTTTGAATTCATGGGATAACTTTATAATACCATTTCCTTTTTCAAAAGGTGTTTATATTTTTGGTGAGCCCATTCATGTTAAAAGGAAAGTTACAGCAAAAAAACTCTTTCAAATTAAGAGTTCGATTCAAAATGAATTTGATAAACTTACAAAAGAAGTAGAAAATTATAATTTTAATAAAAAAGTTAAATAAATGACCTATGCGTTTTATAATTTTTTATGGAAATTAATTGATTATTTTTTAATAAATTATCTTAATTTCAGAGTTGAAAAAGGGAAAGAAATTAAATCAAGGCTTAATGAAAGATTTGGTAAATGTTATATAAAAAAAGAAAATAAAAAAATCATTTGGATACATGGGTCAAGTGTTGGAGAATCAGTTGCTGCTCTTGCCTTAGCAAACTCAATGTTAAAAAACGGATTTGATAAAAAGAATTTCCATTTCTTAATTACAACAAATACAGTTACTTCATCAAACTTTGTCAATAATAAAATTAAAAATGGGTTTCCAGGAACACATCAATTTAATCCTCTAGATAACCCAAAGTTCGTAAACAAATTTTTAGACTTTTGGAAGCCAGAAATGGCCATATTTGTAGAATCAGATTTTTGGCCAAATTTAATTTATAGATCATCGGTTAAAAAAATTCCTTTAATTTTAGCATCATCTCAAATGTCTATAAAATCTTCTAGATTTTGGCGAGGATTAGGAAGAGGGTTAGCTAAAAAAGTTTTTACAAAAATTGATCTTGTTTTAGCTGTTGATCCATCAAATGCTGAATTATTTAAGTCCTTAGGCTCAAAAAAAGTAAAAAGTTTAACAAGTTTAAAATCTATTGCTGAAAAACCACAAGTTAATATTGAATACATATTAAAATTAAAAAGTTGTTTAAAAAATAAAAAAATTTTTTTAGCTGCATCGACTCATCCTGGCGAAGAAGAAATTCTAATTAGGCTTGCAAATAATTTAAGAAGCAAAGGAAATGATAATATAATTATTATCATTACTCCTCGGCATATTGAAAGAGGAAAAGACATAAAAAAACTTATATTAAGTGCTGGATATGATATTAAATGTAGAAGCAATGATGAATTGCCTTCTCAAAGCGATTTTTTTTATTTGGCAGATACTATGGGAGAAATGGGATCATTAATTGAAATTTCTAATCTTGTTTTTGTAGCTGGCTCTTTAGTTAAAAAAATTGGAGGTCACAATCCTATAGAGGCGGCTAGTTTAGGAAAGGCTGTAATTATGGGACCTTACACAGAAAAATGTGATGCGCAAATAAACGATTTAGCTTGGTCAGGGGGTGCAATTAAAATTGAAAACTCACCTGAATTTAAAAATGTTTTTATTGAAAAAGTAATTTCATTACTTAATCAACCATTAATACTAGAGGATATGGGCAAAAATGCTATAGATGCTTGTAGTTACGCTCA
The DNA here is from genome assembly GCA_902550555.1 of uncultured SAR116 cluster alpha proteobacterium. Lineage (GTDB taxonomy): Bacteria > Pseudomonadota > Alphaproteobacteria > Puniceispirillales > Marisalimonadaceae > TMED54. Next base: position 24,612 of record CACCZR010000017.1, on the reverse strand, counting down.
ATTAAGAGCAGATGAAGCTAGCGATTATCTTTTAGAAATGTTCAAGAATAGAAGCTTAATTAAATGACTTTTTTTTATAATTTGTGGTACTCAAACTCATTACAATACAAATTAATTTCCTTAATGCTTTACCCTTTTTCTTTATTATGGATCATTATAGATAAATTAAAATTTCTTATGATAAAACCTTACACTTCTCATCTCAAAATAATATGTGTAGGTAATATAAATGTAGGTGGAACTGGAAAAACACCAATATCAATATTCATATTTAAAATTCTAAAAAATATGGGGTATAATCCCATATTCTTGACTTCCGGCTATAAAGGTAAAATTTCTAAACCTTGTATAGCTAATAATGATGTCATCATGTTTGGAGATGAAGCTATAATTTTAAAAAATATAGGACCAACAGTTGTATCCAAGAATAAGTTAGAGGGAGTCAAATATATTGAAAACTTAAACTTAAAAAAGACAATTTACGATATTATAGTTATGGATGATGGCTTACAAAATTATTCGATAGGAAAAGATTTATGTTTTTTGACTGTTGATAGAAAATCATTATTTGGAAATGAGTTTTGTTTACCTTCGGGTCCTTTAAGACAATCATTAAATTCATGCAAAAAAAATATTAATAAAATTATTTTAACTGGAAATCGAAATTTTAAAAAAGATCAAAATATTTTTAATGAAGATGTATTAAACAGTTATATAAAAGTTGACAAAGTTTCTGTTAGAAAAAAATATTTAGCTTTCTCTGGCTTAGGTAATAACCAAAAATTTTTAGATACTCTTAAAAGCGCTAATTATAATATAGCTTTAACAAAAGAATTTGAAGATCATCATAATTATAAAGAAAATGAAATAGCTAATCTTATAACACTTGCAAATGATAATAACCTTACATTAATAACCACTGAAAAAGACATTGTTAAAATACCAAAAAAATATCATTCAAAAATAAAGTACTTAAAAATGAAAATAGAATTTGATAAAAATGATTTAACTAGCTTAAAGTTATTATTAAAACAGAAGTTAAATGACTGATCCATTATCTTATAGATTTAAAAAAAAAATTGATAGATATATTCATGATCCTATAGTTGCAATAATAATATTGCCTTTTTTTATAATATTAAAAATTCTTCCGTATAAAATATCTTCATTAATTTGTGGATCTATAATCTTTTTTATAGCACCATTTTCAAAATATCAAAAAAGAGTTATTAAAAATTTAAATATTGCTTTCCCTAAAAAAAAAGAAGCAGAAAAAATTAAAATTTCAAAAAAATTCTGGTTTAATTTTGGTCAAATAATCGGAGAACTTCCTCATATAGATAAGATTATTTCATCAAAAAAAGTTTCAATTTCAGGTCATAAGAAAATTCAAAAAGGTCCAGCTATTTTAATTGGAGCTCATTTAGCAAATTGGGAGTTTTTATTACGTGTCGGAGAGATGTCTGGAAGACGAGTAAGTTTTGTGTATAGACCAATCAATAATTGGATATTAAATAAATTACAATTTTCGAGGAATAGTAAAATTAATGCTGATTTTTTTAAAAAAGGACGTGCGGCTGCTATTGGAATGGCAAATAAATTAAAAAAAGGTGAAGTAATTGGATTGACAAATGATCAAATTTTAAGAGAAGGTATTATGGTTCCTTTTTTTGGAAAAAAAACACCAACTCCACAAGCTGCAGCGATAATGTCACTTAAATGGAATGTCCCCATTTTTATGGTAAGAGTTGAGAGATTAAACTTACTTAATTTTAAATTAACTATTGAAGATGAAATCAAATTACCAAAAAGTATTAAAAATGATAATGCTGTCTACAAATTAACTGAATTAATTTCTAAAAGAACAGAGCAATGGATAATTGAGAAGCCTGAGCAATGGCTTTGGGCTCACAGAAGATGGGGAAAATAATTATTTAATTTTTAAATGTTATTTTTCTTATTCCATCAATAAACTGAACTTTACCTTCTTGATAGCCTTTTGCATCATCATATTTTTTTATTATATTATTTTCATTATCAAGCACTAGAGCAAATCCCTTTTCTAAAGTTTTTTGAAAACTATTTGCTTCCATTAATTTTAATGTTGTAATTAATTTTAATTCTTTACTATCAATTATCTTTTTAAACGAATTGAAAAACTTTAATATTAACAAATTGAAATTATTCTCTAAATTATTAATTAAAATAATGGGTGGTTTAAGCAAATTAGAGTTAGTATAAAATATATTCTCAATATTTTTAATTTTTTTATCTATTAAATTAAACATGTTCATTAGAATAAAATCATAACTTTGTATTTTATGATTTACTAAATCTTTTGGCTTAGTTAATTTCATTTTAGATAGTAAATTTTTTAAATTTTCTAAATTATTTTGATAAGCAACATATCTCCTTGAATTTAATTCAAATATCTTTCTTTTTAATTCTTTTGCAACCGGAAGACATAGTTCAATCGCTGCAGAGGGTGTTGGTGCTCTCAAATCAGCAACATAGTCTATTAATGTTACATCAGTTTCATGCCCAATAGCAGAAATTATAGGAATTTTACTTTCAAATGTCGATATTATAACATTCTCTTCATTAAACCCCCAAAGATCTTCAACACTCCCACCTCCTCGAGCTATAATTATAGCATCAACATCGTGAAGAATTTTGTTAGATTTAAGTTTATTTATCTTTTTTATTGCATTTGAAATTTCATTAGATGAATTAATGCCCTGTACACTTACAGAAAACAAATAAATCTTTAACGGAAATCTATCTAATACTCTATTAATCATGTCTTGAATTACAGCACCTGATTTACTTGTAATAATAGCTAAGGATCTAGGTAAAAAAGGTAATCTCTGTTTTTGATTATTTTCAAAGTAACCCAATTTAAGAAATTTTCTTTTTCTTTCCTCAAAAAGCTTTAATAAAGCTCCTTCTCCTGAAATTTCTATTGATTCAACAATAATTTGATATTTAGACTGACCAGAAAAAGTTGTAAGTTTCCCTGTACATATTATCTCTAAACCCTCTTCGAGGTTTATATTTATTTTAGTGGAATTGTATCTCCAAATAACTGCGGAAATAATTGAATTTTCATCTTTTAAATTGAAGTAAATATGACCTGATGCAGGAAAGGATGGCTTTGAAATTTCCCCTTTTATTTTAATTGATGAAAAATTTTGTTCTACCAATTTCTTGATTGAATCAGAAATATCGGAGACAGAAAAAACAGAATTATTTAAATTAAAATTTGTTGGCATTTATAAATTCTATGTCATATTTTTAGAAATAAAAACAATTTTGGAAATAAAAATATGATTATTTTGTTAATTGGAAGTGGTGGAAGAGAACATGCAATTGCAAGAGCTATAAAAAATTCACCTCTTACAAGTAAATTATTTATTGCTCCTGGAAATCCAGGAATGCAAAAACTTGGTGAATGCAAAAATATTCCTGTGGATGATATAGAAGCACTTTGTAATTTAGCAAAATTAATTGAAGCTAATCTAGTGATTATTGGACCAGAAGTGCCTCTTGTCAAAGGACTTAAAAATAAACTTAATAATATTGGCATCAAAGCATTTGGACCTACTGCTGAAGCGGCTATGCTTGAGGGTTCAAAAACATTTTCTAGAAATTTTTGCAAAAAATATAATATTCCTCAACCAACATTTAATTATTTTACTGATATTGAATTAGCATTAGCCGAAGTAGAAAAACTCAATGGTTACTGCGTAGTAAAAGCAGATGGGTTGGCAGCAGGTAAAGGTGTTATTGTTAGTGATAATAAAGAACAGGCACAACTAGCATGCGAAGAAATGTTGAATAATAAAAAGTTTGGACAATCTAGTTCGAAAATTCTTATTGAAGAAAGAATATCTGGAAGAGAAGCTAGTATTTTTGTTGTATCGGATGGATATGATTTTAAGCTTTTAGGAACAGCACAAGATCATAAGCGAGCTTTTGATAATGACCAAGGACCAAATACTGGAGGAATGGGAGCGATTTCGCCAGCACCAACTCTAAATCAAAAAATACTTCAAAAAATAATTAAAGACATTGTTGAGCCAACAATTAAAGGTATGCATTTAGAAAATAAAAATTATGAAGGGATTTTATATATTGGAGTCATGATCACTGATGATGGGCCAAAACTTATTGAATATAATTGTCGTTTTGGAGATCCTGAAGCACAAGTCATTCTTCCATTACTTGATACAGACATATTAGAAATTATGCTGAAATCATTAGATAAAGATTTAAAAAACTGTTTAATTAAACTTAAAAATAAAAAAGCAATAACAGTTGTACTCGCTAATAAAGGATACCCAAATGAATTTGAAAAAAATAAAATCATACCAAATATTTCTTCGTTCGATAATAATGATGATATCATTATTTTTCATGCAGGAACTAGTTTTAACAGTAAAAATGAATTAATCGCTACTGGTGGTAGAGTTTTATGTATAACGTCAATTTCAGACACAATCGAAAGTTGTAGAAAAAAAGCTTATACAACTATAGATAAAATAAATTGGTCCGAAGGTTTTTATAGAAAAGATATAGGTAAATTATCAATCTAACCTTATTTTTTTAAAGAAATCTTTTATTAATTTGGAACATTCATCCTCTCGTATCCCTGAATATATCTCACTACATACTCTATTATTAATTTTATTTTTTATACTTTTATTAGGAATACTTGCTCCATAAAACAACCTTTTAATTCTTACTTGTTTTATCATTCCCATGCACATTTCACAGGGCTGTAATGTTACCCAAATATCACAATTATCTAAATATCTTTTATTAGTTTTTAAAAGAGCTTTTTCAATTGCTATTTTTTCAGCGTGAAATAACGGATTATTTTTTTCTTCAACCTTATTATATCCTTTTGAAATAATATTTTTAAATTCGTCAACGATAATTGCTCCAACTGGAATTTCTTTTTTTTGTAAACATTTTTTTGCTTCATTTAAAGCTAGTTTCATAAAATCATCATACTTTATCATTGAAAGCCCCTCTAATTTAAACTAATTAATATTGTAAAAGTGAATTAGTTAATAATAAACTTAATAATGGTTGATAATTTAATTAATGAAAGAATAGCAAAAAAAATTGCTAATTCAGGCTTATGCTCGAGACGAGAAGCTGAGCGTTTGATTAACAATGGATGTGTTAAGTTAAATGGTAATGTTATTAAAAATTGTAATATTAATGTTACAAAAAAAGATATTATTGAAGTTAATAACCAAAAGTTAAAAGCAAGAGAAAAGGTTAAACTTTGGTTATATTATAAAAAAAAGGGCTTTTTAGTAACAACAAAGGATGCACAAGGAAGACCAAACATTTTTGATGAAATAAAATTTAAATTCAATAAAAGACTAATATCTATTGGAAGACTTGATTATAATTCTGAAGGATTATTGTTATTAACAAATAATGGCGACTTTGCTCGAAAACTTGAATTACCTCAAAATAAATTTCAAAGAACTTATAAAGTAAGAATTTTTGGAACAATTGATAATAAAATCAAAGATAAACTTAAAAATGGAATTATAGTGAATAGTATCAAATACAAACCTATCGAATTAGAACTAGAAGAAGAAAAAGGGAAAAATAGATGGCTAACTATGAGACTATACGAAGGTAAAAATCGAGAAATAAGAAAAATAATGGATCATTTTGGTTGCACAGTAAATAGACTGATTAGAATATCTTACGGTCCATTCAATTTGAAAGACCTTAAACCTGGGCAGTTAACTGAACTTAAATATAAAAATTTTAACAAATTACTAAAATCTTAAATATTTTATGAGAATTATTTCAGGCAAATTTAAGGGTCATAAGTTAAATATTCCTAAAAACTTTTTAATAAGACCTACTACTGATAGGTTTAAAGAGTCTTTATTCTCAATCATCAATTCGGAAAAGTATTCAAGTAATATTGATGGAAAATATTTTCTAGACTTATGCTCTGGATCAGGTGGAATTGGAATTGAAGCTTTTTCCAGAGGGGCAAAAAAAGTATACATGATTGATAAAAATCAAAATGCAATAAATTTAATCAATAAAAATTTATCTAAAATAGAATTAAATATTGAACTTGGTAAAAACTTATTTGTATTAAAGCAAGATATTACCAAGATAGAAAAATTAGTATTACCTCAATTTGATTTCATTTATTTTGACCCACCATATAGTTCAAATATTTATTCAACTGTTTTAAAAATTATTTCAGATAACAAAATTTTAAATAATAAGGGTCTTATATTAGTTGAAACAGATAAATTATTAAATATAGATAAACTTAATTTAGAACCAATATTTTCAAAAAAAATTGGTTCATCTTACTTACAGTGTTTTAAAAAGTTACTAGATCCTCTCAAATAACTTCTCAATTTGTTTTATAGACAAAGCTATAGAAGTAGGCCTTCCATGATTACACTGACCTGAGTTTGGAGTAACTTCCATTTCTCTTAGCAAAGCGTTCATTTCGTCGATATTTAAGATTCTTCCTGACCTTATTGATTTATGACAACATATATTTCCTAAAATTAAATTAATTTTTTCATCAAGACTTTTTTGAATTCCTATTTCCATTAAATCATCACATAAATCAATTATAATTTGTTTAACATCATAATTTATTAATAAAGATGGTACTTCTCGAATAAGAATGGATTTTTCACCAAATTTTTCAATTTCTAATCCAATTTTTTTTAATAAGTCATTATATTCAAATAATGTTTTAATTTTAGTTTGATCCATATTTATATTTATAGGAATTAATAAAATTTGCTTAGTTACATTTTGTGTGGAAATATTTTTTTTCATTTTTTCAAATAATATTCTTTCATGGGCAGCATGTTGATCAATTAACAAAATATCATTAGAGGTAATAGAAATAATGAAATTTTTCTTAAACTGATATAAAGCAGATCCTAATGGGTATTCTGTAGTTTTTTTTAAAAACTCATCCTTTTCTTGATCATATAAAGTCTTAATTTTAGGATTAGCGTTTAAAGTATCTAGAAAGGTTTGTTCTTCTAAGTCACTTTTATGTGATGAAATATTGTTACTTATTTCTGAAATATTAAAAGTCTTACTTATCTTATTGTTATTTTTAATTTGTAATGCTTTTGTAATTGAGTTTATAACAAAACTTTTTAAAAATTCATAATTTTGAAAATTGACTTCTAATTTTGTAGGATGAACATTTACATCAATTTGATCATTTGAAAGATCTAGCATTAAACAATATAAAGGATGTCTACCTCTAGGCAAATTGTCTCTATATGATAGTCTAATAACTGCAGACAAGCCTCTGTCTTGAACTGGTCTACCATTCACAAATAAAAATTGATAACTTTGATTCACTTTATTATAACTTGGAATACTAATAAATCCTCTCAACTTTATATCACCTAGATCAGATTGAATTTTATTTTCAACTAGCAATGAATTTGAAAAAAAATCATCTTGAAATACTTCTAAAATTCTGTGTTTAAAACCTTCATTATTAAAGTTCTCTTTTTTATAAACATGAGTTAAATTTTCTTCAAATTTATATAAAATCTTTATCTCAGGATGACCTAAGGCTATTTTTTTTATAATTTGTAAAGAATTTTTATTTTCTACTTGATTGGATTTTAAAAATTTAAGTCTTGCAGGGACATTTTGAAATACATTATTTACTGTTATTTTCGTACCAAATTTTATAGGCGATGGGCAGAATTGGATAACCTGATTATTTTTCAATTTAATGCACCAACCTTCATTTAGATCTTTTCTACAACTTTCTATTTTTAATTCACTTATCGATGCAATTGAAGGTAATGCTTCACCTCTAAAACCTAGAAATTTAATATCATTTAAATTATTTTTAGGAAGCTTAGACGTTGCATGTCTTTTTATACAAAGCTTTAACTGATCAGAAGTCATGCCTATTCCATTATCAGAAACAATTATTTCTTTTTTTCCACCATCCTTAACAATAATATTTATTTCATTGGCTTTTGCATCAATAGCGTTTTCTATAAGTTCTTTTATTATAAACGCAGGTCTTTCTATTACTTCTCCAGCTGCAATTTGGTTAATTAAAAAGTCAGGAAGTGTTCTAATCTCCATAGTTTTTTATTTTATTAATAGCTTTTTGTCATCAGTAGTGTTTATAGAAGGTGAAGGATTGGATAAAATAGATTTTTCTTTATTGTTTTTAATTCTTAAGGTTTCCTTTTCAGAATCTAAATAAACTCCTATATTTGGGTTATTGCCTAAAAGGACGTCAATCCCGGTTCGTTCACTTTTAACAATACCCAAATTTTCATCATCAACAATTTTTCTTATGTTTTGTGGTACTGAATTAAAATCAAATAAGTAGTCAAATCCTGATTTTTTATTTTTGTTGCTTAAACTTAATTCAGATGTTTCATTTATTGAGCTTCCTTTTTCAATGATATTGTCTTTATTACCAAATTCTGGTGGCATAATAAGTGTCGGTGTACTTAAAAATGAATATTCATTAGGAATAAATTTTTCTTTTCCTAAAGCCTGCCTAAAATCTGAACATCCTGAATTAAGAAAACCAAAAAATAATAGTAAAATAAGTATATTTATTTTTTTTAAATCCAAAACAAAATCAAACATTTTTTTTACCCTTAAAAACTATTAATTCATTATAAATAAATAATAACACACCTATAAAAATAAAACTATCAGCCATATTAAATGTTGGCCAATGGTATTCTTTGTAATGAAGATCAATAAAATCTATAACTTTACCATGTATTAATCTATCAATTACATTTCCAAGAGCTCCACCCGCAATCATGTTATAACCAACAAAACCAATCATGTTTAACTTTTTTGAATACAGTATAATCCACAAACTAATACTTGTAGCTATAATTATAAATGAAATTCTGCCAAAATTACCATATCCTTGTAACATTCCAAAAGAAATACCATCATTCCAAACAGGTCTAAAATTTAAATAATGATTTATAATTAAAACCTGTTTTTCTTTAAATAAAACAATAAAAGCAATATATTTTGTAAGTTGATCTAAAAGTATAGTTAAGAATAAAATTAAAATAACACCAATTATAAACTTTTTTAAATTCATTTTATTTTAAAGTATCAATCACATTCGTACATCTTGAACATAATGAAGAATCTTTATTTACATCATCTAAAATTTTCCAACATCTTTCACATTTCAAGCCAGAAACCTTTTTGCAATTAACTTTGACATCATCATTTTCAAGATCATTAGAAACCTCACACTCTACAGCAGAACAGATAAAAATTTCTGATAAATTTAAATTACTGAAAGTTTTATAATAATTACTTGAAACCTTCAAATCTATTTTTGCTTCTAAGCTTGATCCTATCAAACCTTCTCTCCTTTTCTCTTCAATTTTATTTGTTACTTTTAATCTTAGGTTTCTAATAACTTCCCATTTTTCAGATAAAGCATCCTTATTCCAAAGGTCATTAGGTTTAAAATATTCTTTTAAATGAACAGATTCATTTTCATCTTTATTTAGAGTTTTCCAAGCTTCTTCAGTCGTGAAACAAAGGATTGGTGCTAACCATGTGCAGAGACAATTAAATAATATATCCATAACAGTTCTACATGATCTTCTTTCAACACTGTCATAGCTAGAACAATATAAAGTATCTTTTCTTATATCAAAATAAAATGAAGACAGGTCATCATTACAAAAATCATAAACTTCTCTATAAATATCCCCCAGCTGATAATTTTCAGAGAATTGAATTATTTTTTTTGACAATTTATAAACTTTATTTAGAACCCATCTTTCAATCTCAGGCATGTCCGAATAATCTATGATTTCTTTTTTATCAAAATCACTTAAAGCTCCTAATAAATATCTTAAAGTATTTCTAAGTCTTCTATAGTGATCAGCATGTCTGACTAAAATTTCTTTTCCAATCCTTAAATCGTCATAGTAATCTGAACCTATAACCCATAGCCTTAAAATATCAGCACCATACTCCTTCAACACATCTTGTGGAGAAGTAACGTTTCCTAATGATTTAGACATTTTTCTACCATTTTCATCTAACACAAATCCATGTGTTAAAACTGATTCAAAAGGAGCAACACCTCTAGTACCACAAGACTCTAATAATGAAGAATGAAACCAACCTCTATGTTGATCTGTGCCTTCTAAGTATAAAGAAGCAGGCCATTTAAGATCATTCCTATCTTCTAAGACATATGTATGTGTAGAACCAGAATCAAACCAAACATCAGCAATATCTGTAACTTTTATATAATCTTCTGGATTGTATTTTTCACTAAGAAAAAAAGATGCATCAAATTTATACCATGCATCTGCACCGTGTTCTTTAAAAGATTTTATAACTCTATCTAAAACTTCTTGATCTCTTAAAGGTTCAAGTGTCGTTTTATTATAAAAGATTCCGATTGGAACGCCCCAAGCTCTTTGCCTAGATATACACCAATCAGGTCTACTTTTAATCATGCTAGATAAACGATTTGCACCTTGTGGTGGAAAAAAGTTTGTTTCGGAAATACTTTTCAATGATTTTTTTCTTAAATCATTTTCTTCCATTGATATAAACCATTGTGGTGTTGTTCGAAAAATTAAAGGTGCTTTTGACCTCCAACTATGTGGATAAGAATGGTTAATAGTTCCTCTTCCAACAAGACAAGCATTTTCACTTAAAATATCTGCCATTTTTTCATTATCACGAAGAACATGCAATCCACCAAATAATGGCAAGGTCTCTTTTAAAAAACCATCATCTTCTACAGTCTCTGGTGTTGGTAGAGAATGCTCTCTTCCTAACTCAAAATCATCTGCACCATGACCAGGTGCGATATGAACAAAACCTGTTCCTTGTTCAGTGGTAACAAAGTCAGCTTCTAATAGAGGAACTTCGAAATCATAACCTTTATCGAATAAAGGATGTTTTAAAATTGTTCCTTCTAGTTCTTTTCCTTCTAATTTTAATTTAATATCAAACTTTTCAATAAAAGTTTCTTCAATAAAACTATCAAGTAATTCTTCTGCGACTATTATCTTATCGGATTTTCTAGCAATAGAATTTTCTTTTATTGAAACAACTTCAATAAGTAAATATTTTAGATCGCCTTTATACGCAACGGCTCTATTACCAGGGATGGTCCAAGGTGTAGTTGTCCAAATAATAATATTTGAATTTTTTAATTCATCAATTTCAGTGTTATCAACAGGGAACCTTACATAGATTGTAGTACTTCTATGTTCATGATACTCAATTTCAGCTTCAGCTAATGCAGTTTTTTCTACGGTAGACCACATGACCGGCTTAACACCTCTATATAGTCCTCCATTCATTAAAAATTTGCCAATTTCAGACATTATTTTTGCTTCAGACTCAAATTTCATTGTAGAGTAAGGGGCCTTCCAATCACCACAGACGCCTAATCTCTCAAATTCTTCACTTTGAATTTTCATCCACTTATCAGCAAATTCTCTACACTCTTTTCTAAAAGCTATTATTGGAATTTCATCTTTATTTTTTTTTTTCTTTCTATAATTTTCTTCGATTTTCCACTCAATAGGTAGACCATGACAATCCCATCCTGGAACATAATTAGCATCTTTACCTAGCATAGACTGTGATCTATTGATTATGTCTTTTAATATTTTGTTTAATGCATGACCAATATGAAGATTACCATTTGCATATGGTGGACCGTCATGCAGAACGAATAATTCTCTGCCTTTTCTTGCACTTCTTAATTTTGAATATATATCAAGATCTTGCCAAAACTTTAAAATTTCTGGCTCTTTCTTTGGAAGTCCTGCCCTCATAGAAAAAGTTGTTCTAGGTAAAAATACAGTTTCTTTATATTCGGACATTTTATTAACCTTTAGTTTATTATTAACTAAATACCATTTTTGAAATTAATTTCATTATTTATTTTCATGAAAAAGTTTTGCTTTTTTTACATCCTTTAGTATTTGATCTTTTAACTCTTCAAAAGAATTAAATTTTTTTTCATCTCTTAAAAAATCTAATACTTCAACATGTATTCTTTGATCATAAATTTCATTATTTTTGAAATACTCTTCGTAATTAAGAATATGTGTTTCGAAAAGTTTTTTTTGTCCATCTAGTGTAGGTCTAATTCCAAAATTTGTAATTGAAGGCATATGTGTAGAGGTAAAGTCACTTCCATCATGATACATGATTCGTGATCTGGTAAAATAAACTCCGAATTTGGGTTCTAAAGTTTTTAACAAATGTATATTAGCAGTTGCAAATCCAAGCTTTCTTCCATTTTGATCACCCTTTTGAACTATTCCAGTTAAAGCCCAATTTCGGCCTAAACAAGATTTTACAAATTTAAAATCTAAACTTAAGATTGATTTTCTAATTGCTTCTGAACTAACTATTTTATCATTTTCATTTTTATGTAATATACAAGTTTTAGCTTCAATTTCATATTTTTGAAAAAGCACTTTATCTTCAAAAGAACCCTCTCTATTTTTTCCGAATTTAAAATTTTCACCAGCATAAATAGAGTTTACATTGATAGTATTTTTCAAGATTAACTTAATAAAATTTTCTGGATTTAATATTCTTAAATCATCATTAAATTTTATATTAAAAAAATAATCTATCCCTGCTTTTTCAAATAATCTTTTTTTCTCTAAAGTGTCCGTTAATAAAAAATTAGATTTTGATTTTGAAAAAAAATCTCTTGGATGAGGGTCAAAGGTGACAATACCAAAAGGTAATTTAAGATTAGCCGCCTCTTTTTTTGCAATCTTTAAAAGTTTTTGATGCCCCTTGTGCAATCCATCAAAATTACCAATTACAACTACAACTTTTGAATTACAATTTAGAGTAGAAAAAACTTTATCATTAGAAATATGAATATCTATTAATTTCATGATCAATTTAATTGCAAAATTTTAGTTATATAAAATATCTTATTATGTATATTATAAATTTACTTATATCATTTTATTAACTCTTTTAGGAGAAAAAGTGAATAAAAATAATTTTGAATTAGACATAGAAATTTTGAGCAATTTAATCCAAAATTTCGTTGAGATTTCAGTTTCTTATACCGGACAAATAATTGGTGCTGCACTGATATTAATTCTAGGATTTTATCTTGCTAGTAAACTTGGAAGGATTGTTAGAAATAATTTAGAAAAATTTAACAAATTAGATCCACTTATTGTTCCGATTATTGGTAATGTTGTTAGATATGGTATTATAGTACTGACAATTATTGCAGTACTTGGTCAATTTGGTGTCCAAACAACTTCGATAATTGCCGTTTTAGGTGCTGCTGGTTTAGCTATTGGCCTAGCTTTACAGGGAACGCTATCAAATGTTGCAGCTGGTGTTATGCTTTTATTGTTAAGACCATTCAAAAGTGGGGATTGGGTTGAAACTACAGATATTTCTGGAACAATTAAAGAAGTAGGATTATTTACAACTATTATTAATACTTTTGATAATGTTTTTGTGTCAATTCCAAATTCAAGTATTTGGAATAATACAATAAAAAATCACTCTCATTATGATACTAGAAGAATTGATGTTGATATTGGGATTCATTATGACACTGATCTTGAACTAGCATCTCAAACTCTCTTAAAACTAGCAGAAGATAAAAGAGTTTTAAGAAAACCAAAAGAACCTCAGTTTCTTGTTATGAGCTATGATGATAGTGCAATAACTGTGAGATTAAGATTATACGCCAGTACCAATGACTGGTATAATTTATATACAGATTTGATGAGAAAATTAAAACCTTCGCTAGATCGAGCAGGAATTGAAATTCCATATCCTCACAGAGTTATTAATAATCCTGTCAAAAAATGAAAACTACAAAAAAACTTAATGATGGAAAAATCAAACTTACAAAAAATAATATCAATGATGGATATATAAGAGAATTTATAAATAAAATTGAAGGAAGTGATAAAGTCTTATCAGATGAAGAACTTATTGAAGAAAGAAACAAAATCTTACCTTCTTCCATTCTAAATCAAAATTTATACGTTTTTGCATACGGATCTTTATTATGGAATCCTACAATTGATTTTGAAAAACAAGTTTTAGGAAAAATATACGGATTTCATAGGAGTTTTTGTATGTTAACAAAACTAGGACGTGGGTCATATGAAAATCCAGGCTTAATGCTAGGTCTGGATAAAGGTGGTTCATGTAAAGGGATTTTATTTAAATTAAATAAAAAAAATGCATTAAAAAATATAGATATTCTTTTTAAAAGAGAAATGGTTACTAAAGCTTATGTTCCTAAATTACTAAATGCTTACCTGAAAAATGGAAAAAAAGTTAAAGCAATAACTTTTACGGTTGATAAAAATCATAAAAATTATTTTAGAGAGAAATGTTATTATAAAAAAATTAAATTAATTTCAAAAGCTTCTGGTTTTTTAGGAAGTTGTAAAGAATACTTAAAAAATACAGCTAAAAGTTTGGAAGAAATTAACATCTCAGATAAAGAAATTTCAAATTTAATGAAAATATTATAAACAGTGTATAAAAATTTTATTTTAATTATAATTTATATCTTTATGAGTTCTCAACCTAATGCAGAAATTATTTTTACCGAGAAATTTAATCAAAAAAATGAATGGAACTTTATAACTGATCAAGTAATGGGTGGTATTTCAACGGGTACATACAATTATAAAAAAATTAATAATGATAATGTTATCAAAATAACTGGCAATGTATCAACAAAAAATAATGGTGGTTTCATTCAAATTAGAAGAAATTTAAATAATATTAATTTGACGAATGCAAAAAATGTACGAGTTATTGCCAGAGGTAATAATGAAAAATATTTCGTTCATCTTAGAACAACTTTTACTATTTTACCTTGGCAATACTATCAGTATTCTTTCACTGTCAAAAAAGATTTTAAAAATTTTATTTTACCAATAAGTAATTTTAAAAAATCAGGTTTCTTATTACCTGACAAAATAAATCCGAAAAATATTAAATCTATTGGCATTGTAGCTTTTGGAAAAGACTATAAGGCAGAGTTAACAGTTAAAGAAATAAATTTTACAAAATAATATACATTATAAATACAAAATCATTCTAATTTTAATTATTGGTAGGGATACCCGGAATCGAACCGGGAAGCCTTGCGGCACTGGTTTTTGAGACCAGCGTGTTTACCTATTTCACCATATCCCCAAATATAATTCTTTAATAAATATCATATTAGTATAATTATACGGATGTGAAAACCAAAATCAAAATTCCAAACACCTCTTTTTTTGAGAAACTAATTGAACAATCCAAATCAATTTACGCAAGAACATTGCTCTATTTTATTTCCTTCATAGAAGCTATTTTTTTTCCAATTCCAGTAGATCCTTTGTTGGCAATTTTAGTATTAAATAACAAACAAAAATATATTGAACTTACTATTTTTTGTACATTAGCTTCAGTAATTGGGGGAATTGTTGGTTGGTTTTTGGGTTATGTTATAGGAGAAGAAATAGAAGAGCTATTGACTATTATTCCATGGATTAAAAATGATAGCTTTAATAATGTCAAAACAGCTTTTGATGAACACGGTATTTTAATTATATTTTTAGGAGCATTTACACCTTTACCATTTAAAATAATTTCAGTAACAAGTGGAATCTTTCATATTAACATTGCAGCCTTTTTTGTTATGTCTTTAATTGGAAGAGGGTTAAGATTTTTTTTGGTAAGTTTAATAGTTAAAAATTTTGGTGACCAAGGTATTTATCTTATAAAAAAACATACTTTTATAATTTCATCTTTATTCGGAATTATTCTCGTAATATTATATTTTGTATTTGTTTAAAATGAAAATTATATCAAATAACTTAAATGCAAGTCTATCTTTACTTCTTTCTTCAGGTTTACTTATTGGAGCATATTTTTTAGAATTTTATCTATCGCTTATCCCATGTGATTTATGTATTAAACAAAGAATAGTTCATGTATCTATTTTACTTTTAAGTTTATTAATTTTTCCATTATATACATTTTCTAAATTAAAGCTCATTATGTTATCAATTTTAAATTTATTTTGGCTAGGTAGTTCCTCTCTAGCTTTTTATCACTTCGGTATTGAAAAAAAACTTTGGCAAGGATTTTCAGAATGCAGCTCAAATTTAATATTTAATGAAAATACTTTAGATCAATTATTATCAAGAAGTCCTATTAGATGTGATGAGACAAAATTTGAAATGCTTAATATAAGTTTAGCTGGATGGAACGGAATTTTATCTATGAGTATCTTTATTATTTTATCATATTTATTATATAAAATGTATATGGAGAAAAAATGACAAATAAATTAGATAAAATTTTACGTGTTGATCATGCAGGTGAAGTTGGAGCAGCTAAAATATATGAGGGTCAATTAAAGGTTTTAGGAAAAACTGACGTTGGTCCGATGATACAGCATATGAAAGATCAAGAAAAAGAACATCTAGACACTTTTCATGATTTGTTAAATGAACATGAGGTCAGACCTACTATAATGCTACCTATCTGGAACCTAGCTGGATACGGATTAGGTGTTGTTTCAGCTGCAATGGGTAAAAAAGCTGCAATGGCCTGTACTATCGCTGTTGAAGAAGTAATTGGAAAGCATTATGAAAAACAAGCAGATCAATTAACAGAAAAAAAATATCAAAGTCTTAAAAAAAAGCTTCTTAAGTTTAGAGATGATGAATTAGAACACAAAGACATTGCAATTGAACATGACGGACAAGAAACGCCTGGATATAAGCTTTTAAAATTTGTTGTTCAATCTGGTTGTAAGGCAGCAATTAAAATTTCAGAAAAAATTTAATTTTTTATTAGCTCAGTATCCCAATATAAGAAATCCATCCAAGTTTCATGCAAAAAGTTTGGTGGGAATAATCTACCATTATTTTTTAATACAGCTTCAGATGGAATATAGGGCTGAACCTTTAATTTTAATCCAGAATTCTTCAGAGATTTATTTCCTTTTTTAAAATTACAACTTCTACAAGCTGAAACTACATTTAGCCAATTAGTTTTTCCACCATGTGATCTAGGTATTATGTGGTCAAAAGTAAGATCTTTAATTTTTTTCTTAATTCCACAATATTGACATGTGCATTTATCTCTTAAAAAAACGTTGAATCTAGTAAATGCTGGATCTTTTTTTGCTGAAATATATTCTTTTAAGGCAATAACACTGGGTAACTTGAGTGAGAATGTTGGAGAATTTATGACTTGATCATATTCTGCAACAATATCGACTCTATTCAAAAAAACTGCCTTTACGGAATCCTGCCAAGACCATAAAGAAAGTGGATAATAACTTAAGGGTTGATAATCTGCGTTTAGTACAAGAGTAGGTGAAAAATTAAGCATATTCGTTATTAAATTTAAAAACAATATCTTATTATTTACAACAATTATTTCAGTTTTATGAAATCTATTTTAAAATTTGACTATATTTTTAACAAACTCCATTCCAGCAGAAATGCCATCTGGGTCTATTCCATGACCTAACCCCGGCCTATTAACTGTTTTAACGTCAAATCCAATTCCAATGAGTAGTTTTTTTGCATTTTCTAAAGAGCTAAATGGAACAATTTCATCTTCTTCTCCGTGAACCAATAAGACAGGTGTTGAAGAGTTTTTATGTATATTTTCGTCAATTAAATGTTTTGAAGCATTAATATTTTCTACAGAAGTTCCTCCAGAATACCCAATGATACCTAAAAAATTGTTCTTACTTAATAGCAAACTTTGAATACTCATCATTGCACCTTGAGAAAAACCAATTAATAAAACATCTTCAAATTTTAAACTTTCCTTATCACATTCTTGTTTTATTAAACTTAATAATTCATTAGACGCATTTATTGCGCCATTTGGAATTTCTTCTATAGGAAACCATTCTTTACCCGTTGGCGACATCTTACAAACAGAAGGAGCATCAGGAGAAATAAATTTTGCATAAGGTAAAACCATTGAAAATGGTGATGAAAGATCTATAAGGTCTGCACCATCAGCGCCATATCCGTGTAGCAAAAAAACTATTTGTTTAGGTGACATTCCTGCTGTTGGCGATTTTGTATGAATTTTTCTTTCTTGCATAAGTAATTATTATGTATACTTGTAATATTAATATTTTATAGAATTAAATTAAATTATTTTTTTGTTAATTAAAGGATAAATTGTGTCAAATCAATTAATCGATCCATTTGGTAGAGAAGTAAACTATTTAAGAGTGTCAGTTACAGATAGATGTGATTTTAGATGTACGTATTGTATGTCTGAAAATATGACTTTTCTTCCAAAAAAAGATATTCTTTCCTTAGAAGAACTGGAAACAATTTGTAATGTATTTATAAAACTTGGCACAAAAAAAATTAGACTTACAGGTGGTGAACCATTGGTTAGAAAAGGGATATTAAATTTAATTAAAAACCTTGGAAAAAAAATTGGTAATGGTTTAGAAGAATTAACTTTGACTACTAACGGAAGTCAACTTCAGAAGTATGCAGAATTTTTAAAAGAAAATGGTGTGAACAGAGTAAATGTTTCTCTTGATCATTTAGATCCAAGTAAATTTAGAAAAATTACTAGATGGGGAAATTTAGACACAGTATTAGCTGGAATTCAAAAAGCAAAAAGTGTTGGAATTAAAGTTAAAATTAATACAGTTGCATTAAAAGATTTTAATGAAAAAAATATTATAGAAATGATTGAATGGTGTTCTTTAAATGAATATGACATGACATTAATAGAAGTAATGCCAATGGGAGACATTGGAAGTGAAAATAGGTTTAATCAATATTTACCACTCTCAAAAGTTAAAGAAAGAATATCAAAAAAATTTAATTTAATAAATATTCCAAAAAAAACTGGTGGCCCAGCTAGGTATTATAAAATAGAGGGTAAAAAAATTGATTTAGGGTTTATAACGCCATTAACTCATAATTTCTGTGAATCTTGTAACAGGGTAAGATTAACTTGTACTGGAATTTTATATATGTGTTTAGGTCAAGACGATAATGTTGATTTAAAAAACATTTTAAGAAATAGAGGGTCCTCTTTTCTAGAGGAAAGTCTTTTTAAAGCCATTTCAAAAAAACCTAAAGGACATGATTTTAATATATCAAAAAGTGGAATTAACATATCCTCTCACAGACATATGTCTGTAACAGGCGGTTAAATAATATAACTTTAATGAAAAATTTAATTACAGATGTCGAAGGAATTTTAGTTGGTTGTGCAGAGGACCATAGGTTTTCCACTGGCGTAACAGTACTATCTGGACCAAACCCTTTTACAGCTGCAGTAGATGTTAGGGGTGGTGGAGCTGGAACAAGAGAAACCGAAATTCTTAAACTTGAAAGTTCAATTGGAAGAGTTGATGCTATTGTTTTATCAGGAGGTTCAGCATTTGGACTAGATGCAAGTTCTGAGGTTCAAAAACTTTTACTTGAAGAAGGTAAGGGTTACAAAGTTAAAGATCATTCTATTCCTTTAGTATCCTCTGCTGTTATTTTTGATTTAATTCAATCAGATGATTATTGGGAAAATAATGTTTCAATATGGAGGATTTTAGCTAATCAAGCATATAAAAATCTTTCAGATAATTTCTCACTTGGATCTAAAGGAGCAGGTTACGGAGCAAATACTGCAACTGTAAAAGGAGGACAAGGTTCAGCCTCCAGCGAAGTAGAGTTAAGTAATGGAAAAACAATTAAAGTTGGATCTTTAGTTATAAATAATGCTGTTGGAAACCCTCTTTTAAATGATGGGCCAAATTTCTTGTCGGGTCATCTTGAAGTAAATGATGAATTTGGAGGACTAGCTCTATCTAAAGAAAAATATGATGGTAAGATAAGAGCAAAAAGAATTTCAAATGATTTTGAACAACTTAATACTGTTATCGGAATTATTGCTACAGATGCTCCTTTAAATAGAATGCAGCTAAAAAGAATGTCAATTATGTGTCATGGCTCTATATCAAGATCAATACACCCATCTCATACACCAATGGATGGAGACACTATTTTTGCAATTTCTACTTCAAACAAACCTTTTTATGTTTCTGAAGAAATTAGTAAATTAGACTTAACTATTATAAGTTCAATAGCTTCAGACACATTTTCAAGAGCTTGTAACCGAGCAATATTTGAAGCTAAAAATATTGGTGGAAAACCTTCTTGGAAAGATTTATTTGAAAATTAATTGTTTTTATTATTTTTTTCAAATTTTGATCTTAATCTATAATAAAATACCGGTGAAATAAGTATTGTAATAATATAAATTAGTACAATAAGTGTAAAACCTTTCGTTGGATCACTAATAATATAATGACTTAAAATTCCAAGAAGAATTAAAAAAGGTATTACAAATTTTCTTGGCACAAGCATAACTTTTCCAGAAAATGTTGGCAAATTACTTACCATTCCAATAGCAATTAATGAAATCCAAATACTGATATAAAATTCTGTTTTAAATTCTATAAGATTAAATATTTCTAAACCTGTTATTGGCAAAAGAGCTAAAAATGCAGCCGCAGGTGTTGGAATTCCACTAAAATAATTTTTAGCATAATTTGGTTTGTCTGAGAGTTCAGAATTAAATCTAGCAAGCCTTAATGCAGAACATATGATAAAAAGAACAGCCACAATCCAAAGAAATTTATTTTGAGTTCCTCCCATCCAAAAATAAATTGTAATTGGAGGAATAGTTCCAAATACAACAAAATCAGACAAAGAATCTAAATACATACCAAAATTACTTGTTGATTTTAAAAGTCTTGCTACCCTTCCGTCTAATAGATCAAAAACAGCAGCAATTATTATAAAAATTATAACTAAATTCCAATTTTCTAACAATGCATGATAGAATGCTTGTAATCCAAAAATTAAAGCACATATAGTCAGAAAATTTGGTAAAAGCCAAGTTATTGAAAATTTTTTCGGACGATCCGAAAAAGCTTTCCTAGCTAATTTTATACCTCTAATTTTCATGATCTATTTTTTTTTGAGAGTTATCTCAGCAAGAATAGTTTCTCCAGCAATTGATGTTTGTCCTTTTAAAACATTAATTTTTGATCCCACTGGAATGTAAACATCTACTTTACTTCCAAATCTAATTATTCCAAAAATTTGACCTGTAACAAGTTTATTTCCTTCTTGAGCTTCATTAACAATTCTTCTTGCTAATAGTCCTGCAATTTGAACAAAAGCTATTTTAATCTTATTATTTACATTCATAACCAAAGATAGTCTCTCATTTTCTTTAGATGCTTTTTCTAAGCTGGCGTTAAAAAAAAGGCCAGGTATATAATTTCTCTTAGCAATTGTTCCAGACATTGGAGATCTATTAACATGAACATTAAAAACATTCATAAATATTCCAATTTTAATATATTTATTTTTAGGTAAACCAATTTCTTCATTAGGTGTAATCTCTTCTATTTCAATAATTTTACCATCAGCTGGGGCTATAACCAAACTATTATCAACATTATCTGGAATAACTCTCTCAGGATTTCTAAAAAAGTATATACACCATAGTGTTAAAATTAGTCCAATAAAGAACAAAGGAGACCAAATCCAACCAATTATTAAAGTTATCAAACAAAACATAATTATAAATGGTAATCCTGAGGGATGAATTGGGACAAATATGCTATTTTTAATTGAATCTAATATTGACATTTTTTCTAAAACCTATGAATATTGTTGAAGAGTATTATAATGTTTAAATCTGAAGAACACAAGCTTGATAAATTAGAAGAAGAGTTATTAAATATAGAAAAATTTGCCAAAAATCTTGATTTAAATTCCAAAGATGAAGATCGAATGGTTTTAACAAATATTGTTTCAGAAACTCAAAATGTTCCAAAAAATCAGAGTAAAAATGATATAATTAATAGCTTAAATGACATTAAGTTAAATCTTAACCAACAAATCAAAGAAATTGATCAAATAATTAAAAGTTTTGATAAATAAATATTTTGTTGATTAAAAATAAAAATATCTTATTTTAGAGATTAATATAAAATAGTTTTATTATAAATTTGGAGATTTTAATGTATACATCATTAGCTAGATTATGGGGATACACTTCATTAGCAGCAATTGTAATTATTGGAACTGCAAATTTAAATATTTCTTTTGCTGGAGGCGATCCAAGCATTAAAGATAAAAAAGTTTATCAAACTAAATCTAATATTAAACAACATGATCATAGTAACATCTACAAAAACCAAAATAAAAAAGAAGATTTAAATAAAAGTAATAATACTTCTAATTCAAAAAATACTAAAAAAAATGAAGAAACAACCGTTTCTGGATTTTCTGCAGTAGAAGATGAGCCTTTAATCGTTGATTTATCATCTGTTATTGACTCAGATGGAATGGGGCAAGTGAGTGTTCAATGGCAAATATCTGAGAGAGGAAATAATTGGAAAAATATAAGTAAAGAAGTTAGTCAATCTTTTACGCCAAGAGAAATTCATGTAGGTAAGAAATTAAGAGTAGTTATTTCATATGTTGATGGGCAAGGAAATTTGGAAACGTTAATCAGCCCTCCTTCATCTACAGTAAAAAATGTTAATGATAAACCTACCGGTTCAGCTAGACTTATTGGGACACCAGTAGAAGATAGTGCTCTAGTAGTCGATACATCTAGTATTTCTGACGAAGACGGTATAGGTGGTTTTGAAATTTCTTGGCAACGTTCTTCATCACAGTCAGATTGGGAAGCTTTTCCATCAGAAACCAGTGAAGTTCTTAGATTACAACAAGAACATGTAAATTATTCTTTTAGAGCCGTAGTTTCATACGTTGATAGTCATGGTACTAGAGAAGTATTGTACACAAGTCCTTCAGAATCTATAGATAATTTAGATGATCCTGTCCAAGGAGATGTTACTATAAATGGCGCTCCTAGAGAGGGTTCAACTCTTAAAGCAATTTCAAACTCATTGTCAGATGAAGATGGTATAGCATCTATTAATATTAGTTGGGAAAAATCAAAAGATGGACGTAATTGGATAGCTCTTAACAGTGTAAGTGGCCCATCACTTAATCTTGAACAATCTTTAGTTGGTTTTCAAATAAGAACAAGAGTTGCAGTAGTAGACAATTTTGGTATTGAAACAAATCTTTATAGCCTTGCAACCAGAACTGTTGAAAACGTAAATAATAGACCTTCAGGAAGAATCATTATTCGTAGGGTTGGCCAATAATAAAATTATTAATCTATAATAATAATTGTAATCTTACGAAATTCTGTGTTATTAATAACAAGGTAATTAGATGAAAGCTAAAACTGAAGATAAAAAATTAAATTCAAAAATTATTAATTTCAATAATTTTAAGAAAAAAAACAAAAAAGTAATATCAACCATTGCGGCAATAATTGCTGTAAACGTTAAACATCCTGAGGATACTTCGCCTGAAGACTATTTAATAGATAATATTGAACTTAACGAAAACATTGAACTAATTGCTTTCGAAGACGCGTTAGAAGATTTGATTGATAATTCTCAAGTTGATAATTCTAAAAACTCTAAAAATTTTGTAAATGATGCTTAAATAAATTTAATTGGTAAGTTTTTTTTCCAGTTTTGATCATTTTCGTTATAAAATCCTTCGTATATATTAAAGCTATTTTCGAAACCAAATCTAATTGCAAATTGTGCTGCCATTAATGATCTTGAACCAGATCTACATATGAAAAGTAAGTTATCATTTTTATTAAAACTAGTTAAAAGAAAATTTTTGTATTGTTCAAAAAAAATTTGATCTAGAACTGGTCCCCAATTTATTAAATTAGTTTCTTTATTTATTGATGATAAATCAGGTATTCCTGTACTTTTCCATTCTATATCTGATCGAGTATCAATCAAATGAGAGTTAACTTTTTTTGATAAAAAATCAAACGCATCTGTTGCTTTAATATTAATAGGTTCCAAAGTATTTATGTAATTTATTTAGATATTTTCCAAAT
Source organism: uncultured SAR116 cluster alpha proteobacterium (assembly GCA_902550555.1). Taxonomy (GTDB): domain Bacteria; phylum Pseudomonadota; class Alphaproteobacteria; order Puniceispirillales; family Marisalimonadaceae; genus TMED54. The sequence continues at coordinate 552 of CACCZR010000017.1, read as the reverse complement.
ATAGGGTGTTACAATTCCAGCTAAGAGTAATTTGTAAAAATCACCTAATAAAAAAGGATAAAAGCCTTTTAATAAAGCAAAATTAAACCCTTTCAAAAGTGCTAATTGAAAAATTCCCAAACTATAAATTACTATCATGCCTATCAACATTGAAATTATTGATAGTGAAACCTTTTTTCCCCAACCACTATCAGCTAAATATCCCACTATAAAAGCACTTACAAAAAAACCTAAAATAAACCCACCAGTTGGGCCCGTTAAATACATAAGGCCTCCTCCAAACGCAAAAACTGGCAATCCGATGATACCTTTAAAAATGTATAACCCAACTGTAAGAGTTGCTAGTTTTCTTCCGAACAACATTGCAATCATTAATACAGCCATAGGTTGCAAAGTCATAGGAACAGGATAAAGAGGTACTTTAATTTTTGCAGATGCAATTAATAATAAACTACCTAAAAAAACAGTAATTATTGAAAAGAGTAATTTTACATTCACGTTTTCAATATTCTTACTTATAATATTCCCAACCCAAGTTTCGGTATTTATACC
>CACCZR010000016.1 GCA_902550555.1 uncultured SAR116 cluster alpha proteobacterium | reverse complement strand
ATAGAGATGTATCACCTGAACTTTTAATGGAAAATTTGTTTAAGTTAACTGATTTAGAAGCTAAAGTTCATTTAAATTTAAATTATTTAGATAAAAAAAATATTCCAGGAGTAAGATCCCTCAAAGTTGCATTAATTGATTGGCTAGAACATAGAAAAGAAATTTTAGAAAGAAAATCAAATTTTAGATTAAGCAAAATTAAGGATCGTTTAGAGGTTATTGATGGGCAAATAATTGTTTATTTAAATCTAGACAGAGTGATTGAAATTATTAGACAAGAAGACGATCCTAAAGAAGTTTTAATCAAAGAATTTAAATTATCTGAAATACAGGCCAATTCAATTTTAGATATGAGATTAAGGTCTTTAAGAAAGTTAGAAGAAATTGAATTAAAAAAAGAAAAAAATAATTTAATATCTGAACAAGAAACATTATTGAAAATTTTATCAGATGAGAGTGTTAAAAAAAATGTTTTAATTGACGAAATTAAAGAAATAAAAATTAATTTAAAAAGTAAAATCAATAGAAAAACTTTTTTTGAAGAAGCTCCTGCAATAGAAATATCAGATTTTAATGAATACATCGAAGAGGAACCAATTACGGTTATTTTATCTAGTCAAAACTGGATTAGATCGCAAAAAGGTTATGTTGAATTAAATTCAGAATTCAAATTAAGAGAAGGAGACACAATACAAAAAGTTATTTACGCTAAAACAAATGATAAAATAATCTTTTTTTCTGAGAATGGATCTTTTTATAGTATTTTAGGAAATAAATTACCTTCTGGACGCGGTTTTGGTGAACCTTTATCAAAATTTTTTGATTTAGATAATAACGAAAAGATAGTGAACTTTTTTAGTTATTTTGAAGGTGAAGTTGCAATAGCATCATCAGATGGTTTAGGTTTTAAAATAAAAACTGACAAATTAATCGCAGCAACAAGATCAGGTAAAAAAGTTTTTAATCTTAATGAAAATAAAAAAGCTAAAGCTCTAACGATTTGCGATAAAGAATATTTGGCAGTGACAGGAAGCAATAGAAAAATGCTAGTTTTCAGTTTATCTGAATTACCTGAATTAAACAAAGGTAAAGGTGTAATATTGCAAAGATATAAGGACGGTTATTTAGAGGATATAAAATCTATTTCCAAAGCTGATGGAATTGTTTGGAATCTATCAGGTGGAAGACAAAGAACAGAAAAAGATATTTCAGATTGGATTGGAAAACGTGGAAGCGTTGGTAAAATAGTTCCTAATGGATTTCCAAGGCCCCCAAAATTTGACTAAATTTTAAACTAAAATAAAATATGTTGACTAACAAAATTTGATTAATTTTTAAACTAAAATAAAATATATTCATTACGATAAAATAGTACTTTTTATTAATATATTTTTAGTTTAGAATTATCCTAATAATAAATTCTTAGATTTAGTGAATTATGGAGGAATTAATGAAAAGAAGAGATTTTTTCAAAAAAGCAGGAGTCGCCACTGCTGCTGGTTTGGGTGGATTAGCTTTGCTTTCATCTTGTGATCAAAGTGAAAAAAAAGATGTAAGCGCACCAGCTGTACAAAAATCAAAAAAGACAATCAATGTAGTTTCAACATGGCCTAGAGATTTCCCTGGCCTCGGTTTATCTGCACAACGATTAGCAGCAAGAATTACAGAACTTTCTGAAGGTTCTTTAGAAGTAAAATATTTTGCTGCTGGTGAAAAAGTAGGTGCTTTCGATGTTTTTGATGAAGTTTCATCAGGAAATTCACAAGCTTACATTGCCGCAGAATATTACTGGAAAGGTAAACATGCTGCGTTTAATTATTTCACTTCAGTCCCTTTTGGAATGACTACAGTTGAATGGAATGCATGGATTAAATTTGGTGGTGGCCAAAAGTTATGGGATGAATTATCTGGAGAGTTTGGTTTAAAAGCTCTACCTTGTGGTGGAACAGGAACTCAAGCTGGTGGCTGGTTTAATAAAGAAATAAATTCTGGTGAAGATCTTAAAGGATTAAAAATGAGAATACCAGGACTTGGTGGTACAGTTATGTCAAAACTTGGTGCATCACCAGTATCTTTACCAGGTGGTCAAATTTATGAAAATCTTGTGTCAGGATCTATTGACGCAACTGAGTGGGTTGGTCCTTATAATGATTATTTCATGAAATTTTATGAGGCAGCAAAATTTTATTATACTGGAGGGATGCATGAGCCAGGTTCATGCCTTGGAATGGGTTTTAATGCAAGTTTCTGGGGTGGATTAACTAAAAATGAACAAGCTTTAATTACCGCTGCTTGTATGGAAGAACATGCCGCACAATATGAAGAAACTTGTGCAAAAAATGGTGAATATTTAGCCAAACTTGTTAAAGATCATGGAACGCAAGTTAAGTCATTTAACGATGATGTTTGGGATGCATTTGGTGAGGCAGCTAAAGAGGTGTTTGAAGAAACTAGAGCCCACTCAGCAATGACCAAAAAAGTTGATGATGCATATCAAAGTTTCATGAGAGAGTGTGGAACAATGATGGCTAATTTTGAGGTAAATTACACTAACCAAAGAAATAGAGTATTAAATATTTCTTAACATTAAATACTAAAAAGGATTAAGAGTTTTCTTAATCCTTTTTTTATCAATAATATGAAAGCTTCAGATTTAATTTTAAAACTATTTGGATGGCTATCCATTTCCTTTATTATTGCATTTCTAATTGATAATGTAATACAAGTAGGGTTTGATTTTCCTGGTATATTAACTCTTTTTAAAAAATTTTCTTTTTTAGCTATTTTTGAATTATTGATTTACATAATTATTGCATTGATAACAATTTACTATGTTAGAAAAAAAAGTATTTCTTATAGAACTGATTCAATTATCTTACATAACTTAAATCTCTATTTAATTAGATCATTTTTTTGGATTGTATTAATAATTGGCATTGTTGATATAACAATAGCATTTATGCGAGTTGAAAAAATTTTTGATTTATTTTTATCTAAACAATTTGTTTCTAATTTTAGTCGCCCTGTTTTTGTTGGGTTGTACTTTCATATACCTTTAATTTTTTTAGGTTTTATTGTAGCTAAATACACAAAAACGATTGGGTTTCACTGGTTATCACTTTTAATTGTAGCATCTGAGTTAATCATTGTAATTACAAGATTTGTATTTTCTTATGAACAAACATTTATGGGTGATTTAGTAAGATACTGGTATGCTGGTTTATTTCTATTTGCATCTGCTTACACATTGTATGAAGATGGCCATGTTAGAGTTGATATACTTTATCAAGGATTAAAAGATAAAACTAAATATTTACTTAATTCAGTAGGATCAATTTTGTTAGGATGGACTACATCTATGGTTATAATTTTTGTCGGTTTTAATGGAAAGCAATCTATAATTAATAGTCCAATCACAAATTTTGAAGTAACACAACAAGGCAGTGTTGGAATGTTTATAAAATATCATATGGCTGTTTTTTTAGGTATTTTTGGAATTACAATGTTAATACAATTTATTAGTTATTTTTTTGAATCTATAGCTGATTATAAAAAGGAAAAAGGAAAAAGGGTAGTAACAAACTCTTCAGGTTATTAAATATTTATGGAATTACTTTTTTTAGCGATATTAATTATTTTGATGGGAATAGCGTTAGCCTCTGGATTTCCTGTTGCGTTTGCTCTTCCAGGCTCTGCAATCTTGTCAATAATGCTAGCTTCTTTAACTGGACTTGTTTTAGAAGGCAATGTTGATGCTTATTTCTATTCTGGTGGAGCTGTGGAGTGGCTTTCAGCAGGTGTTACAAATCTCAGGGGTGTTTATTGGGAAGTTGAAAGAGACACATTGATAGCTATACCCTTATTTATATTTATGGGAATCATGCTTCAAAGATCAAAGATTGCGGAAGATTTATTAGTTACAATGGCGCAACTTTTTGGGCCTGTTCGTGGTGGATTAGGTATTTCAGTAGTTTTTGTAGGAGCTTTATTAGCTGCTACTACTGGAATAGTTGGGGCTACAGTTGTTGCAATGGGATTAATTTCATTACCTGCAATGTTGAGGAATAAATACTCTACACCACTTGCTACCGGAACTATTGCGGCATCCGGAACATTAGGTCAAATAATTCCACCTTCTATAGTATTAATAATTTTAGCTGATCAGTTGTCTTCAGCATCTGATCAAGCAAGCACTATGAGAAAAGCTCTTTACAAAGATTCGACTGGTGAATTTTCAATGCCATCAATGTTTGATGTTATTTCAACAAGTGCAGGAGAAATGTTTTTAGGTGCATTCGTACCAGGTTTACTTTTAGTTGGTATTTATATGGCATATATATTAATCGCCGCCTTATTATTTCCTAAAATTGCTCCACCAGTTCCATATAAAGGCAAAATGGATAAAAAATTTTGGTTTAATGTTTTATTAATTTTAATTCCACCTTTAACACTTATTATTTTAGTTTTAGGATCTATTATTTCTGGCATTGCCACCGTTAATCAAGCCGGAGCTATTGGGGCAGCAGGGGCAATTGTTATGGCGGGGTATAGACAACACAATAATCGCTTTTCATATTATCCAGCATTAATAATTTTAATTGGATTATTTTTAATAGGTTATGCGATTTCTAATTATGACATGAATATAAAACTAATTAATTCATTTGATGACAAAATCGGCATATTTCTTGGAATTGTTGGCTCTATTTTGATTATTTTATCTTTAGTTTGGAGTGGGAAGCGCCTATTTAATAAAGAAAATACAATGCAAGAAGTTATGCTAGAAACAGCTAAAACTACGTCACTAGTTTTTATTATCCTTCTTGGCGCAGCTATGCTAACTGCAGCATTTAGAGCATTTGGCGGTGAAGAATTAGTTAAAGATTATCTTAACTCTCTCCCAGGCGGGTTTTGGGTAAAATTTATAATTGTAATGGCTGTAATCTTTGTTTTAGGTTTTTTCTTAGACTTCATTGAAATTGCGGTAGTTGTTGTTCCTATTATTGCTCCTATTTTACTTGCTGACCCATCTGCTAATATAACTGCTGTTTGGTTAGGTGTAATGATTGGTTTAAATATACAAACTTCCTTTTTAACACCACCTTTTGGTTTTGCTTTATTTTATTTAAGAGGTGTTGCTTCTAGAACTGTCAAAACAATACAAATGTATAAAGGTGTTATACCCTTTATTATTTTGCAGCTTATAGCCCTAAGTATTGTTGGTATATATCCAACATTAGTTAATTATTTACCTAATCGAGTTAGTTATTTATCTGAAAATTCTCCTCCTCCAAGAAACCCAAAACTACAATTATGCATCGAAGAATATGTAACACTAAATTATCTTAATCAAACTAATAAGATTGAACGTGAAATTAATAATCTAAAATCTCTGAATTTCACAAAATTAAATTCACAATATAATAAAATTATAACAACTTCAATTATTGATGTAGAAAAGGCTATATCTTCTCTTAAAGATGCTAACGAAATTAAAAGTGAGATATCTAAAGAAAAGGAAAAATATTTTAATCATAAAGAAAATAAATTAAAAAACTGGGAAAAAATTAGTTCAGACTTTAAATTCTTAGTTAAATCAGAACAAAAGAAAAGATTAGAATATAGGAGATTGGCTGATACATCCTTTACTAAATTAAACACATTAAACTATTTATTTAAAAATGCAGAAATATATGAAGGTTTAAATGATGAATTTAGCCAAATATTAAAAAATATAAATTCATTAGAAAACAAAATAATGTCTAATAAAATTAAAGAATTTGCAAAAAAAATAAATCAAATACCATACAATGAGAAAATAGTTAAAAATTTAAGAAAAGCTTCGCGAGAATTAAATAAGAAAAAGACAGATTTAAATTTAGTAAGAACATTGATTGAAAAAGAATATAAGGAATATAATGATAAGTTAGTGTCTTTAAAAAAAGTAGATAATAATCTTTTAAAGAAATTAGACAATTATCTCAAGTTTGTAAGTAAAAACGTTGCTTTGAGACAACAATCTAAGTTACCAAGAAATGTAGCATTGTATTTAGCAAAGTGCAATTCTAGTCATAGAGATCTTTCCATTTATTTTTGATGTTTCAAACGATCAAATCATTAAATAATATGATGGTAAGTCCTCATTGGTTGGCTACACAAGCTGGAGCTGAAATAATGAAATCTGGAGGAAATGCTGTTGAGGCAATGATTTGTTCTGCAGCAGTTATTTCTGTTGTATATCCTCATATGAATTCATTAGGTGGAGATAATTTTTGGTTAATGAACACTTTTGATCAAAAGCTAATTGGTATTGAAGCTACAGGGTTTTCTTCAGAAAAAGCAACTATAGATTTTTACAATTCAATTGGATTAAAACAAATACCTGGCAGAGGTGATTTTGCTGCAATTACAGTACCTGGTGTTGTTAGTGGTTGGATGAAAGCTTATGAATATAGTTTACAAAAATTGAATGGTAAAAAATCATTAGAAGAAATTTTAGATCCAGCTATACAAATTGCTAATTCTGGGTTTTCAGTAACTTCCACTTTAGAAAAAAACTTGAAGAGTAAAAAATCTGAATTAATAAATTTAAAAGAATTTGCTAATAAATATTATTCAAATGAATTAATAGAAGGTTCAGTTATTAAATTTCCAGAAATGGCTGAAACTTTAAAATTACTTGTTAAAAATGGATTGGATGATTTTTATAGAGGAGAGACTCTCAAAAAAATTTTTTCAGATTTAAAAAAAACTAATTGTATATTAACAGAAAATGATTTTAATAATTTTAATTCAAGATTTGTAGAGCCTATTCACTTAAGCTTGGATGATTGTGAAGTATATAATTTACCTCCTCCAACTCAAGGTGTTGCTTCCTTATTAATACTAGGCATACTAAACAAACTTAAACATAAATGTGAATCAGAATTTAACTTTATCCATAGTATTGTAGAAGCCACTAAAAAAGCTTTTATATTAAGAGATGAATATGTAACTGATCCAGTTTATATGAAAATAAATATTAATGATTTAATAAATGATGATTTATTTTCAAAATTAGCAAATGAGATAAGTTATAAAAAAGCACTGGAATGGCCTATCACATCCCAAAAAGGTGATACAGTTTGGTTGGGTTCGTCTGATCAATTTGGAAATTCAGTTAGTTTTATTCAGAGTATTTTTTGGGAATTTGGATCTGGTGTTTACTTGCCAGAAACTGGTATTACATTGCAAAATCGAGGAGCAAGTTTTTCTTTAAATAGAGAAAGTCACAACGCTCTTTGTCCTAGAAGAAGACCTTTTCATACAATTCAACCAGCTTTAGCAAAGTTTAATGATGGACGATGTTTGTTATATGGCACTATGGGCGGTGATGGACAACCACAGACCCAAGCAACAATTTTTTTGAGATATAAAGAATTGAAGAAAAATCTTCAAGATGCAATAAACAATCCCAGGTGGTTGCTTGGTAAAACTTGGGGAGATGATGTTCATAACCTTAGATTAGAAAAAAGGTTTGATGATAAAATTATAAAAAGATTAATTGAGGTAGGTCATCAAATACAACTAGTAGATGATTTTGATGAAATAATGGGACATGCTGGTGCAATAATTATAGATAAATATGGAAATAAAGAAGCTGGTTTTGATTTAAGGAGTGATGGAATGGCTTTAGGAAATTAAGTTTTAGTCCATTTTCCATCTGAATATAATTCACCCTCCTTAAATTTTAATTTATAGTTCATTCTAGGTGCATTTTTGATATAGTAACCTAAATAGACATAGTCTAGACCAAGTTTTTTTGCTAATTCTATTAACTCTAAAATCATAAAATTACCTAATCCACTTTTTTCAAATTTGACATCATAAAAACTATAAACAGCTGATAAACCATCCTTTTGATGATCAAATAACATTAATCCTATAATTTTTTTTTCTTTATTTCTAAACTCATAGAGTTGTGTATTAATTGGTGAGGTTTCAATCATTGATTTAAAATCATCAAATGTCATGTTTGACATTGAACTACCTGTATGTCTCTTTTGTTGATAACTTGAAAATAGATCATAATATTCTTCAGAAGCTAAATTATTTTTTAATGATGTACTTATTTCTAAATTATTTTTTTTAATTCTTTTAAGACTTTTGGTAAGAATAAATTTTTTTACGTTTACTCTGTAAGATTTACATTCAGTACAATTAGTACAAGATGGTCTATACATCCAATTTTCAATTCTTCTAAATCCAGATAAAGATAATTCATCAAATAAAAAAGGGTTATTGTTTAAATCTGTTACCAATCTTTTTTCAGACTTATTACTAAGATATGGACACTTGGTTTCTTTTGTCATAAAGAAAATAGGATAATTTAAAAGATTTACTTTTTCGAATTTAGCCATAATTTATTAAACGACTTAATTAAATATTTTTCAATTTATTTTCTTTTTCCATATCCACCTGGAGTAGGAGTTTCTATAACGATAGTATCCCCTTTTTTTACTTTTCTATAATCACAACCCTGCAAAACTTCTTTAATTCTATTTTTTCTAATAATGTAGTTTTTCCCTAATTGCCCATTCTCTCCACCTTGAAGACCATGAGGTTTTATTTTTCTATGACTTGATAAAATTGCTAATTCCATATCTTCTTTAAAAAGGATTTCTCGGTAAGTACCATCTCCTCCACTATAAATGCCTTTACCACCAGAGTTAGGTCTAATATGGAAATCTTTTAGTATAACGGGGAACTTCAACTCTAAAATTTCAGGGTCAGTTAATCGTGAATTTGTCATATGAACTTGTATAGCATTGGTGCCGTGAAAGTTTGGGCCTGCAGGAGAACCAGAACAAATGGTTTCATAATACTGATATTTTTTATTGCCAAATGTTAGATTATTCATCGTTCCTTGACTAGATGACATAACATTTAAGGCCGAAAGTAAAGCATTAACTAGATGCTGGCTAGTTTCAACATTACCAGCTACTACAGCCGCAGGATATTTTGGATTAAGCATACAATTTTTAGGAATTATTATTTTTATTGGTTTTAAACAACCAGAGTTCATTGGAATATTTTTATCAACTAATAATCTAAAACAGTATAAAACAGCTGCTATGACAACAGGTTTTGGAGCATTAAAATTATTCGGACGTTGATTGGATGTCCCTGTAAAATCAACAATAACTTTTTTGTCATTTTCAATCTTTCTTATTTTAACTTTTATTATTGCATCATTATCTGTTTTGAGAGTGAAGTCTGAATTTTTAAGATTTTTTATTGCAGCAGTTACACTTTTTTCAGCATTTAGACTTATAAATTTGATATAGTTTAAAAATTTGGTCTTACCAAATTGTTGATATGCTTCTTGTAACAGAAGTAAACCTTTATAATTTGAGGCTATTTGAGCTTTTATATCTAATATATTTTGTAAAATATTTCTCGCTGGATATTTATGTTCTTTAAAAATTTTAGTTATTAATTTCTCGTTAAATACTTTTTTTGAAATTATTTTAACATTGTCAAAAAGAACACCTTCTTCTTCTATGTTTTTAGCTAAAGGTGTCATAGATCCAGGAGCTGTTCCACCTACATCTGCATGATGTCCTCTAGAGGCTACAAAAAATGTAAGTTTATTTTCAATAAATACAGGTGTTACTATTGTGATGTCAGGCAAATGAGTTCCACCATTATAAGGTGCATTTAAAGCAAAACTATCTCCTTCATAGATTGCATTTTTATTATTTTTAATAATACTTTGAACAGATTGCTGCATTGATCCCAAATGAACTGGCATATGTGGTGCATTAGCAATAAGTTCACCTCTTTTCGAAAAGACAGCGCATGAAAAGTCAACTCTTTCTTTAATATTTACAGATGATGCTGTTTGTTGAAGCACTGTACCCATTTGCTCAGCAATGTTCATGAATAAATTATTGAATATCTCTAGTAAAATTGGATCAGATTTATTAAAATTTAAATTATTAAAAGCTTTTGAATTTTTATCGCTAACTTTGTTTAAGATTATGAATTGATTACTTTCAAATTTTGTTTCCCAACCATCTTCAACAAAAATCGTTTGATTTTTTTCAATTATTAACAATGGGCCTTTAATTTTTGTTCCATGTAAAAACTGTTTTTCTCTGATAACACTTACATTCTGCCATTTTTCATTTAAGAAAACCTTTGTTGTTTCTAAAGTATAAGGGTAGTCAACAAAATGACTATTATTATTAACTTTCTTTGATCTGGAATTGTTAACTACTACTTCGGCTTCAATAAAATCGATAACGATTTCTGATGTATCAAATAAAACGCCATATCTAAGTTTATGATTTCTATTAAAATTTTTTTTAACTATATCAAGTTTATCAAAAGGTATTTCTATAGTTGTCGTAGAGTTAAAGTATTTTAAAAATAATTTATAATTTACAATTATTTTTTTTGGTTCCTTTGATTTTTTAAATAGTTCATCCAAACATTCTTGTTTTAATGTATCAAATATTTCTTTTAAATTCTTTAAATTTTTATCATTAAGTTTTTCATTTACATTCTTTTGTCGATAACTTCTTACACTCGATATGCCCATTCCATAAGCTGACAAAACACCAGAGAATTTACTAAAAACAATTTTTTTAATACCTAGAGAATTAGCTACTGAACAAGCATGTTGACCGCTTGCACCTCCATAACAAGATAATGTATATTTCGTTATATCATGACCTCTTTGTATAGAGATTTTTTTTATTGCATTAGCCATATTCTCAGAGGCAATTTGTAAATATCCGGACGCGATCTTTTCAATACTTTTAAGTATTTTATTTTTATTTTTTAATTTTTTGAATTTTTCAATCACCTTTTCTTTGTTAAGTGGTTTATCTTGATTTTTTCCAAATATTTTTGGAAAATATTTTGGTGATATTTTTCCTACAATCAAATTTGCATCTGTAACTGTTAAAGGTCCATTATTATCATAGCATGTTGGACCTGGGTTTGAGCCTGCTGATTGAGGTCCTACTTGGAACCTATCATCCTCAAACTTTAAAATTGAACCACCACCTGCAGCTACTGTATGAATATCTAGCATTGGTGAAGTAATTCTAGTGCCAGCAACTATATTTTCGTTTTTTCTTTCATAATCTTTGTTAAAATGGGAAACATCAGTAGATGTACCACCCATATCAAAGTTTATTATTTTATTAATGCCTAAAGATTTTATGGTTTCAACAGAACCTACTACTCCTCCAGCTGGTCCTGATAAAATTGAGTCTTTTCCTTTGAAATTTATTGCAGATGTTAAACCTCCAGATGACATCATAAAGTAAACACTTTTTTTTATTTTATCATTACTTTTTAAACTATTGGTTAAATTAGAAGTGAAGTTTTGTATATATTTATTTAATATTGGTGACAAATATGCATCTGCAACAGTAGTATCACCTCTACATACAATTTTTACTAATGGTGATACTTTTGAGCTTATTGAAATTTGGTCAAATCCAATCTTCAAAGCTACTTTTTCAATTAATTCTTCATGCTTTTTAAATTTATAACCATGCATAAGAACAATCGCTAAACTTTTAAATCCTTTAGATTTAAATTTAATTAGATCTTCTTTTACCTTGTTAATATTTAGCTTTTTTAAAATATGTCCATCACTATCAATTCTTTCATCAACTTCAAGCACTTTTTTGTAAAGATTTTGTGGTTTAATTGGTTTTTTTGCAAAAATATTTGAACGATCTTGATAAGCAATTTCTAGAGCATCTCTAAATCCTTTTGTTATAACTAATAATGTTTTTTCTCCTTTTCTCTCAAGTAATGCATTAGTAGCTACTGTGGTACCCATTTTAATTTCTTCAACACTTGATGAAATATCATTATTTAATTTATTATATTCATCTAAGATGTTTAAGATGCCAAAAGATGCAGCGTCTTTATAAACTTTATCATTTTGTGAAAGAAATTTTTTAACAACAATTTTATTTTTAGGATTTTTGGCAACAATGTCTGTAAATGTTCCACCCCTATCAATCCAAAAAGACCATTTTTTTTGATTCATTTATTTATCTTCATTCAAAATTTTAGATGCTATAGGGGCAAAATATGTTAAAACTCCAGAACAACCAGCTCTTTTAAAACTTGTTAAAGTTTCTATAATTACTGATCTATCTAAAAATTCATTATTAATTGCGTTCATAATCATAGAATATTCTCCAGAGACTTGATATGCAAAAATTGGGACATCAAATTTTTGATTTAATTTGCTTATGATATCTAAGTAAGGCAACCCAGGTTTGACCATAATTATATCTGCTCCTTCTGAAATATCTAACTCAGCTTCCCTTATAGCTTCTTTTGAATTACCGTAATCCATTTGATATGATGATTTATCTTTATTTCCAAAATTATTAGATGAACCTACCGCATGTCTAAATGGGCCATAAAATGATGAGGAATACTTCGCAGTGTAAGACATTATTAAGGTATTTTTATAATTATTATTTTCTAGTGTTTCTCTAATTTTTCGAATTCTTCCATCCATCATATCACTAGGTGCGATGATATCACATCCCGCTTCAGTTTGAATAAGAGCTTGTTCACATAATATTTTAACGGTTTCATCGTTGTCTACATAGTCATTGATTATAATACCATCATGTCCATGGTCAGTGTAAGGGTCTAATGCAACATCACACACAATACCTAGTTCACTAGTTGTATCTTTAATTAATTTTATTGCATTACAAACAATATTATTTTTATTAAGAGCCTCGGATCCTGAGGAGTTTTTTAAATCATTAGATATTTTTGGGAAAATAGCAATTGCAGGAATATTTAAACTTAATATGTTTTTAATCTCATTTTTAAGATTGTCTAATGAATATCTAAAAAGTCCTGGCATTTCTAGTATGGGCTCTTTTTTATCATTACCATCAACTATAAATATAGGATAAATTAAATCATTGACTGTCAAATGATTTTCTTTAACAAGATCTCTTATAAATCTTTTTGATCTTGTTCTTCTCATTCTAGTTAAAGGAAAGCCGTATGAATTCATAAATTAATCACTTATATCTATCTTTATTTTAAATTAACTTAATTGATAATTTATTTACAATCTACCTTTAAATTTTAAATAATTTAGATTAGATTAAACTTGAGATCACTTATGAAACTAACAAATTATTTTTTACCTCTTAAAAAGGATAAGCCCAAAGAAGCTGAGATAACTTCTCATATCCTAATGCTAAGATCTGGGATGTGCCAACAATCTTCTTCAGGCATTTATTCTTGGCTACCTCTTGGAAAAAAAGTTTTAGACAAAATAGAAAAGATTACAAAAGATGAAATGAATGCTTCAGGAGCCATAGAAATTTTGATGCCAACAATTCAGCCTGCTGAGCTTTGGATCGAATCAAGCAGATATCAAGATTATGGTAAAGAAATGCTTAGAATTAAAGATAGAAATAAAAAAGAGTTGTTGTATGGGCCTACTAATGAAGAATTAATTACGGATATTTTTAGAAATAATGTACAAAGTTATAAAAATCTTCCATTAAATTTATATCATGTACAGTGGAAATTCAGGGATGAAGTTAGGCCAAGATTTGGAGTTATGAGGGGTCGTGAATTTTTAATGAAAGATGCCTATTCATTTGATACTAGTCAAGATAATGCAAAAAAATCTTACAACAAAATGTTTGTAGCTTATATGAAATTATTTAAAAAAATGGGTCTAAGTCCAATTGCAATGAAAGCGGAAACTGGTCCTATTGGTGGTGATTTAAGTCACGAGTTTATTATCATTTCAAAAACTGGAGAAAGTGATGTTTTTTTTGATAAGAGACTACTTGATATGCAAAAACTTTTTGATGAAATAGATTATAATGACGATTTACAAGAATATATTAATAAGTATACGTCTTTTTATGCCGCTACTGATGAAATGCATAATCCTAAAGAAACACAAAATATATCTGGTGATTTAATTAAAACAAAAGGGATTGAAGTAGGGCATATATTCCATTTTGGTCAAAAATATTCAAAACCAATGAATGCAACAATAACTAATGAAAAAGGACAAAACTTACCTGTTTTTATGGGTTCTTATGGTGTAGGAGTTTCAAGATTAGTTGGAGGGATAATAGAGGCTAATCACGATGAAAATGGGATTATTTGGCCTAAAGAGGTTTCTCCGTTTATGTTTGGCCTGATAAATTTAAATTGTGATAATAAGAAATGTGCAGAGATTTCAAATCAAATTTATAATTATTGTAATAAAAAAATGATAGATGTTTTGTTTGACGACACTAAAGAGAGTATTGGATCAAAATTAGCAACAGCGGATTTGATAGGACTCCCTTACCAAGTGATAATTGGACCTAAGGGTGTAAAAAATGATAATTTTGAAATCAAAACCAGGAAAACAAATAAAATAATAAATTTAAGTTTAAATGAAATTTTTAATTTTATTAATGAAAATATGGTTTAGTTTAAATGTTATTTAAATCTTTTGAATTATATTTAGCTTTTAGATACTTAAGGTCAAAAAAAACTGAAGGTTTTATATCTTTATCTGCATGGTTTTCATTTGTTGGCATTGCTCTTGGAGTGGCAACATTAATTATAGTTATGTCAGTAATGAATGGTTTTCGAGAAGAATTAGTTAATAGAATACTTGGAATAAATGGTCATTTAGTAGTTTATGCTAATAGTGGAAAACTAATAGCTAATTATATCGATATTTCTAAGAAAGTAAGTGACGATAATAATATTTTCTCTGTGATACCTCAAATTGATGGTCAAGGTTTAGTAAGGTCAAAGGATTATGTAAGTGGTGTCATGATAAAAGGCATTAGATCGACAGACCTTCCGGCAAAGAAATTATTATGGGATAATTTAAACCAATTAACTAAAGATAACTTTAAAACAAAAAATGAAATAATTATAGGCTCAAGACTGGCTAAAAGATTAAATGTTATGGTTGGTGATAAAATAACAATAGTTTCAGCTAATGGTATTAAAACGGCTCTAGGTATCATACCTCAAAAACAAATTTTTAAAATTGGAGGTATGTTCAATGTAGGAATGTATGAATATGATAATAATTATATTTTTATGCCATGGAAAACCGCACAAAATTTTTTGCAATTAGGAGATGTTGCAAATAACATTGAAATTTTTCTAAAAGATTACAAATTTTCAGATGCTTCATATTTAAATATTAAAAAAAAGTTAAATGAAAGCTTTGAAATTATAGATTGGAAAAAACAAAATAATACATTTATTAATGCTTTAAAGGTTGAAAAAAATGTAATGTTTTTAATTTTGACTTTAATAATTTTAGTTGCGGCTTTTAATATTATATCCTCTATGATTATGCTTGTTAATGCCAAGTCAGGAGATATTGCTTTACTTAGAACAATTGGATCATCAAGGAAATCTATAATTAAAATATTCTTGTTAATAGGCACATCTATTGGTTCAATGGGAACGTTTTTTGGTTCAATACTAGGTATTTTTTTAAGCATTAATATCGAATATTTAAGAAAATTTTTATCAATTATTCTTAATCAAGAACTTTTCTCACCAGAAATATACTTTTTAACTGATTTACCATCAAAAATTAATTTTACTGAGGTTTTTTATATTATTTTTATTTCTATATCTTTATCTGTTTTAGCAAGTGTTTTTCCATCTTGGAAAGCGGCAAAAATATTACCAGCTGAAGTTCTAAGATATGAATGAAGTTTTTTCAAATTATTTAGAATTATTTGATGTAAGTTATCATTATAAAAGCAAATTAGAAAACGTTGGAATCTTTAAAAATTTAAATTTAACAATTTATCCTGGAGAAATGGTTGCTTTATTAGGCCCAAGTGGATCAGGAAAATCAACACTTTTGAATTGTATTGGACTGTTAGATAAATTTATTTCAGGAAAGTTTAAAATTTTAAACAAAGACTATTCTTTACTGACTGAGAGTGAAATTACTAATATTCGGCTTAATGATATTGGCTTTGTATTTCAAAATCATAGACTTTTTCCAGAATTTTCTGCACTTGAAAATATTATCATTCCATCTCTGATAAAAAACATTCCTTATGATGATGCAAAAAAAAAGGCAGTTCAAATTTTAACTTATTTAAATCTAGAACATAGGATGGATCATAGACCTGCTAAATTATCAGGTGGAGAATCTCAAAGAGTTGCTATTGGTAGAGCTTTATCAAATAATCCAAAATTTATATTAGCTGATGAACCCACTGGAAATTTGGATAAAGATAATACATTATTAATTTTCAATATTTTAAAGAAAATTACTTTAGATACTGAAAAAAGTTGTATCATAGCTACCCATAATAATTTTTTAGCGGAAAAGATGGATAGAATTTTATTAATTGAAAACCAAAATATCAAAATTTTAAAATAATTTTTTATGCACAGTCAAAACTTTGTTAATTTGCGAACCCATACAAATTTTTCATTATCTGAAGGAATGTTAACTTCAAATTACATTGCAGATTTTTGTGTCAATGATATGCAGCCAGCGTGTGCTATAACAGATACATCTAATCTTTTTGGTGCATTTGAATTTTCTGAAAAGTTATTTTCTTCAGGAATACAACCTATAATTGGAATGCAAGTAAACGTATACGATCAATATTTTGATGGCAAACATTTTGAATTAGTTTTATTAGCAAAATCAATGGAGGGTTATAAAAATTTAGTTGTAATAGCAAACAAAATTAATAGAGGTATTAATTTAAATATTCATAAAAAAGTAAATATTGAATTTTTAATAAAACATAGATTTGGATTAATTTTTTTAAGTGGTGGTTATCAAAATGGGTATATTGGAAACCCATCATTTATAGGAGAAAAAAGAATTTGTATTGATCGGGCTCAAAATATAAAGTCGTTTCTTGGTAATGATTTTTATATTGAGTTACAAAGGTCAAATGCCAAAGAAACAACTGCAGCTGAAAATGAACTTTTATCTTTATCATTAGACTTGGAAATTCCTATTGTAGCAACAAACGATTCTTATTTTAAAGATAAAAATCATTTTGAAGCTTTTGAATTATTATCTTTGATAGAGCAAAGCAAAACAATTTCTTCAAAAAAAATAAGTTCATTTTCTCAGGAAAATTATTTTAAATCAAAATCTGAAATGATTTCTTTATTTGAAGATTTGCCTGAAGCTCTACAAAACACAATCATTATTGCTCAAAAATGTTCTTTTTGCCTAAAGCCAAAAGAATTATCTTTGCCAAAATTTGTAAATTCAGGATATGATGATGAGTTATCTATATTACAACAAATATCTAAAGATGGTCTAGAAAAAAGATTAAAAGAAAATAATATTTTTCATGATTTAGATAAAATTCAAATATACAAAAATCGTCTTAATGAAGAGTTAGATATTATTTCAAAAATGGGTTTTTCTGGTTATTTTTTAATTGTTTCAGATTTTGTAAAATGGTCAAAAGATAATAATATACCAGTTGGGCCTGGGAGAGGTTCTGGCGCAGGTTCAATTGTTGCTTGGTGTATTCAAATAACAGAATTAGATCCTATAAAATGGGGTCTTTTATTTGAAAGATTTTTAAATCCTGAAAGAATTTCTATGCCTGATTTTGATATTGATTTTTGTCAAGACAGAAGAGATGAAGTAATAAATTATATTAAAAATAGATATGGACATGAAAATGTAGCCCAGATTATTACATTTGGAAGTTTGCAAGCAAGAGCAGCTATTAGAGATGTCGGAAGAGTTTTAGAGATGCCATATAATCAAGTTGATCAAATTGCTAAACTTATTCCAGCTAATCCAGCTAATCCAGTGACATTGTCAAAAGCCTTAGAAACAGAAGAAGAGTTATTAAAATTAAAACAAGAAAATGAAGAAGTATCAAAATTAATTGACCTCTCTTTGGCGATTGAGGGTCTAAATAGACATGTTTCAACCCATGCTGCTGGAATTGTAATTGCTGAAAAAAAACTTGATAATATTATACCACTTTATAGTGAAAAAGAAGGTGATATCCCGGCAACACAATTCAATTTGAAATACATTGAAAAAGCAGGTCTCGTCAAATTTGATATTCTTGGATTAAAAACTTTAACAATAATATCTCACACGGAAAAATTAATAAAAAAAAATAATGAAAGCTTCAATATTTCAAAAATTAACTTAGATGATAAAAAAGTATATTCAATATTAACAAAAGGACAAACTATAGGAGTTTTTCAATTAGAATCAAAAGGTATGCAAAATGCTCTAAGAGGATTAAAACCCGATAGATTTGAAGATATTATAGCTGTTGTTGCTTTATATAGGCCCGGTCCTATGGAAAATATTCCAAAATATATAAATAGAAAACATGGGATTGAAAAGATAGTGTACATGCATGAACGTTTGTCTAACATACTTTCAGAAACTTATGGAATTTTTATTTACCAAGAACAAGTAATGCAAGCAGCTCAGGTTTTGGCTGATTATAGTTTAGCTTCTGCAGATATTCTTAGAAGAGCTATGGGAAAAAAAGATAAAAAAGAAATGGAAATGCAAAAAGAAAAGTTTATTTATGGAGCAAGTAAAATTGATATAAAAAGATCTAAAGCTGAAGAAATTTTTGATCAAATTTCTGCTTTTGCAGGTTATGGTTTTAATAAATCTCATGCTGCAGCTTATGCACTAATAGCTTATCAATGTGCTTGGTTAAAAGCTCATTATCCTCATGAATTTTTTTCTTCTCTAATGACTTATGACTCAGATAACGTTGAAAAATTATCAATTTTTGTTGATGAATTAAATAAACTGAAAATAAAAATTTTACCCCCATGTATAAATACGAGTTTTGATAAATTTTCAGTTGAAGAAGGAATAAATCAAAAGTGCATTAGATACAGTTTGTCCTCTCTTAAAAATGTTGGAAATGACGCAGTTAAAAAAATGATATCAATTAGAGATAAAGTTGGAAAATTTAAAAATTTTGACCATTTTGTTGATGTAGTCCCACAAAATATTTTTGGTAAAAGAGGATTAGAAAGTTTAACTATATCTGGATCTTTTGATAATTTAAATATTCCTAGAAATAAATTATTTAATTCTATTTCTAGTATTTTAATTTTTTCACAAAGGATAGAAAACGATAAGCTAAATAATCAAAATAATTTATTCAATAATGTTAATGAATTATCATTAACAAAATCATTAAAAGATGTCCCTGAATTTTCACTCTTTGAAAATGAAGAAAATGAATTAAATTCTCTTGGATTTTATCTCAAAAATCATCCAATAAAAAAAATTGAATCAGTTTATAACAATTTTGAATTAAAAAAATCTGACTTTTTTTATAATTATTATGATTTAACTATGACATCTAAAATTCATAAATTTATTGGCGTTGTAAATAATGTCTTTAAAAGAAAATCACAAAATGGCAACTTATATGGAGTTATTGAAGCATCTGACGCCCTGGGATCGCTTGAAATTTTTCTTGATATTAAAGATGTATATTTTATTGAAGAATATTTTAATAAAAATCAGATTTTTATTTTCAATCTTGAAATACGATTTGATAGAAATTCTGGAACTAGAATAATTTGTCAAAGCGTACATAAACTATTTGATATTATTTCAAAAAATATAAAATCCTTAGATCTTTTTATAAAAAATAAGAGTTGCTTTAAAACTCTTAAAGAAGAAATTGATAAAATTGAAACTGGTAATTCAAATATTAATATCTTTTTAAAATTGAAAAACAAATTGGTAAGGATGATTTTGAATGAAAATATAAAAATTAATGATAATTTTATGAATAATATTTCAAGGATGCCTTTTTTAGAAAAAATTATATTAAAATAAATTGTTGAAAATAGATTAAAAATAAATTAATAGATGATAAATTGTGTAATACTTTGGTTTTAATACCATCCGGTGCTTCTTAGAAAGTATTACTTAACATTAACCGGTAAAGGAAAAAAACATGACTATACCTACATTTACTATGAGACAATTGCTAGAGGCTGGAATTCACTTTGGTCACCATACAAGAAGGTGGAATCCAAAAATGGAAGAGTTTATTTTTGGAGAAAGAAATAAGATACATATAATAGATTTAGAGAAAACAGTTCCAATGCTTTATTCTGCATTAGAAACCATTCATGAGATTGCAAAAAAAGGAGGAAAAATACTATTTGTTGGAACTAAAAGATCTGCTTCAGATATAATAGCATCATCAGCAATTAACTGTGGTCAATTTTATGTGAACCATAGATGGCTTGGTGGAATGCTTACAAACTGGGAAACTGTATCAAAATCAATTAAAAGACTTAAAGATTTAGAGGGTAAAATTGAAACAGGTGAAATAAATAATCTTACTAAAAAAGAAAAACTGAATATTGAAAGATCTAAAGAAAAATTAGAGTTAAATTTAGGTGGAATTAAAAATATGCCTGGTTTACCTGATGCTATTTTCGTTATTGATATAAATAAAGAATCTATTGCTGTACAAGAAGCAAAAAAATTAAATATTCCAGTTGTTGCAATTTGTGATACTAACACTGATCCTAATAAAGTTGATTTTCCTATACCTGGAAATGATGACGCTGTGAGATCAATATCACTATATTGTGATCTCTTTGGTTCTGCAATTCTAAGTGGAATGGAAGAATATCTTGCTGAAGCAGGGGTTGATATTGGTAATGCTGAAACAAATGCTGAAGAAGAAATTCCAAGTGATCAAGAGATAGAAACAATTGAAGAAGCTGATGCAAAAGAACCTAGTGAAAATAAAAATGAAGAAAATCTAAATTATGATTTAGAGAATAATACTGGTTCAAATTAAAAAATATTTTATGGAGTAGATGTCAAGATGAGTTTAAATGCTAATTTAATAAAAGAATTAAGAGAAAAGTCTGGTGCTGGAATGGTTGATTGTAAAAATGCATTATTACAAAACGATAATGATGTAGAAAAGTCAATTGATTGGCTTAGAAAAAAAGGTCTATCAGTAGCAGCGAAAAAAAGTGGTAGAGTTGCTGCTGAAGGTTTGGTAGGCGTAAATATAACTAACAATCAAGCATGTTTAATAGAAATTAATTCAGAAACGGATTTTGTTTCTAGAAATGAACAATTTCAAAAGTTTGTAAGTGATTGTTCTAAAATTGCTGTGACTGCAAATGGAGATTTAAAAAATTTACTTAATTCTAAGTTTATCAATAGTGATAATACAGTTGAAGATGAGTTAACTAAAAATGTAGCGACTATTGGAGAAAATTTAAATATACGAAGAATTGAAAAAATTAATTTGGATGAACCTGGCATAATTGTCTCTTATGTACATAATTCTGTTTCTGAAAATTTAGGAAAAATAGGGGTAATTTTATCATTAAAATCAAATGCTGATAAAAACAGCTTAGAAAATATTGGAAAAAAAATTGCAATGCATATTGCTGCTTCTAATCCAATTTCATTAAATCTTGAAAGTTTAGATTCTAAAATTATTGACAAAGAAAAACAAGTATTAATAGAACAAGCTATATCATCCGGTAAATCTAAAGAGATTGCAGAAAAAATGGTTGAAGGTCGGATTAGAAAGTTTTGTGAAGAAGTTGTTTTATTAGAACAAACATTTGTAATTGATGGCAAAAGTAAAATTAAAGATATATTAAAACAATATTCAACTGAATTAGGAGCTGAGATTTCAATCGATAATTTTAAAATGTTAATTTTAGGACAAGGTATTGAAGTTGAAGAAAAAGATTTTGCGGCTGAAGTTGCAGCTACAGCAAATAATTAGAAAGTTTTATTGTGGGGAATTTATACTGGAAAAGAGTTTTATTAAAGTTATCTGGTGAAGCGTTAATGGGTGATAATGATTTTGGAATTTGTCCAGAAATGATTCGCTCAGTATCTAATGAAATTAAAGATGTTGTAAATCTTGGGTTAGAACTTTGTATAGTCATTGGTGGAGGAAACATCTTTAGAGGAATTACTGGTGTTTCAAAAGGGATGGATAGAACAACTGGAGATAATATGGGAATGTTAGCAACTGTAATGAATTCGTTAGCACTTCAGAATTCTCTAGAAAAATTAGGAATTCCTACAAGAGTACAATCAGCATTACCTATATCAGCAGTTTGTGAACCATATATTAGAAGGAAAGCTTATAGACACATAGAAAAAAATAGAGTAGTAATTTTTGCAGCTGGGACAGGTAACCCTTATTTTACAACAGATACTGCAGCTGCATTAAGGGCATCAGAAATGAATTGTAATGTTTTAATAAAAGCAACATTAGTAGATGGCATTTATTCAGCTGATCCTAAAATTGATAATAAAGCAAAAAGATTTAATTCATTGACATATATGGATGTTTTATCAAATGATTTAAAAGTCATAGATGCAGCAGCTGTATCACTTGCAAGAGAAAATAACATTCCAATAATTATTAGTTCAATTTTTGAAAATGGAAATCTTTTAAAAATTTGTAAAGCTAACAAAGGTATTTTTACAATTGTAAATTAAATAGGAATTTAAAATGAATAGTTTCAGTGAAAATTTAATAAATCAAAAGATGGATAAGGCTATAATTTCTTATCAAAACGATTTAAATGGCATAAGAGCAGGTCGAGCCTCAATTAATATGTTAGACACAATAAAAGTTGATGTTTACGGCAATAAAGTGCCTCTTAATCAAGTTGGTAATATAAGTGTTCCTGAAGCAAGGTTAATTACTATTTCAATTTGGGATGCAAATAATGTTTCCACAGTAGAAAAAGCTATAAGAGAAAGTAGTTTAGGTCTTAACCCAATGACAGAGGGTAATTTAATCAGAATACCAATTCCTGCATTATCTGAAGAAAGAAGAAAAGAGTTGTCAAAAGTAGCAGCTCAAATCGCAGAAAACTCTAAGATTGCAATCAGAAATATCAGAAGAGATATTATAGAGGACATTAGAAAAAATCATAAAAATAATGAAATTAGTGATGATGAAAAACATAAAAATGAAAATATTGTTCAAAAAATTACTGATGATTATATAAATAATATTGAAAAAATATTTCAAAAAAAACATTCTGAAATTTTAGATACTAACTAAATGAAACCAAAACATATTGCAATTATTATGGATGGAAACAGAAGGTGGGCTAAATCCAATAATCTCTCTGTTTTTGAAGCATATGAAAAGGGTTTAGAAACTCTCTACAACACAATAAAAAATTGTGTCAGATTAAATATAAATCATTTAACAGTTTTTGGATTTTCAACAGAAAACTGGACTAGGTCCAAAAAGGAGATTTCTTATTTGATGAAATTGTTTAGTAAATTTTTAGATAAAGCAATCTCAGAGGAAGAATGTAAAGAAATCGATGTAAAATTTATTGGAGATCTAGATGTTTTTAGCAAACAAATAAAAGATAAAGCTAATTTTTTATCAAATTTAATAAATAAAAAAAAAAAACTTACTTTGACAATTGCTGTTAATTACGGTGGTCAGCAAGAAATTTTGATAGCCGTAACAAAATACCTAGAAGATTTTTTCAAAAATAAAAAAATTTTAAAAAATTTGAATGATTTTGAGGAATATTTATTTAATTATCATTCACCTAATATTGATCTTTTAATTAGAACTGGAGGTGAAAAAAGATTATCAAATTTTATGCTTTGGCATCTTGCTTACACAGAATTAATATTTTTGGATCAAATGTGGCCAGATTTTAATTTTAATTTATTAGAAAGTTCAGTTAATGAATTTGTCTCAAGAAAAAGAAAATTTGGTGGAATGTGATCATTAATTTAAATAACGAGTTTATTAAAAGATTAACAACCTCTTTAATTTTAATATTTTTATTAGTTGGGATTTTTTCTATTGGTAATGATGGTATATACTTGATGGTTATTGTATTAAGTTTTTTATCTTTTTTAGAAATTTATAATCTTAATAAAAGCAAACTAACTTTACATTATTTTATACCTTTTTTTATACTTTTATATTTTTTTGTAAAGAAGAGTGAAATATTTAATTTAGTTGAACAATTTCAATTAATGATCTTTTACGGTTTAAGCTCATTGTTTATTGTTTTATGTTTATTTAAAAAATCTAATATTCATTTTTCTATGGTTGGTTTTTTAATAAACTCCACTTTTTTTTCAATTATTCATATAATTGAAAATCAAAATTTAGAGTACAAATTAATTTTTATTATTATTTCTATGATTTCACTTTGTGATATATTCGCATTTTTAATAGGAAAAAAATTTGGAAAATTAAAAATTTTTCCAAAAATTAGTCCTAATAAAACAATGGAAGGTTATATTGGGAGTACTTTTTGTACGTTATTTTTATTTACATTAATTTTTTTACATTACAATTTTACAGACTTAAATCTATTTTTTTATGTGATTTTAATAATTATTTCTTCATTTATTGGTGATTTATACGTATCTTATTTTAAAAGAACTTTAAACATTAAAGATTTAGGAAAACTTTTCCCTGGGCATGGTGGTGTCTTGGATAGGATTGATAGTTGGTTGTTTTCATTCCCTTTATCAGTTTTGATTTTACAACTTAGTTAAATGAGACTTAATCAATGACTTTAAAAAATATAATTTTATTAGGAGCAACTGGTTCAATTGGAAAATCAACTTTAAATTTAATCCGTCAAAAGAGAGAAAAATTTAATTTAATAGGGGTTTCAGCATATAAAAATACTGAACAATTAAAATTAATTTCAGATGAATTCAATGTTAAAAACGTTTGCTTTTTTAAAAATGATAAAGATATTATTTTTAACAATTCTACAAAAGTCATGAGAGGTCACGACGGACTTCTTGAATTAGCCGCATTGAATTGTGATATCGTAGTTTCAGGTATATCAGGATTGGCTGGATTAATGCCTGCTTATACTGCAATTAATAATGGGAATAACATTGCTATAGCAAATAAAGAGCCACTTGTAGTTGCTGGTAACATATTAATAGAGTGTTCGAAGAAAAATAATGTAAAGATATTACCAGTTGATTCTGAACACAATTCAATATTTCAATGTTTTGACAGTAATTTTAGAGAAAATATAAGTCATATAACTTTAACAGCTTCTGGGGGTCCTTTTTTAAATAGACCTCTTAATAATTTTAAAAATATTACAATTGAAGAAGCTTTAAAACATCCCAAGTGGGAAATGGGTAAAAAAATTTCAATTGATAGTGCAACATTAATTAACAAAGCTCTAGAGGTCATTGAAGCTGGATTTCTTTTTGAATTAAAATCTAATGAAATTAATGTAGTAATTCATCCTGAATCAATAATTCATGGTTTAGTTCATTATAAAGATGGATCAGTTTTAGCAAACTTAGCATTGCCTGATATGATCAGTCCGCTGTCGGTAGCTATTGGTTATCCTGAGAGATATAACTTAGATTTACCTAAACTAAATTTAGTTGAAGTTTCACAATTAAATTTTTTAAAACCTGATTTAGAAAAATTTCCTGGATTAAATTTTGGTTGGAATGCATTAAATGGACCTAATTATGTCTCTATAATCTTAAATGCAGCAAATGAGATAGCAGTTGATTTATTTTTAAGGAAAAGAATTAATTTTACAAGTATAGTAGAAATAATTGATAAATGTCTAAATGATCAAAATTTTAACCCAGCACATGATCTAGATGAAATTTTAGAGATAGATAAAGTATCTCGTATTTTTGCCAAAAAAATTTCGGAAAAATTCTATGTTTGAAAATACTTTTTTTATCTCATTAATAGGCTTTTTAGTTGTTCTTACACCATTGATTTTTTTTCACGAACTCGGACATTATGTGGCTGCAATAAAAAATGGTGTAGTAGTCGAGCAATTTTCTGTTGGATTTGGTCCGGAATTATTTGGTTTTACTGACAAAAATAATACTAGGTGGAAGGTGTGTTTAATTCCGTTTGGTGGATATGTAAAAATGAAAGGAGAATTACTTGTTAATGATAAAAATTATCAAAATCATAATGATAATGAAGGGTATTTTAATAATGCGAGTTTGTTTTCTCGTTTATTAATTGTTATTTCTGGTCCATTAGCGAATATTCTATTGGGAATCTTAATAATTACAACGTTATATTCTTTTCATGGAAGATATGAAGTTAAACCCGAAGTTAATAAGGTGGTAAAAAATTCTCCAGCAGAAAGAGCAGGTGTAATACCAAATGATCTAATACTAAGTATTAACAATAAAAAAGTATCTAATTTTGAAGATATTAAAAAAATAGTCTCTAAGAATAAGAAACAATTAAATTTTCAAATTTTAAGAAACAAACAAATATTATTTTTTAATATAAAACCAGAAATTTTAGATGTTAAAGATTTAGATGCCAAATCATTTAAAATTGGTATAATTGCATCAAGTCCAACTTTAGTTAAACATGATTTAATCTCTTCTATTTATTATGGATTAAAAGACACATTACTCTTAACCTATGAATGGATTAAAGGATTTATCAAGTTAATAAGCTTTAAAATAGATAAAAAAGATGTAGCTGGACCAATTGGAATTGCAAAAATTTCAGGAGATGCAATTTCGTTGGGACTTCCTAATTTCCTTTTTTTGATGGCTTTATTATCAATTAATCTTGGATTAATTAACCTATTACCAATACCTGCACTAGATGGGGGATATATTTTAATGTATTTTATAGAATTTGCTTTAGGTCGGCCAATTAATCAAAAAATACAATTTAAATTAATTCAAATAGGAGTTTTTTTACTAATATTTCTAATGATAGTAATTACATTTATTGATATTCAGAAATTATTTGTTTAATTTGAACTAAAATTGATATAATGATTAATTAACTATGGGGAAATGATGAAAAGAATAGGCTCTTTTTTAATTTTTTTAATATTAGTATTTTTTGATATAAGTATATCTTTTTCAAATGACTACGTTATTAAAAAAGTAGAAATAGCAGGAAATAATAGAATTTCTAATTCTTATATTACAAACATTACAAATAAATATCTTAATAAAAAAATTACTGACGAAGAAATCAACATAATTACAAAAGATTTATATCGATCTGATTTTTTTGATGAAATATCAGTTAAAGTTGAAAAAAATACACTAATTGTTGAAGTCGTAGAAACCCCAATAATAAATGAAATTTATTTTTTTGGTAATAATTTTTTTGAGGATGACCAACTTAAAGATATTATTAAGATAAAAAAAAGAGATACGTTTAGTAAAAATAAACTTAATCAAGCTAT
>CACCZR010000015.1 GCA_902550555.1 uncultured SAR116 cluster alpha proteobacterium | reverse complement strand
TTGAAATACTTAAAATATGGAATGGTGGAATGTCATTTCATGGAGCCATGATTGGAATCGTAATTTCCATTAGTTGGTTCAGCTTTAAAAATAATAAATCTTTTTTTGATTTAACAGACATTATTTGTCTAGTATCACCAATTGGTATTTTTTTTGGAAGAATTGCAAATTTCATCAATGGTGAATTATATGGCAAAGTCACAGACCACACATTTGGTGTTATATTTCCAAGAGGTGGTGAATTACCAAGACACCCTAGTCAATTATATGAAGCATTTTTTGAAGGGTTAATTTTATTTATAATTTTAAATTGTCTTTTTTTCTTTACAAACCTTAAATCAAAGTCAGGCATAATATCTAGTCTTTTTCTTATCCTTTATGGTATTTTTAGATTCTCTATTGAAACTTTAAGAGAACCTGATGCCCATATTGGTTTATTATGGAATTTATTATCTATGGGACAATTGTTATGCGTTCCCATGATTGCCTCTGGAATTGTACTTTTGGTTTATGTAAAAAAAATTAAATGAACAACAAATTAATTAATCATTTAGAGAAATTATTGATAAAAAATAATTATCTTGATCTAAATACTTTTTTAGATGTTATTTTGTATGATAAACAATTTGGATTTTATAATTCAATTAATAGAAAAAAAAATGAATTAATTGGAAAAGAAGGTCATTTCATAACAGCGCCAGAAATTTCTCAATTATTTGGTGAATTGGTAGGTATATGGATTTTACAACTATGTAGAGAAAATCATTTTCACAATATTAATTTGCTTGAACTTGGCCCTGGAAAAGGTACTTTAATGAAAGACATATTAAGAACTTTTTCTCAACAAAAAGAAAAAATAAAAATTAAAATCCACCTTTTAGAGTTTAGTAAAGTTTTAAAATCCTATCAAAAAGAAAATTTAAAACACTATTATCATGAACTTAAATGGTATGATAATATTTTTAAAATTAAAGATCAGCTAAATGACAATCCGACAATTATTATTTCAAATGAATTTTTTGATTGTCTTCCTATCAATCAATATAAATTTTATAAAACAAAAAATATATATACTAAAAAAATTGTAAGATTTGATAAAAACAAATTTTTTTTCGATGAAAAAGTTTTAGAACCACGAGATATTCCCTTTATATCAAATATTATCAAAAATGACTTTGATAAATTAAATGAGGAAACAACAATAGAACACTCACCTTTTATATTATCACATATAAATCAAATTTGTGACATAATTCTTAAGAATAAAGGTGCTAAATTGTTAATTGATTATGGTAAAAACGACCCTTATGGTGATACACTTCAATCAGTATTTAAAAATGAAAGAAGTAATTTATTTAATAAAATCGGTGAAAGTGATTATTCATCTTTAGTTGACTTTAGTAATATAAAGCAAATTGTAGAAAATAAAAATTTACAGAATTACCAGCTTAAAACGCAAAGGGAATTTTTATTAGAAATGGGTATAAATAAAAGAATTGATAATTTGTCATTAAAAGCAAATAAATTTGAAAGGAGAGATTTGCTCTCTGGATATGAAAGACTTGTTTCAAAAAGACAAATGGGTGATATATTTAAAGTAAATTGTTTTAGTAATAAAAATCTTCTTGTACCAATTTTTAAATTGTAAAAATAATAAAATGACAAAATATCAATTTAGAAAAATTAAAAACGTACATTATAATTTTTTTTCAGCAGAAAGAGGTTTTTCATCTTTCCCATATAGTAGTCTTAACTGTAGTTTTAACACACAAGATTCCTATGAAAATATTATAGAAAATAGAAACTTAGTTAAAGATATGATTTGCTTAAATGATCTTTTTTTTATCAATCAAATTCACTCTAACAAAGTCTTTTTTTTAGAAGATAAAAAACAATTATCTTCTAAATTAAATGTTGATGGAGTTGTTACCAATTTAAAAAATATAGGTTTGTCAATACTTACTGCTGATTGTGCTCCAATCTTTTTTCTTGACTTTGATAATGATATTATTGCTGCTTGTCATGCAGGTTGGCGAGGCGCTCTTAATGGGATTATAGAAAATACAATAAATAAGATGATTGAAATTGGAAGTTTGAGCAAAAACATCCTTGCTATTATAGGCCCCACAATTCAACAACACTCATATGAAATTGGCAATGATTTAGCTATAAAAATTGAATGTACTACTGAATATAAATCAAATAATAAAATTCTTGTTGAAAAGTCAAAAAAATATTTTTTTAATTTACCATTATTCATAAAACGTAAGTTAAATTTAAATGAAATAAACAATATTAGTGATGTAGAGATTGATACGTATTTGAATAAAAATTTTTTTAGTTATAGAAGAACTACACAAAACAGAAAGAGTGATATCATGAAGAAAGCAACAGGTCGTCAAGTATCAGTTATAGGATTAAAATAAATTTATCATGCCACATTTAATTATCTTTATTTTCGTAATAATTATTGGTAGTTTCATTATGTTATTTATATAGAGAATTTTGTTTTAAGGTTTATTCATGAAAATACTTTCTTGCAATTCAAATTTGCCCTTAGCTGATTCAATTTCAAAAGAATTAAATTTAAAACTTGTGAATGCGGAAGTTAAAAGATTCTCTGATATGGAAGTTTTTGTTGAGGTCAAGGAGAACGTTAGAGGTGAAGATATGTTTGTCATACAATCAACCTCATATCCTGCAAATGATAATTTAATGGAATTACTAGTTACATTAGACGCACTAAGGAGAGCAAGTGCAAAAAGAATAACGGCTGTGATTCCTTATTTTGGCTATGCGAGACAGGATAGAAAGTCAGGTCCAAGAACACCAATTTCTGCAAAACTTGTAGCTAACTTAATAACTTCAGCTGGTGCAGATAGAGTTCTTACAATGGATTTGCATGCAGGACAAATACAAGGCTTTTTCGACATTCCTACAGATAATCTTTTTGCAGCACCAGTTTTTGTTAAAGATATTAAAGATAGATATTCAGATGTCCCCACTATAGTTGTTTCCCCTGATGTTGGAGGAGTATTAAGAGCAAGAGCTATAGCAAGAAGAATTAATGCTGGACTAGCAATTATTGATAAAAGAAGAGAAAAACCTGGTGCATCTGAAGTTATGAATATAATAGGTGATGTATCTAAACATCATTGTATTTTAGTTGATGATATTGTTGATTCTGGTGGTACATTATGCAATGCAGCTGAAGCTTTAATTTCAGCTGGAGCAATTTCTGTTGATGCATATGTGACACACGGTGTACTCTCAGGATCTGCGGTGTCTAGAGTCCTTAATTCACCTTTGAAAAATTTAGTTACAACTGACTCTATTCAAGCAACTGAGCCAATCAAATTAGCATCAAATATTAGACAAATTTCAATAGCATCTATACTTGGGGAAGCTATAAGAAGAGTGCATACAGAATCTTCAGTATCAAGTTTGTTTGATTAATTAATATTTTTCTTTTCATTTTAATAATAAAAGGTTATTAATTTTTATTAATTGCACCCCTGGAGGCAATTAATTATTTATGGAGTTTTTAAAAAATGGAAGCAATTGATTTAAAAGCAAATCTAAGAGACAAGGTTGGTAAGGGGTCTGCCAGATTTGCTAGAAAAAATAATCTTATACCAGCTGTTATTTATGGTAATAAAGAAAAACCAATACCAATTTCTTTAGAAAAGAAAAAATGGCTTTTTTTAATGCAAAAGCCTGGTATTTTTGGACAACTTATTAATATTGAAACCAAAGACGGAAAACATTTTGTTTTACCAAGAGATATTCAATTTCATCCAGTGACAGAAGATACTTTACATATTGATTTTTTAAGAGTTACAGACAAATCTTATGTCAACGTGGGTATTACTGTTGAGTTTATAAATGATGATAAATGTAACGGCATAAAATTTGGTGGAGTTTTAAATGTAGTAAGATCACAAGTTGAGTTAAATTGTCCGGCTACAGCTATCCCAGAAAAAATTACTGTTGATTTAGAAGGGCTAAATGTTGGTGATACTATACACATTAGCTCTATAAGTTTACCTGAAAACTGCACGCCAACTATAACAGATCGTGATTTTACAGTTGCTACTATCGCTTCCCCAAGAGGCGGAATGTCTGATGCTGACGAAGAAGATGAAACAACCGAAGAGAAGGCAACAGAAGAAACTGAAGAGAAAACTGAGGATAAAAAAGAAGAATAGTGTACATAAATGTATCTTTTAGTTGGATTAGGTAACCCAGGTACAAAATATTGCTATAATAGACATAACATTGGCTATATGGTTATTGATCATTTAGCAAAAAGTTATGAGTTCCCTGGTTTTAAAAAAAAAACTAAATCTTTTTTTACTTTAGGTTTAATAGAATCATATAAAGTTGTACTACTAAAGCCTACTACTTATATGAATTTATCTGGTGAAAGTGTACTAGAAATAAAATCCTTTTATAATATTGATATAGATAATGTATTTGTTTTTCATGATGAAATAGATCTTAAATTAGGTGAAATTAAGGTTAAAAAAGGTGGTGGCCATAATGGGCATAACGGTCTAAAATCCATAGACAATCTTATAGGAACATCATACCACAGAATTAGAATGGGAGTTGACAGACCTGCTGTTGACAGAATAGAAAACAAAAGAGATATTGTTTCGAAATGGGTTTTAACTGACTTTACTGAAATTGAAAAAGAAAATATAATACAAAATAATTTAATTTTTATATCAAAGAATTTAGTAAATCTCATTTCAAAAGAATTTAAATGTTTTAATAATAATAAATAATTTATTTTAAGGCTTATAAATGGGATTTAAATGTGGAATTGTTGGGTTACCAAATGTTGGAAAATCAACTTTGTTTAATGCATTAACTCAAACAACATCAGCTGAAGCTGCAAATTATCCATTTTGCACTATAGAACCAAATGTCGGTAATGTAATTGTTCCAGATGATAGACTAAACAAATTAGCAAAAATTGCAGAATCAAAAAATATAATTCCTACTCAAATTCAATTTGTAGATATTGCAGGTTTAGTTAAAGGAGCTAGTAAAGGGGAAGGACTTGGAAATCAGTTTTTATCACATATTAGAGAAGTTGATGCTATATTACATGTTTTAAGATGCTTCGAAGACAAAGAAATTACACATGTAAATAATAATATAGACCCAATTTCAGATAAAGAAATAATTGATACAGAGCTCATACTTTCAGATTTAAATAGCTTAGAAAAACAAATGAATAATTTTAAAAAGAAAATACGCACAGAAGATAAAGAATTAAAATATCAATATGGTGTAATGGAAAAACTTTATAATGCTCTATCTGACGGAAAAAAAATAAATGAATTATTAGATATTAATGAAAAAGAAAAAGAAATTATAAAAAAATTATTTTTAATAACATCAAAACCAGAACTTTTTGTTTGTAATGTTTCAGAGAATGATTTAGTAAACGGCAACAATTTTACCAAAGAGCTTGAAACGAAATTTGGCAATATAAACAATAAAATAATATACATTTCAACGCTAATCGAATCTGAAATCTCACAATTAGATGATGATGATAAAATTGAATTTATCAAAGATCTAGGAATTTCAGAAACAGGTTTGTCAAGATTAATAAAAGCTGGCTACAATCTTCTTGAATTAATCACTTTTTTTACAATTGGCCCTAAAGAAGCCAGGGCATGGACTATTGAAAAAGGTATACAAGCTTCTAAGGCTGCAGGTAAAATTCATACAGATATAGAAAAAGGATTTATAAGAGCTGAAACTATTTCAACTATTGATTACCTGAATTGCCAAGGTGAAGCTGGAGCAAAGGAATCTGGAAAACTAAGGATTGAAGGTGCAGATTATATAGTTAAAGATGGTGATATTTTCAATTTTAGATTTAATGTTTAAGGTGAGAGAAAAATGAACGAAACCATAGAATTAAAAACTTTAGATAATCATAGTTTTAATGCTTTTATTTCACGTCCAAAAACTAAACCAAAAGGAGGATTAGTTGTAATTCAAGAGATATTTGGTGTAAATGAACACATACGTGAAGTTTGTAAAAAATTTATGAAAGAAGGTTATTTAACTATTGCTCCCTCATTGTTTGATCGAGAAAGCAAGAATATAGAACTTGATTACACCAAAAATGATATTAATAAAGGAAGAATTCTAAAAGAAAAATATAATTCATTATCCTTGAATGAAATCAAATCCTCGATTGAATATGTAAAATCAGCTGGAAAAGTTGGCGTTGTAGGTTATTGTTGGGGTGGTTCTTTAGCTTATAGATCTGGCTGTGAATTAATAAATATAAATTGTGCAATTGCTTATTATGGTGGAGATATAACTAAATCTAAATTAATTACAAAATGTCCTTTTATGTGTCATTTTGGTGAACTAGATAGTAGTATACCTATTGATGAAGTTCTTAAATTTAAAAATAATAACCCTGAAATTAAAATATTTACTTATCCAGCTGACCATGGATTTAACTGCGATCATAGATCTCAGTATAACGAAGTTTGTTCAAGGATTGCATATCAAAGATCAATTGAGTTTTTAAATAAAAACTTAGTTTAATTTTTATTTTTAATTGGTGCCCAAATTTGTCTCATAGAAAAATAAGACAAAATGGAAAATACAATCAAAAATAAAATAACTGTGACTCCCAATTGTTTTCTTTCCTCTAACTCTGGTTCAGAGGCCCAAGCTAGAAATGTTGTCACATCAGTTGCCATTTGATCTTTAGATGCTTTAGTACCATCTAGATATTCTACACCATCTTCATATAATGGTTGAGGCATAGCTATCAAATTACCTGAGTAATATTTGTTATAATACATACCTTCAGGTACCTTAATATTATTGGGTGCTTCTTCATATCCTCTTAACAAAGCATGTAAATAATTAGCTCCGTTTGGCCTGGCTTTAATAATTAATGATAAATCTGGTGGATATGCACCACCATTTGCTGCTCTTGCAGCTTGGTCATTTGGATATGGTGAGAGGAACTTGTCACTTGGTCGACCTGGTCGAGTAAACATTTCACCTTCATCGTTAGGGCCATCATTTATTTCAAATTGTGCTGCTATAGCTTTTAATTCATCTTGATTATATCCCAAAGCAGCTAGATTTCTATATGATACTAATCTCATACCATGACAACCTGCACAAACTTCTTTATAAACTTGAAACCCTCTTTGAGCAGATGCCTTGTCAAAGGAACCAAATATAGTTGAAAATGACCAGTTTTTTTCCGGGTATTCAATCTTAGAACCGGCAGCAAAAACTCTTCCAAAAAGAAAAAAATTAATTGAGAAAATTATTATTACTAAAAATTTTAAAAATTTCATTTATTTTTTCTCTCTCATTGCCATAACTGTACTGGCATTACTAGAAGCTGTAATTATAGGTGTCGATATAGAAACAGGAAGTGGTCTCGTACTTTCTATTCTAGGAAGTAATGGAAGTATAATTAAAAAGTGAAAAAAGTAGTAAGCTGTAGCTATTCTCGAAAGAATAACGTAGATACCCTCTGCAGGTTTAGCTCCTAAATAACCTAGAGCAATACAATCAATTACTAATATCCAGAAAAATAATTTATACAAGGGCCTAAACTGACTTGATCTAACAGATGATTTATCTAACCAAGGTAATACAAATAAGACCATTATTGCACCGAACATAAACAAAACACCACCTAGTTTATCAGGTATAGCCCTTAATATTGCGTAGAAAGGTAAGAAATACCATTCGGGAACGATATGCGCAGGTGTAACCATTGGGTCTGCAGGAATATAATTATCTGGATGCCCCATAAAATTTGGGAAAAAGAAAACTGCTGCTGCAAAAATTGTTGTGAATACAGATAACCCAAATAAATCTTTAATAGTATAATATGGATGAAAAGGAACTGTATCTTGTTTACCTTTAACATCTATTCCGATAGGATTATTTGAACCAAATCGATGAAGTGCTACTAGATGTAAAATTACAACACCAACAATTACAAAAGGTAAAACAAAATGTAATGAAAAAAATCTATTCAAAGTTGGATTATCAACTGAAAATCCTCCCCATAACCATGTTACTATACTCTCACCTACCAATGGTATAGCCGAAAATAAATTTGTTATAACAGTAGCACCCCAAAAACTCATTTGTCCCCAAGGTAAAACATAACCCATGAAAGCAGTTGCCATCATTAGTAATAAGATTAAAACACCTAGTATCCATAAAATTTCTCTTGGCGCCTTATAGGATCCGTAGTACAAACCTCTAAAAATGTGAATATAGACGACAATAAAGAAAAAACTAGCACCGTTCATATGTATATATCTTAACAACCACCCATGATTAACATCACGCATTATTCTTTCAACAGAATCAAAAGCATAATCGACGTGAGCTGTATAATTCATTGATAAAACTATACCTGTGATTATCATTGTGACCAATGTTATTCCAGCTAAAGATCCAAAGTTCCAAAAATAATTCAAATTTTTTGGTGTTGGATATTCATTTAATTCATGATTCATAAAAGTAAATATTGGCAACCTGTAATCTATCCAATTTACTACAGGATTTTTAAACTTGGGTTTAGACATATATTGATTAACTCCTAATTATATTATCCAATTTTAATTAATGTATCTGACAAAAAAGAATATTTTGGAACTTCTAAATTTGTAGGCGCAGGTCCTTTTCTAATTCTTCCAGAATGATCATAATGTGAACCGTGACATGGACAGAACCAACCTCCATATTCACCTTTAACATCACCTGACTTTTGACCCAGTGGTACACAACCTAAATGAGTACAAACGCCGACAAGAACAATATACTTATCATTTTGAACACGTTCATCATCTGTTTGAGGATCTCTTAATCCATCAAGAAGTTGATCTTTTGCAGATGATATTTCTTCCTTTGTTCTATGTCTTATAAAAACCGGTTTACCTCTCCATTTTACTGTTATAGATTGACCCTCTTCTAGAGCTTCTAAATCGACTTCTGTAGAAGCTAGTGCCAAAGTATCTGCAGCTGGATTCATTTGGTCAATAAGTGGCCACACAAAAGAGGCAGCACCAACTGCTCCTAAAGCATAAGTTGACACTTGCAAAAAATCTCTTTTATTTTGATCTTCCGGGGTATTTTTTTTTGTCATGATTATTGAACTACCTTATATAGTATATATAACTCGTCTGTAAATTATTTCTAGTAAAAATTTAAAAATTTTGATTTTTATTCCCATCTTACATTCGGGGGCAAACTCATCAAAATTGCTTCAGTGTTTCCACCTGTATTAAGTCCAAAAACGGTCCCTCTATCATATAATAAATTAAACTCTACATACCTTCCTCTTTTAATAAGTTGAATATTTTTTTCTTTATCATTAAAATTTTTATCAACTCTTTCTTCGATAATTTTTGAAAATGAAGCTAAAAAAGTTTTTCCTACGTCTTTGACAAATTCGAAGTCTGTGTCCCATTTAAAGGTATTTAAGTAATCAAAAAAAATACCTCCTTCACCTCTCGCCTCATTTCTATGCGGAAGAAAAAAATAATCATCACACCATTTTTTATAGTTTTTATAATATTCCTTATCATATTTATCACAAATAGATTTAAGTTCTTTATGAAAAAAAATTGCAGATTTTTTATCTGGCAACATTGGCGTAAGATCACACCCTCCTCCAAACCAAAATTTTCTATTTTTACCTAAACCTGTTACTAAAAACCTTGTATTCATATGAGCTGCTGGTACAAAGGGATTATTCATATGTGCGACAACAGAAATGCCACTTGCCCAAAAATCACCTGTTTTTTTAGCCCCTGGGATCTGACTCTTAAATTTATCTGAAAATTTTCCATAGACCGTAGAAATGTTTACGCCAACTTTCTCAAACACATCCCCTTTCATAATAGAAATAACCCCTCCACCTCCTCCATCTCTATCCCATTTCTTTTGTGTAAAAATTGGAGATTTTACCTCTGTTACATTCTCAGAATTATTATTTTTTGTTTTAAAATTGTACTCAATTTTTGTAAAATCATTACAAATTTGATCTCTTAAATTAACAAACCAATTTTCAGCTAAAGTTTTCTTCTTATCAATCTCTGTGTTTTGATTTATAGGAGGTTGATTTAAAATATTTTCTATGAGCTTTTTTTTATTTATCATTATAAATGAATTTCTGTTTTGAAGATTATTTAACCTATTTTCATTTTTGAAGCAAAAATCAAAACTTTTCAAATACAAAACTCTCAATATTTAATTTTTTTAATATTGATATAGTATTTTCTTTATAGTGATAACTGAAAGCTTTTTCAATTTCATTAGATATTTTCTTATGTTTCAGGTTCGAGATTAAATTTCCATTTTTTAAAAAAAAACTCATATATTCACTTGGGTAAATTGGAGACTTAAATAATGAACAAAATCTGATAAAACGTATAATACGAAAATTATCTTCCAGGCACTTTTTTTTAAAATTACCAATGAAAATTATTTTTGAATTCTCTAAGTGTTCTAATCCATTATTAAAATCATATACTTTTTGGCTACTATCCATGTAAAGAGCATTGAAGGTTAAATCTCTTCTTAAACAATCTTTCATAATTGATTTCACATATCTTACTTTTGTGTATCTGCCATCTTGTTTAAAATCTTCTCGTAGTGATGTAAGGGTATATTCTTTATTATTTAATTTTATGATTAACACTCCAAAGTTTATATATGAGCTAATAAATTCTAATTGATTAGTTTTCAGAATATCAACTAATTCTATAGGGTTAATGTCAAAAACAAAATCTATATCATTTATTTTTTTTTTTAAGAAAAAATCTCTTATAGCGCCACCGACTATCCATATATTGAACTTATTTTTTTCCGCTAAGTCAAAAATTTTTAAAACATCATCATTTTTAAGATGGCTAAATAAATTAATAGATTTTATTACAGTATTTTCCATTTATCTATTTAAATTTTCCCTTTTCAATTTTTCCATCAACAATTTTTGGTGGGGTATATTTAAGAGTAATATTATTATGAGGCTCAAAATATAAAAAAGAAAACATGATTGTTGCTATAAAAAAAATAACACTTGTTAATAGCCCCAAATAATTTGCATTTTTTATTTTAAGTCTTTTCAAAATTTTACTTAATAAATAAAAAATTACTGATGATCCAAGTAAACAAATTAAAATTATTATATATCGTTGCATGGAGGATATTCCCTTAAATTAAACCCGGCTGATAAAGTGACTAACAATCTAGCCGTTAAACCCCAAATATTTTCATTTTTATATTTTACTTTCCAAGTCATGTTCATCAATGAATTTTCAGGTGCTTTAATTCTAAAATGATTTATAGGGCTTAATAATTCTTCTGCATCAGCAATAAAAATTTTTTCTATTTCATTTAAATCAGGCTTCAATGTTTCTTCTAAAGAAACATTATTATTTAATTTTGAAATTATTGGCTTTACTTTATAACCTGTTCCTGTATAAAAAAAGGGTAATTCTCCTAAAATTTCTAAATCTGAATTCTTTAAATTAATTTCTTCATAAGTTTCTCTTAATGCAGTTGTTTTCAAATTATTATCAAAAATCTCTTTTTTCCCTCCTGGAAAAGCAATTTGACCAGAGTGCTTTCTAAGGTTTTTTTTCTTTTTAATTATAATTAATTGGTTCTTATTCTGAAGGTTATCTATTGAAAAAATTATCATGACTGCTGCTAACATAAATTCTTTACTATCTCTTTTTATATCTCCAGAGATTTTACAATTTTCAATACATTGTTTAATTTGATTTAAAGAAAACATCATTCATTTAACATAAAATAAATTATTATTACTTGCACTATTATTATAGTATGAGTTTAAATTAAACTATGTATATTTATTTACCTATTGCAGAACAGCCTATCAACGCTTTTATTGTTTTAGGAATAGGTTGGTTAGTTGGAATAATAATGGGAATGGTTGGAATTGGAGGAGGTTTCTTGTTAACCCCTCTAATGATATTTTTTGGAATTCCTTCGCCTGTTGCCGTTGCCTCAGTTGCTAATCAATTAGTTGCACCTTCAGTATCAGGTGTTCTTTCGCATTGGAAAAGTGGAAATGTAGATTTTAAAATGGGTACAATACTACTTGTTGGTGGTGTTATTGGCTCTTCGATTGGCGTCTTAATTTTCAACATTTTGAATGCTATTGGACAATTAGATTTAGTTATAAAATTATCGTACGTGATATTCCTTGCAATTATTGGTTCACTGATGTTTATAGAATCTTTAAAATTAATTATTCAAACTAAAAGAGGTAAAGCTACTAGAGGTAAACTTCATCAGCATAACTGGTTACACGGATTACCATTTAAGACTAGGTTCAGAAAGTCAAAACTTTATATATCTATTATTCTACCTCTAATAATAGGAATTATTGTTGGCATTTTAGCTGCGTTAATGGGTATAGGTGGCGGCTTTATTATTGTCCCAGCGATGATTTATTTACTTGGAATGCCCACTTCATTAGTGATAGGAACCTCTTTATTCCAAATCATATTTGTCGCTGCCAATACAACAATTTTACAAGCCTCACAAAATCAAACAGTTGATATTGTTCTAGCGCTCATATTACTAATTGGGTCTGTAATAGGAGTACAAATAGGTTCTAAATTTTCAAACTTTATGAAAGGTGAACATTTAAGGCTTTTTCTTTCGTTTATAATTTTGTTAGTTGGTTTTAAATTAATTTTAGACCTTGTTACAATTCCATTAGATATTTTTTCAATTAGCATAATTCAATGAGAACTTTAATCAAAAAAATTCTCTTAATAATTATCATTGCTTTAAACTCTTTTACAGTTTTTGCTAAAGACAATTTAGTAACAGATTTATCAGAAAGTACGGTAGAAATTTCTTCAACATTTTCAGGTGCTGATATATTACTTTTTGGTGCTTACGACGGACAAAAGAATGATGACATAATCGTCGTGGTATCTGGTCAAAAAGGAAATATAAAAGTTGATAAAAAAGAAAAAAAATTCGGAATATGGATGATTACCGAAAGCGTTAAATTCTCAAATGTTCCAAAATATTACTACATCGCCTCAAATAGAAAAATTGAAGAAATTACAAATAAAAGTGAGATTAAAAAAAGAAAATTAGATTTTAATAATTTTGAACTAAAGAACAATAAAATCGATTATAAAAATTTAGATAAAAAATGGTATGAAGCGCTAAAAAGAAATATGAAAAAAAAACAATTTTGGAAAATTGAAGAAAATTCAATCAAATTAAATAAAAACACCTTATTTAGAAAAACTCTATCTCTACCTTCAAACGTTTCTACAGGAATGTATGATGTTAAAATATTACATTATAGAAAAGGTAACCTTATTTCTCAGGAGGAAAGCAAGATTAAAATTGATAAAACTGGAATAAGTGCAAATATTTATAATGTTGCTCAAAATTTTTCAGCTATTTATGGTATTATTGCTGTTATAGTGGCATTATTTTTTGGTTGGTTTACAAATTTTATTTTTAGAAGAATTTAATTATGAAAAATAAATCTAAATATAAAACGCATAAAAGGATATTTTTAGTTGTTGCTGATAACACTTCTGAAATGCATCAAGCTTTATATTATGCAGCAAGAAGGGCCGCAACTGCAAATGGAGAAGTTGCTTTATTTAGATGTGTTGAGCCATTAGAAGGTCAATTATGGGGTGGTGTTAGTAACATCATGGAAAATGAGGCCGAACAAGAAAGTAAGCAATTACTTTATGAGCTAAGTTCATACTGTGAAAAACTAGGAACAAATAAACCAAAAACTTATTTGAAAAAAGGTAATACCTCTGATGAGTTAATTAAATTAATAAATACTGAAAAGAGAATAACAGTGCTCGTCCTTGGAGCTTCCATAGAGACTGGAAACCCAGGGCCACTGATAAACTTTGTAATGAATGCAAGTTTTGAGAGTCGTGTCCCAATAACAATAGTGCCTGGAAATTTGACTGATGAACAAATCGATGATTTAATTTAAAAAAAAGTTGATTTTATTTCACTTCAGTTTATCAATTAAACATGAAAAAAATTGTTCACCTAAAACTTAAATTATTAACAATTTTATTATTTACAATTATGTCTACAAAAACAGTCAAAGCCAATAAATCAAATTTTATTACCCTAAAAACTTCAAAAGGTTCAATAATAATAAAAACCTTACCAAAAATAGCACCCAATCATGTAAAAAGGATAAAAGAACTTGTCTCATCTGGATTTTATGATGGCATTGTTTTTCATAGAGTTATAAAAGGTTTCATGGCTCAAACAGGTGATCCACTTGGAAATGGAACAGGCGGTTCCGGTAAAAATTTAAAAGCTGAATTCTCTGACTATAAATATAAATATGGTACTGTTGGGATGGCTAGATCAATGAACCCAGATAGTGG
Organism: uncultured SAR116 cluster alpha proteobacterium; assembly: GCA_902550555.1. GTDB lineage: Bacteria > Pseudomonadota > Alphaproteobacteria > Puniceispirillales > Marisalimonadaceae > TMED54. Next base: position 13,971 of record CACCZR010000015.1, on the reverse strand, counting down.
AGATAGTCAATTTTTTATTTGTTTTGATGGCTGTGGTCATTTAACGGGTCAATATACTGTTTGGGGACAAGTTGAAACTGGAATGGAAGTCGTTGAAAAAATTGAGATTGGTGAACCTCCTTCTAATCCGGATCAAATAATTGAAGCTTTTGTTGGTAAAAAGAAAACTAAATAGTTACAACTCTAATTGAATTCGTAGTGCCCTCTATCCCAAACGGCATACCTGCTACCACAATTATATTCTCATTAACCTTTGCTAGTTTATTTATTTTTATTGTTTGTCTAGCCTCTTTAATTGCTGCTTCATATCCTTGAACTTTACTAAGAAATGATCTTGCACCCCATAATAGAGATAGTTTTCTTCTAACTATATTTTCAGGTGTCATTACGATCAAAAGTAAGTCAGGTCGTTCTCTACTAATTCTAAAAGCAGTTTTTCCAGAGGCTGTAAAAGCTACAATAGCTTTTGCATTAACTGTTTCTGCTAAATTTACAGCTGCATTTGAAACAGCATGATATATTGAATTTTCCTTTTTTAAAGCTCTTGGAGAATCATGTGGGTGTAACTTAATATGCATTTCGGTTGCTTCTAAAATGTTTGACATAGTATTTACTGATTCGACAGGATATTGACCAACAGCAGTTTCTGCGGATAGCATAACTGCATCTGCTCCATCAAAAACTGCAGTTGCCACATCTGAAGCTTCTGCTCTAGTAGGAACTGGAGTATTAATCATTGATTCAAGCATTTGTGTTGCAACAATCACTGGTTTACCTAAAACTCTACAAGCCATTATTATATTTTTTTGGATACCTGGGACATTAGACGGTGGTAATTCTACACCTAAATCACCTCTTGCTACCATAATACCATCTGACAATTCAATTATTTGATCTAAATCATTTAGTGCGGAAGGTTTCTCAATTTTGGAGATAAGAGGTTTTTTATTTTTAATAATTTTTTTTACATACTTTACATCATCAACTTTTTGAACAAAAGACAAAGCTATCCAATCTATTTCATTTTCTAAAATAAAAGTTAAATCATTTCTATCTTTTGCAGTTATAGGTTTTGTATCTAAAATTAAGTTTGGAAGGTTAACACCCTTATTGCTAGAAAGGTTGCCACCTACTAAAACTTTTGTTTTTAATATATCTTTTTTTTTGGATAATACTTTTAATTTTATTTTACCATCATCAATTAATATTATGGAGTTTATTTTAATAGATTTATAAATTTCATTGTGTCCTAAGTAAGCTCTTTTTCTTGAACCAATTTTTTTTTCTTGATCTAATGTAAATATATCATTTACTTTTAATTTAACATTATCTTCAACTTTACCAATTCTAAATTTAGGACCTTGTAAATCTGCTAAAATGCCAAGTTGTAATTTTAGCTTAGTTTCTATACGACGTATTATATTTATTGTACTTAGATGATCTTCATGTGAACCATGGCTAAAGTTTAATCTAAAAACATTTACACCAGCAAGAATAAGTTTTTTTATTTTGTTTTCAGTATTTGATGATGGACCAAGCGTTGCAACTATTTTTGTAGATCTTAAAAATTGAGTGTTCTTCATAATGACTGTATAACACATAAAAACATTACAAAAAAATTAATTATTTGTATTTTCGGCAAGTAAATTGCAATTGCTTCACAACGGAGTAAAATATGGCACAAATAATACCTTTTCCATTTCATAAAATTAAAAATAAAAATAATCATTTTACCGAAAAACATATTTTACATATGATTAATAATATAAGAGAGAATTATCCCCCTTCACTTTGGAATACGATTTACCAACTATCAAAAAAAGGACATTTAAATGAATATTTAAATGGTGACGGAGACACAAAAAAAACTCAATAAATCGTAAAAATTTTATTATTTTATAAATTAAAGTTTTAGAATATATTTTTAATACTGTGACTTTATTTAAATATCCAATTTTATACTCTTTTAGACGTTGTCCTTATGCTATGAGAGCTCGCTTCTCTATAAGGTTATCAGGAATAAAAGTAGAATTAAGAGAAATATTATTAAAAAAAAAACCTGAAGAATTTCTTAATGCTTCTATTGATGGAACAGTACCTATATTAGTTATTTCTAATGAAATAATAATTCAAGAAAGCTTAGATATAGTAAATTGGTCTTTAAAATCCAGAGAAAATGGAATTTTTGAGTTATATGATCCTGAAAACCTTTTATCATTTTGCGATAATGACTTTAAAATGAATTTAGATCGTTATAAATACCCAACAAGATACGAAGGAATTAATCCTATTCATCATAGAAACGAAAATGTTAAATATCTAACTTTACTAAATAGTAAATTAAAATATTCAAAATTTCTTTCAAGTAATGAGCTTAACTATTTAGATTATTGCATTTTCCCATTCGTAAGACAGTTTCGTAATGTAGATCATTTATGGTTTGATAATTTAAATTTATCTAAACTTAGTTATTGGTATTCATTAATTGTAGAAAGTCGTGCATTTAATGATATTATGAAAAAATATAAAGTGTGGGAATCTTCAGACTCTCCACTTATAACAAATTTTATAACTTAAGGAATGATATGAAAGAAGCGTTTATATGTGAAGGTATAAGAACTCCAATAGGAAGATTTGGTGGAGTATTATCATCAATAAGAACTGATGATTTAGCTGCATTACCATTAAAAAAGTTAAAAGAAGATTTAAAAAATGTTGACTGGGAAAGTATAGATGAAGTTTTTTTGGGGAACGCAAATCAAGCAGGTGAAGATAATAGAAATATTGCTAGGATGGCTTTGTTACTTGCTGATTTTCCTGAAACTATACCAGGCATAACATTGAATAGATTATGTGCATCGGGCATGGAAGCTGTGATAGCTGGTGCAAGAATGATTAAAGCTGAAGAAGGAGATTTTATAATAGCAGGTGGTGCAGAAAGCATGAGTAGAGCTCCTTTTGTAATGCCTAAGGCAGATTCTGCATTTTCTAGGAATGCTGAAATGTATGATACAACAATTGGGTGGAGGTTTGTAAATCCTAAAATGAAATCGAATTATGGCATAGATTCTATGCCAGAGACAGCTGAAAATGTGGCTGAAAAATTTCAAATTACAAGACAAGATCAAGATTTATTTGCCTATAGAAGTCAAATTAAGGCTGCCAATTCTATTGACAATGGTAGAATTTCTAAAGAAATTTTACCTGTAACAATAAAACAAAAAAGAAAAGATGATTTAATAGTCAACAAAGATGAACATCCTAGAAAAACTGACTTAGAAAAGCTTTCAAAATTATTAACCCCTTTTAAAAATGATGGTTCGGTAACAGCTGGCAATTCTAGTGGAGTTAATGACGGCGCTGCTGCTTTAATAATTGCAAGCGAGGATGCTATAAAGAAAAATAATTTAAAACCTATAGCTAGAATAGTTAATGCTGCAAGCTCAGGTGTTGAACCTAGAATTATGGGAATGGGGCCTGTTTCAGCAACCGAAAAAGTTTTAAAAAAATCAAATATTAAATTGAATCAAATTGATACCATTGAAATTAATGAAGCATTTGCAGCACAAGTTCTAGCATGCACAAGAGAATTAGGAATACAAGACGACGATCCAAGAATAAACCCAAATGGAGGTGCTATTGCCTATGGTCATCCTTTAGGAATGTCAGGAACAAGATTAGTTTTGTCAGCGTCTAAAGAATTAGAGTCAAATAATTTAAAATATGCTTTATGCACTATGTGTGTTGGTGTTGGTCAAGGATCTGCGGTTATACTTGAAAAAGTTTAATTGTTAAATTATTGCTTGCCTATCAAACGATGTAGACTTGAATAAAATATATATTTTATCATCTTTTTTGACTTTAAGCTTTTCAAGCTGATATTTTGTTATTCTAATTAACAAGAATTGAAAATCTTGAGAATTTCCAATCTTTATTATTAATTCAGAAAAAGCTGTATCATCTTCTCCTTTAATTTTTTCAATATTACCAAACAATTGATTTTCAGTGATACTATCTGAATTAATATTTTTACTTATTAGAATATCTCTGGCCCTAATTCTAACTCTTATCTTTTCTCCAATTTTTTTAAAGTCACCAGGCAAAACAATTTCAAAACCACTTATCAAAATTTTAGTTATATTCAGAGCTGAATTTTTTTCAAAAATTTTACCTTCCAAAATTGAACTACTCTCAAATTTACCAAAGATATTTGTAAATTCTTTATTTAAAAAAATTTGTGATAAATGACCATAAGTAACTATTTTTCCTTTTTCTAGGATAATTACATTATCTGAAATTTGAGCTATCTCCTCTACTGAATGAGAGATTATCAAAATTGGAATTTCATAATTTTTATTAATTTCTTTTAATAATGAAAGAACAGTAGCTTTATTTTTAATGTCCAAAGATGACATTGGTTCATCTAAAATTATAAAGTCCGATTTAATAGCTAATGTCCTACATAAGTTTACCAATTGCTTTTGACCGCCAGACAATTGATCAGGAAATTTATTTAAAAATTCTTTTATACCCAAAGACTGAATTATATGCTCTACATCAAGACCTTCAGAATTTGTTTTTTTAATTTTGGATTTATTTAAAGCAAATGAAATATTTTCCTTAACATTTATATGAGGAATTAACCTAGTATCTTGAAACATTACAGAGATTGGTCTTAAATTTATTTTTGATGAAATGTGAGAATCAAAAATATTTCCATTAATATTAACTATGCATTTTAATTGTCTATTAAAACCTGAAATGGAGTCAACTATAGTTGATTTTCCAGATCCTATATGGCCAAGTAAAGTTGTAATCCCACTATCAAACTCATGTTTAAAATCGAATGACAATGCAGAAAATTTTCCATTTATTTCAACGCTTATAGACTTCACGATTTTAGTCCAATAGCATTTTTATTATTAACAAAATATATGACAAACAATACAAAGGTAGAAAATAATATCAAAAATAATGATAAAACATGTGCATTTTGATAACTTAGCTGTTCAACATTATCATAAATTGAAATAGATAAAACTCTTGTTTGCCCATCTATATTCCCACCTACCATAAGTACAATTCCAAATTCTCCAATAGTATGTGCAAAAGATAATATAAAAGAAGTAAGAAAACCTTTCTTACACATAGGTAATAAAATCTCAAAAAAGATACTTGATTTACTAGAACCCATATTTGTACAAGCTTCAATTAATCGCTTGTCTACTTTTTCAATTGAGTTTTGTAGAGGTTGTATCCAAAATGGTAAAGAATAAATAATTGAAGCTAATACCAAACCCTGAAATGTAAAAGCTAATTGGTCACCAGTTAATAAAATAAAAAACTTCCCTAAAATTGTGTCAGGATTAAAAAATACTAAAAGATAAAAACCAATTACTGTTGAAGGCAAAACTAAAGGCAAAGTAAAAATACTTTCAAGAAAAGTATTAAATTTATTTTTTTTAAAAGCTAGTAAAAGAGCTAAAGGTGTTCCAATTAAAAATAAAAAAAAGCAAGTAATTAAAGAGAGTTTAAGTGTTAAAATTATAGCTGGTAATTCAGCTGTTAGAATTTCAAATACAGTCATGATAATTATTTTTCAATTTATTGTGGCTTTCAATCCATTTTTTTTCAACTATAATTCTAATATTGGAGGTAAATATGCCATATTTAAAAACATCAGATGGAATAAATTTATATTATGAAAAAACTGGATCCGGTATACCTATAATTTTTGTTCATGAATTCGCTGGTGATCATAGAAGTTGGGAGCCACAGGTAAATTTTTTTTCAAGAAACTTTACTTGTATAACTTATTCAGCTCGCGGATATACACCATCAGATGTACCTAATGATATCAAGATGTATAGTCAAGAAAGAGCATGGCAAGATATTAGAGATATAGTAGAAGGTCTAGATCTTAAAAAAGCTCATATAGTTGGTTTATCAATGGGTGGATTTGCAACACTTCATTTTGGTATCAACTGTCCTAATCTAGCTTTAAGTCTTTGTATTGCTGGTTGTGGATATGGTGCAAAGCCAAAAAATAGTCAAAATGATGAAGGTTTTTCCATAGTCTCAGAAAATACAGCAAAGGATATTTTGAACAGAGGAATGAAAATTGTGGGATCAGAATATGCACTTGGACCTTCAAGGGTTCAATTTCAAAATAAAGACTATAATGGCTGGAAAAAATTTAATGATATGTTAATTGCTCATGACCAAACAGGTTCAGCAAATACACTTTTGGGTGTTCAAAGTAAACGTCCAAATTTATATGATCTAACTGATAAAATTGCAAAAATTGAAACTCCAACTTTAATTATTAATGGTGATGAAGATGATATGTGCATAGAGGTTGGAGTTTATTTAAAAAGAAGTATTTCAACTTCTGGACTTTTTGTTGTTCCAAAGACAGGCCATACTATTAATCTTGAAGAGCCTGCTTTATTTAATCAACAATTAGCTAGCTTCTATCAATCAATTGAAAATAAATCTTGGAAAAAAAGAGATGATAGAGCTGAAATAATAATTAATTAATCTCTAAAATTTATATATTGTAATGGAAATTTAATTGACATATTTTTTACCAGTTGAATAGTTGATTGTAAATCATCTCTTTTTTTCCCAGATATTCTTAGTTCATCACCTTGAATAGATGTTTGTACTTTCGTTTTAGAGCTTTTGATCTCTTTAATGATTTTTTGAGCAATTTCTCTATCTATTCCCTGCTTTACAATAACTTTTTGTCTAATTGTATTGCCAGATGAAGCTTCCGCTTTTTGAAACTCGAGACAATTAGTATCAATTCCTTTTCTAGTTAAATGCGTTATTAACAATTCTTCCATTTGTTTTCTTTTTAATTCATCATCAGCGTTTATAGTGATTTCATCTCCATTTCTTTCAATTCGACAAGAACTACCTTTAAAATCATATCTGGTAGTGATTTCTTTGGTGACACCATCTACACCATTATCAACAGAAGGTGAATCAACTTTACTAACTATATCAAAACTTGGCATAAGTAACTCCTTGAAATATAATTAATATTAAGATAAATGATTATTAAGATAAAATAACTAATTATTTTTTAAAATGTATATTGCACTTAAATTTTTCTTACTTTTAATTTTAATTTTTTCATTTATTTTCTTTTATTCGATTATTGGCGTGTTTGCACTAATTCCTTTTTGGATTATATGTGGTTTAATTGACGTATCACGGCACAAAACAATGGAATTAAAATTAATAAAAGAATACTTCATTGGTAAAGGTATCTTAACATTTCTAATATCTCCTCTAAATTTATTTGCTGACTTAATTTCTCATAGGAATCTTCATTCTTTCAAAATTGAAAATTTTCCTGATGAATTTCAAAATGAAATTAACACAGTTAAAAAACTATTTGATCAAAATAAAAAGAAAATTGAAGAAAGATTTAGTGAAAGTGAAGATAACAGAACAATGTTATTTTATAAATGGTATGGAAAAAATTTAGATGAAAGTATCAATGATTTTACAAAAGATTTTAAATACATAAAAACTATAGGTGTCTCTTTATTTAGAGAAAAAACATCAACTTCAAGACATTTTGGACCATTAAGATTGACCTATAGAATACTATACAATTTTAACAAAGTTAAAAAAAATGGATCATATATTGAGGCTGACGGCACAATAAATATTTGGAAAAATGACCCTTTATTTATTTTTGATGATACTTTAATTCATCAAAGTTTTAATCAAGAGGATAATCTGAGATATTGCGCTTTTATTGACATTGTAAGACCAAGCTACTCAAACTTAATTATAATGACATTATTAAATTCTGTAGGTTTCCTTTTAAAAAAATCTCGAGGTATTTTTTATAAAAACTGGAAAATGATATAAACTAAGGTACAAGTATCTGCCTAACAACTTTACCAGAATCTAATTTATCAAAACCTTCATTTAATTGATCAAAGCCTATTTTATCATCAATTAATTTATCAACCGGTAATCTTCCTTGCTTGAATAAATTTAAAAATCTAGGTACATCTCTTATAGGAACACATGACCCCATATAACTTCCTAAGATAGATTTTTCTTGAGCTACTAAATCACTATGATTAAAACTGAATTGAGTATTCACTGGAGTTAATCCAGCTGTTACGACTGCACCACCATATCTAATTATTTTATAAGCAGAATCCATTGCGGACATAACACCCGCAAGATCAATTGCAAAATCAACTCCTCCATTCGTTGTATCTAATACTTCTTCAACAAAATTTTCGTTTTGAGGGTTCATACAATGAGTTGCACCTAATTCTTTTGCTTTTGAAAATTTTGTTTCATCAATATCTATTCCTATAATCGTTTCTGCTCCACCAAGCTTTGCACCCATTATTCCATTCAAACCAACTCCACCTAATCCCAATATTGCAACCGAATCTCCACCTCTTATTCTTGCAGTATTTATTACAGCCCCAACTCCTGTCATTACAGCGCAACCAAATAATGCAGCATCATCTAAAGAAATTGACTTTTCAATTACCACAACAGATCCTCTATCAACTACCGCATACTCAGACATACAAGAAATACCAGTATGATGATTTAATCTCTCACCATCTAACGATTTTAATCTACTTCCTCCAGACATTAATTCACCTTTTCCTTTTGTAGCTGCTGCTAATTCACAAACCTGTGGTCTTCCCTCAAGGCACCTTCTACATCTTCCACAACTAGGTGAAAATTGAAACACGACATGATCACCAACTTTAATATCATTGATTGCGTTTCCAGTTTCTACAACTTCTCCTGACCCTTCATGACCGATCACAAGAGGAAGCGGCATTATTCTAGAGCCATTTATTACAGATAAATCAGAATGACAAAGTCCTGCGCCTTTTACTTTAACAAGAACTTCGTTATCTCTTGGATTATCAATTGAAATTTCTTCAATAGATAAAGGCTTACTATTTGCATATGGCTTCTCACAGTCATTTTTTCTAATTACTGCAGCCTTACATTTAATTGTCATAATTACCTCTTCGTTTAATTAATTTTTACAGGTTGACCGTGTGGTGTAGCTAAAAAAGCGTCTTTCCATTTTTGTTTAGTAATATTTAAGTTAGATTGATCAACAACATTTTTTTTAATTATTAAGTTCTCTAATGCTTTTATCCATGAAAAAAAATAATCATCACTACCATTTTGTTTTTCAGTCTTATCTATTTTAATCTGATCAGCTAGTGCTTTTGAAAACTCACTCCATTCAAAAACTTTATTTTCAGATAAAGAGACCGTTATAGCAAAAATTTGACCATGCCATGGTTTTTCAAATGATTTAAAATTAAAATCATTTTGATTTATCATATTAAATAACTTTCCCACAAATCAATACAAATAGAATCTTTTTGATTACCATCTTTATCACCCCATAATTCAGTAGATAAAAATTCAACGGTGTAAAGATGTTCTGGTGAATCTCCTAAATCATGAGCACTAGCATCTGGTAAAACGTGACCTTTGTGATGTAGAATAACTTTTCCTTTTTTCCCTCTGGCATAAATAGGCAACCTTGTATGTCCTCCAATTATATTTTTGTTAGGACTGTAATTTATTGTTCTTACCTCTTGACCAACCTCAAACTTTGGTGAATGGAATACCTCTCTTGCTGAAGGACCACCTCTACCTAAGGTGATCGAAACATCTTTTGCTTTTAACACATCTTCATGCTCATCTGTAACTTGGCTAACTTCTAAATTATCTTCCTTTGCTTTTTTTGTGATTTCAATTAAATCATTTTTGTTTATTAATTCTCTTTCGACCAAAAGGTTAATTAATGCTGAAGACCATTTTTCATAATAATCAAATTTTGCATAGTCTTTTGGAGGAAGTGATTCTCTAAAAAATCTACTTTTATCTATACTCCACTTTCCAACCGAAGCAGATGCAACTGTTATAGCAAAAGCCTTTGCATGCCAATCTGTTTTAAATACAGGTTCATCATCAACAACCTTGCCATCAATTTTTTTTAATGGTATCGGGCCATCTCCAAATCTTCCTCCCATATCATGTATTCTAGTCACTTTGGCATCTCCGGTAATCCAGTTCCAATCATTGAGTTACGTGTAACAAAACTTTCAAGTTCATTTTCAGATAAGTGTTCTGTTCCAACTGGTCTCATTGGCAAAACTAAATATCTCATTTCTGAAGTTGAATCCCAGACTTTTATTTGTGTATTTAAATCTAATTCTAAACCAAATTCTTGTAAAACCTTTCTAGGCTCTCTTACTGTTCTAGATCTATACTCATCAGACTTATACCATGTTGGTGGAATACCCAATACAGGCCATGGATAGCAACTACATAATGTGCAAACCACAACGTTATGAACCTCAGGTGTATTTTCAACAACAACCATGTGTTCTCCTTGTCTTCCTGTATAACTAAGCTCTTCGATTGCTTTAGTAGCATTTTCTAAAAGCCTTTTTTTATACTCTGGATCAACCCAAGCCTTTGCAACTACTTTAGCTCCGTTTCTTGGTCCAATCTTATTTTCATAAGTATCGATTAATTCATTAACTGTATCAGAGTTTATAATACCTTTATTTAACAAAAGTGTTTCAATAGCTTTAACTCTTAATTCTGGTTCTTCGGGTAATAAGCTATGATCATGATGGTTGTGGTGGTAATCATCGTGATTATGTTCTACATTTTTTTTATCAGACATGATTATGGCTCCAAAATAATTCTTCCATCTACATCTCCATTTCTAAGTTTTTTCATAGCATCATTTGCTGTATTAAGATCCTGTTTAGTAACTTTAATTAATTCTACATTTTTTGAATTTATTAATTCAACTAATTCTTTGAGCTCTCTCAATTCTCCAACATAAGAACCTTTAATGTTGATTGATCTCATAGGAATAAGTGGTAATGAAATTGACAAAGAACCACCATATAATCCTACAATTACAATTGTTCCACCTTTTTTGACAATTGATAAAGCTAAATTTGCAGTTTTTTCATTTCCAACAAAATCGATTACTCCAGCAATTTTTCCATTAAAATCATTAAAATTTTTAAGCATTTCTTCTGGAGAAAAACAATGTTTAGCTCCATTGCTTCTAGCATTTTCTCTTTTAACTGGATCTGTATCTACAACTATTATTTTTGCATCATGAATATGTGGTAATAGTAATATACCATTTGTTCCTACACCACCAGCTCCTATCAAAACTATAAATTCATCATCTGTGGTTTTTGGAATTTTTTTTAAAGCGCTGTATGATGTTAGTCCAGAACATGCATAAGGTGCTGCCTGAGCAGGATCTATTTTGCCGTATGACACAAGATATCTTTCATGAGGAATTATAATATGACTTGAATATCCTCCATTTAATCTTGCACCCAAATATTTTGGCGCTTCACATAATGTTTCATTATTTTCTTTACAAGCATTACATTCTTGGCAACCTATCCAAGGAAAAACTATTCCTTTATCACCAATACTTATATCTTTGACATCTTTTCCAATTGAAATAACTTCACCTGTAATTTCATGGCCAGGTGTAAATGGTAGTTTTGTTCCTCTATCGGCAAGAGTAATTCTTTTTCCATTTCCAAGATCAAAAAACCCATCAGTTAAGTGAATATCGCTATGACAAACACCACAAGCAATAATTCTTATTAATACCTCTGTTCCTTTTGGAACTGGATTTTCATATTCTTTTAACTCTAATGGTTTTCCAAATTCTGTTACTTGATAAGATCTCATAACTTCCTCCATATAAAATCTATCAAATCATTTAAGAAGATACTATTAAATAATCTATTTAATGGCAGTTTCTACAAGAGTTCTACTATCAATTCCAAAATGCTCGTATAGTTCAAATGAATTTCCAGTTTGTCCAAATTCATCTACACCTAGTGGTTTTAAGGGGTTTCCATTTACACCGGATAACCATGATAAAGTCAAAGGATGACCATCCATAAGAGTAATTATATTGCAATCACTAGGTAAATCTTTGAATAAATTTTCAATATGAGATAGATGGTTTAAATTATTTTTATTATCATAAGACTTTTTCCAATCTGAAAATAAAAGATCTGATGATGTTATTGATAGAATTCCAAAATCTCTTTCTTTTTCTCCCAAAACAATTGATGCTCTAATAACTTCTTCAGCAACTACTCCTTGATAGGCAATAATAAATTTTGGACTAGGCCCAGGTTTCCTTAACCAGTAACCACCTTTAACAACATTTTCAATTTCTTCGTTATTTAAATTTCTATTTGGTTGATCTAAAGATTTTGTACTTAATCTTAAATAAACTGACCCACCATCTTTTTCATCCTGCAAATAATTAAAACTATGATCTAAAATCACTTCTAATTCATCTACAAATGCTGGTTCATAACTAATTAAGCCAGGTTGACCTATTCCAATTAATGGTGTTCCTACAGATTGATGTGCACCACCTTCAGGCGCTAGGGTAATTCCAGATGGTGTTGCTACCAACAAAAATCTAGCGTTTTGATAACATGCATAATTTAATGCGTCTAAACCTCTAGATATGAATGGGTCATAAACAGTTCCTATTGGAAATAATCTTTCACCAAAAAATTCATGTGATAAACCAGCTGAACTTAACATTAAGAATAAATTCATTTCAGCTATACCTAGTTCTACATGCTGCCCTTCAGGTGAAAATTCCCATTTTTGAACAGATGGAATTTGTCTATTTTTAAATGTATCTTGACTTTCTTCTCTACTAAATAATCCAACTCTATTTACCCAAGGTCCTAAATTCGTAGACACAGAAACATCAGGAGATGTGGTTAATATTCTATTTGAAAATTGACTATTTAACCTTGAGTACTGATCTAATAATTTCCCAAATGCATTTTGCGTAGAGCTTTTGGTTTCATTAAGTGGTTTTAATTTATCTACAAAAATTTTCTCAGATTTAAATCTTCTAAGTCCAGCTTTTTGAAACGAATTATTTATTATATAATTATGAATCTCTTTATTATCTTTTGAAAAATCATTCCATTCCTCACCTTCATTAATTTTCATTTTAGATTTAAAATCATTCATCTGAGATTTTGTCATTAAGCCGGCATGATTATCTTTATGACCTGCAAGAGGTGTACCCCATCCCTTAATTGTATAAGCTAAAAATGCAGTAGGTTTATCATCCTTGATTGAATCAAAAGCATTTTTTAATGATTTAATACAATGCCCACCTAGATTTGCCATCAATTCCAAAAATTCATCATCGGTACGACTATCAAGAAGTTTAGAGATATTGCCTTGATCGCCAATATCATCTAATATTCTTTCTTTGATCGCTTTACCTCCTTCAAAAATTAATGCAGAATAAAGTTGATTAGGACAATTATCTATCCATTCTTTTAATTTTTCTCCACCTGGTTCGTTAAATGCATTTATTTGTAACTCACCGTATTTAATTACGACAACATTCCAACCAAAAGATTTAAAAACAGAATCAATCTTTTCCCATAATCCCTCATGAACCACACCATCTAAAGATTGTCTATTATAATCTATTATCCACCAAACATTTCTTAAATCATGTTTCCATCCTTCTTGTAAACACTCATATATGTTACCTTCATCAAGTTCTGCATCACCAACTAATGCAATCATCTTTCCCTTATTTTGATATTTGTTAAATTTTTTCTTCCTAATATAGTCTTGAGTAAGAGAGAGAAAACTTGTCATTGCAACACCAAGACCAACTGAACCCGTGGAAATATCTACATCATCGATATCTTTGGTTCTAGAAGGATAGGATTGTGCGCCATTATAACCTCTAAAATTTTGTATTTTCTCTAATTTTTGTAATCCTGCCAGATATTGTATTGCATGAAATACTGGACTTGCATGGGGTTTTACAGCAACTCTATCTTCGGGTTTTAAGACATCAAAGTATAAAGAAACCATCATGGAAACCAT
>CACCZR010000014.1 GCA_902550555.1 uncultured SAR116 cluster alpha proteobacterium | reverse complement strand
AGTATTAGCATTTTGTGTAGTAGTTGTTTGACCTGGTGTTGTTGTAGTATTTTCTTGAACTTTGACAGTCAAACTTCCATGACTTACTGCTGCAGGAGTTACCCTTACATCACCACCAATGACTACAGTTCCTGTTCTAGCATTAACAACAACTCTTGCAACTGGTGAAGCTGGTTTTACTTCAATATTTTCTAATAAACTCATGAATGATACTTTTTGAGAAGGATCTTTTGGTGCATTTACACTGATTGATGTACCGTCTAATGCTCTAGACACACCTGGTCCGAAAAGCTTATTAATTTCTTCAACAATTCTATTTGCAGTAGTAAAATCACCTTGATGCAAATTCATTACAAAATTTTTATTTTTTATAAATGGTGTTTCTACCATTTTCTCAACTGTTGCTCCGTTCGCAATTGATCCAACCGTTGGTATATTGACTGATAAAGATGACCCATCTTTACCTTCAACACCAAAACCACCTACTGCAAGATTTCCTTGTGAAATAGCATATACTTGACCATCAGCACCTTTTAAAGGCGTCATTAACAAGGTGCCACCCCTTAAACTTTTAGCTTTACCCATCGAAGAAACTGTTACATTGATAGTCTGACCAATTTTAGTAAAAGGTCTCAATTCAGCGGTAACCATTACAGCAGCTGCATTTTTTGCACTTATATCAGCTGGACCAACTTTCAAACCAAATTGTGAAACTGTAGACGCCATGCTTTGAAGTGTTAAGTTTGAGGCAGAATCACCTGTTCCATCTAAACCTACTACAAGACCATAACCAAGCAGTTGATTACTTCTTATTCCTGCAAAACTTACGAGATCTTTTAATCTATCACCTTTTGCCTGACTTATTATAGAAAACACAAGAGTTAATAGTGAAATAATTAAAAATAATTTTTTTTCAAATTTCATAATTTCTCCTAAAATGGTGATAAAGCTCTAAATAATTTGCTTCCCCAACCTGGTTTTGATTCATTTGATAAAGTTCCAGATCCAACATACTCAATTTGAGCTTCTGCTATTAAATTTGAGGAAACTGTATTTGATGCACTAATGTCCTGAGGTCTTACTATTCCAGCCAACCTAATATATTCTGAACCATCAGTTAATCTTAATCTTTTTTGACCTTTTATCTCTAAATTTCCATTTGGATAAACTTTTACCACTGTAGCTGAAATAAAACCTGTTAATGAATTTGATTGAGACGCAGAACCTGATCCTTTAAACGAATTAGATTTTTGGACACTTCCTCCTAGACCCATGAAGTTTTTTAAAACTCCTGTTGGACCAACCTCAGCACCAATTGAGTCTTCTTTTGCGCTTTGACTAGTCACAGATTTAGTTGATGAGAATGTTTCACTCAACTGAACAGTTAATATATCACCAACCTGATGAGCTCTTTTATCTGAAGAAAATAATCCAGGTGAAGAAGTACTATATATAGCTCCATTATTTGCTTTTGTTGCTTTCATTTCTGCAATTGTTGGAACAAGTGGCTTAAATTCTTTATTTATAGCTTCTTCAACATATGTTGAACAATTGTTTAATATTAATATTGATGCAAAACTTAAAATTATCTTTTTCATTTTCTAATCTTCTTTATGTTCTTATAAATTTTGATTAACAAACCTTAACATGTCATCAACTCCAGAAATTGCTTTTGAGTTAATTTCATATGCTCTTTGCGTTTCTATCATATCAACTAACTCTTGAACTACATTCACATTAGAACTTTCTAGTGCCCCTTGTACTAACTTACCAAATCCATTAGTGAATGGGTTTTCAACAATGGGAGGTCCGCTCGCTGGTGTTTCAATAAGTAAATTCTGACCAATTGGTTGTAAACCTGTTGGATTTGCAAAGTCAGCTAATTGAAGCTGCCCTACTTCTTCGGCTTCTACCTGACCAGGAACTTGAACAGAAACTATTCCATCAGAGGATATATTGATAGAAGTGACGCCCTCAGGAATTTCAATTTCAGGTTGTAGAATATATCCAGATGCCGTTGTTAATAATCCTTCAGCACTTTTTCCAAAAGTTCCCGCTCTTGTATATGAAAGAGTTCCATCAGGATTTAAAATTTGGAAAAACCCGCTACCGTCAATTGCAATATCAAGAGCATTGTCAGTTGTAATGATATTACCTTGAGTAAAAAGTTTATCAGTATTTATAATTTTCACACCAGTTCCAACATTAAAACCTGAAACATTTCTAGTTTCACCAGTTGTTTGTGCACCTGAAGTTTTTAATACTTGATATAATAATGACTCGAAATTTGCTCTATCTCTTTTGAAACCAGTTGTATTTACATTAGCTAAGTTATTGGAAATAACTTGCATTCTTTTATTTTGAGCATTTAAACCTGTTTTAGCTACATGCATTGCATTTGACATAAAAAAAACTCCTAATATTCATCTATTAGGAGTTTGCAATACATATGCCAAAAAATTTAATTCGGTATTCTCATCAAACTAGAACCAGCCTCATCAAGTTCTTTTGCAGTGGTTATGAATTTAACGTTTATTTCATAAGCTCTTGCTTGCTCTATTCCAGCAACCAATTGATCTACACTTCTAACATTTGAGCTCTCCAAAAACCCAGAAACAACAGTAGACAACTGATCTGGCTCGGGCACACCACCTTCTTCCGTTCTAATATAACCATCTAAAGATTTAACTAGCTTTACATTTTCTGTACCTCTTGTTGTACCAATTTGTCCAACTATAACTTCTTGCCCAGGCTCAGCATTTAAAGGTTGAATGGAAATCACTCCATCTTTTGCAATTGAAATTTTCTGAAATGGAGGTACTTCAATAGGTTCTAAATCTACTGACAAAATTTGAGCACCTGTATTATCAATTAAAATTCGATTTTCATCAATTTTTAAATCCCCTCTTCTTGATAAAGCTTGATTTCCATTTTTAGGATTAACTATAAAAAAACCATCTCCATCAATTGATAAATCTAAAGGTCTCTCTGTAGGATTTAGAGCTCCTTGGCTATTGTCAAATGCACCAACATCACTTAAAGCATAAACTCTTGGATCTATCCCCTTTTCTCTATCAAGGTATAATGATCCAAAATTAGCATGTATATCCTTTTTAAAACCAGGTACATTTGTGTTTGATAAATTTTGAGAAGTAACAGATTGATTGTTTTTCAAAATCTGCATGCTATTTAAAGCTGTGAATATACTTTTATCCATTTATCAAACCCTTTTCTATTTATGCTCTAATTTGAATAATTGCCTGAGTTAAAGTTGTATTAGTTTCAATGGTTTTAGCATTAGCCTGAAAGTTTCTTTGGGCTGTAATTAAGTTTACAAGCTCCTCAGTAATATCCACATTTGATCTTTCTAAAGAACCTGAAAGAATTGTACCATAACCATCAGCACCAGCTTCACCAACATTTGCAACACCAGATACTGATGTTTCCACATATGTAGCGTTACCAATCTGCTTTAAACCATTTTGGTTATTAAAATTAACAGTTACCAATCTTCCAAGCGCTATGTTCAAACCGTTTGTATAGTTAGCACTCACTAATCCGTTAGATGCTACATCTAAACCATCAAGTTTACCAACAGTCTGTCCATCTTGAGTTACAGATCTTACATTAAAATCTGATGCGAATTGAGTAGATCCATTAAAATTTAAATCGAGATCGATAGATAATGCAGACTGATCTAAATCTGCATTTGCTGCAAAGTCACCTTTATAACCAACTTTTTGAATTGGACTTACTAAATTTCCCTGTGTATCAAAAGTTAATTCTCCAGGTCTTAAATAGACTTTAGCAAAAGTACCATTAGTAGTAGGTGTCCAAGCGCTGTCAGGAGCTAATGTTGTTGTTGTTCCTGAATCGTTAACAAATAGTGACTGTCCAGTTGCTGATTTAGCTGTTGCGTTAGCCATATTTACAAAAGAAGGTGTTGAACCAGTCTGTAATTCTAAATTATCTAAGCCTAGTCTTGCACTTCCTGACACAAATATTTTACTTTTTGCACCCGTGGTACCAGTAGTAAAATTAAATGCATTTGATACAGTATCATAAACAACAGTTACACCGTTAACTGTGTTACCAGTACTATCTTCCATCTGATTAATTCTTTCCTGAAGGGCTGTAGCTAATTGGGTTCCGTTGTATACTCCTTCAGGTACCTTAATAGCAGCAGTAATGTCATTTACGTTGACAACAAAAATAGTTTCTTCAGCTGCTGAGGATAAGAAGAAATCTTCAGATAAGTCTTCGTTTGATGTTTTTCCTGTTAACACAGCTGCCGTAGATTTTAACCCTTTACCTGCACCCTCACCTGCTGCGGTTGACACTGCAGTAGTAGCATTTACACCTAACAAGGCATTCGTTCCACCAGTTCCAGCGGTAGCAGCAGTCGCCACACCATCAACAATTGCAAGTCTACCAATTTCAATATTTGAAGAAGACTGTCCTGCATCACCAACGCCTACAGCTGAGTTAGCAGGTATATTTTCACCAGTAGTTCCACTTGAAATATCAAACTTTCTTGTCAAGTTATTGTAAGAAACCTCCACACCAAAAGCTCTTTGTGTATCAGCTGCAATCTGGTCTCCATTAAATACAACTGATTCGGCTTTTAAAACTGCACCACCTCCTATATTAGCAGTTGCCTTATTTGCTAAGGTTTTTAATCCAAGGGCGTTAGCTCCTGTGCCCTCTCCAGGTGCAAATGCAGAAAATGAAAACATTTTACTTGAGGTAGATGTTCCAATTTTCGATGGAACACCTTGTAAACTAAAATGTTGTCCAGAAGAATCATACGTAATTTTAAGAGCAGGATCATTCTCATCAACCCAATCGTCAGTTATTCCAATCTCTTGAAAAATATTGGCTGTCGCAGAGTGTCCAGCTGCAGTAGTGCCCGCCACACCTCTTGACAAACCAGTAAAAGATGTTGCTGTCTTACCAGTGTAGGCTATAACTTCTGTTCCAATTCTAATAAATCCGCTATCTTCAAAACCTTCTGTGGAAGCAACCGTTACTGAAGTAACAGAATCATTAATTGTTGAACTTACAGTTGTATGCCTTTGTTCAAGACCCATAGATTCAACACTTTCAACTAAGCTAATTTCAGGCAGTAATTTAATCGAATCACCATCAACTAAAGTTGCTAGAGCTGTTGTACCATTTACTCCACGAGATACACCATTAAAAGTGACAGTTGATGTAGTATCATTAGCTGAAGGTTGCGGCAATTGTCCACTTGGAGTTGTAACAGTAATACTTGTATAGGTTACTTGTTCAGTTGTACCAGCACTGTTATCTGTCAATAATAATGTACCTGATTCAGGGAAAGGTCCATTGCCAATTGTATTTATTGTAATAGTGTTCGTAGTTGCAGCTAATGTACCAGAAGCTAAATATAAAGCGCCTTGAGGAATTGCAAATGTAGAGGTGCCATCTTGTGCTTTTGCACCAATTGTAAATGATGTATCAGTTTTTGCGGTATAAGTCATTTTTTCACTACCAACTAATATCGTTCCAGTATCTGGGAAACCTGCTGTTGAGCGCACATTGAATACATCTCCTGCTGAAGGCATAGCTGCTGCAGTTGGAGTAGTATTTCTTAGTTCATCTCTAAAACTTGAAAAAATATCATCAGAAAATGATGCTAATTTTACCGCTGCATCATCCAATGCAGCGGCTGCACCTACAGTATTCGTATTTCTAGTAACTCCAGTAAAAGTTGTAGATGTTATTCCAGAATAAGTCATTTCTTCAGTACCTATTAATAAAGTACCTGAAGTTGGAAAACCTGCAGTTGTATCAACTGTTATGGTAGTTTGTGAGTTATTAATTGCTCCGTTAAGAAGTGTATTAGCCTGTTTAACATTCTTATTTAAATAAGCATGTTTATTTAATTCTTTTAATACAATTCTATTACTTCCAAAATGCTCTGTCTGATTATCAAAAACATCAGTACCACCCTCAAAATAAGCATCTACATCTTTAGCAGCAGTATGAAGAATTTTTATTTTTGTATCAGTGATATTTATAGCAGACGTTGAATCAGATTTTAAATTTAAAAAAGTATTACCACTTGCATCAACCCCAGCACTTGAAACTGAAAATTTTGCACCGTTATATTTTAAATTGTTGACTGTGGATGTTGTAGTGTCAAATTCTCCAGCTATGTAAACTTCAGTTGGGAAAGTTGTTGAAGAAATTGTACTGTTGGGATCATTTACATAAACTTTTAGAGTTCCACTAGCATCTTGTACCATTGTGTTACCACTAACAGCTTTAACATCTAAAGAATTTTCAAAAACTTTTAATACTGGAGAATTATTATAGTAACTGTGAAGTAAAAACTTTTCTTCATTAGTTACTGAATTTTCATCAGTTAAGTCTGTCGCGGGTTGTTTATAATTAAAACTGAGAACCTCTGTTTCTTTTATCGCACCAGTTAATTTGGTACCTGTTGCTCTAGCAAAAAGTGAAGAACTAACACCATAAGTTGATGCATTATTTGTAGCTCCATCTGCAGAAACAGCCGCTCTGTTCAATGCATCATTAATTCTTAATTGAGCGTGAGCTAAAAATTGCTGTCTTTCAAAATTTGGTGACGCGACATTTTCGATGCCGCTTGTTGAACTAAATAAATCTTCAGTAACAAAACTATCTTTCATTAAGTCGACCTTAATTGCAGAAAGTGTTTGAAGTTCGTCGTTATTATCTAATTGGTTAAATTGAATAGAAAAATTACCATCTGTTACTGGATCAATTGAAAGTTTGGAATCATCTCCTAATCCTTCATTTATAGCTCTTTGAACTTCTTTAGCTAAAGACGCAGCTGTATAAGATCCTGGTCTTATATCAATACTCTTAAAAGCCGCACTACCAGTTGTATCATCAACTCTTACAGTGAGAAAATCTTTACCCCAATATGTTGATTTATTGAGTGTTGGGTTTGCTTCATAAGTAGTATAGTACTGCAATGGATCAGTTACTATATTTATCGAAGGTGCAGTTGTAGTAAATGCAGCATCTTCTAAAACTTTATTTGATATTGTTGCAGCTTTTGAAGTTGTCTTATTCGCTAAATCATCTAGGAAAAAAAGAGGTTGTGTCTGTGCAACAGAAATAATTTGTGGTTTCTCATTTATAGGTATAATTTGTCCAAATCGATCAACAACTAGTGTTTGCCCTGTAGGAGAAATAGCTTCTGTTAAAGATGGCTCAACTTCCCTACCATCAACAATAAATTTAGTTTGATATTTATGTGTAACATTATCACCAGACGCTGCTTGAGTTTTTATAAAAAATGCTGTTGCAATTACTGGATTACCTAAATTATCAAAAATAGTTACAGATGTTGATGAATTAAAAGTTTCAGGATTTGATGGATCAAAATCATCTGCATTTGCAAATACAGTTGAAGACGCAGGTAAATTCACAGATAATGCTAAATTTTTAGTAGCCTTTGCTTCACCAGCTTCAAGTTCAAGTTTCAATGGTTTAGCATCTGATATTTCACCACCCTGAACAGATCCGTCATTAGACACAGGAAGTGCCAAAACATACTGCCCTGCAGAGTCAACAACAAATCTGTCGTTATTAACTGAAAAAGATCCGTTTCGAGTATAAACAGTTTGGTTAGTTGTAAGAGAAGGTCTCAATGCAAAGAAACCCTGACCAGATATAGCCAAGTCAAGGGCGTTAAGTGAAGATGTTACGTTTCCTTGAGTAAACTGCTGCTTAATACCTTTCAAAATAGTACCAGAACCAATTGATGATGATGCATTTTGAAGTGGTGAAGTCGCAAAAATATCACCAAATTCAGCTTTACTTCTCTTATAACCTGTAGTCGCAACGTTTGCTATGTTGTTAGAAGTTGCTGAGATGTCAGCCTGAGATCCATTCAAACCTGTTAAAGCGGTATAAAACGACATTTTTGTTTCTCCTTAAACTATAAATTAATTCTTAAATCTTACTACTTGTGATGGGTCAACTGATCCATAATCTTCAACTTCAAGCATATAGCCATTATCAGTTTTGGATGTCCCTTCAACTTTTGCAAAAACTTTTGTTGATAATTGATCTGCATCACCTTGGTTACCAGTAAATGCTTTGATCATTATTTGCTTTTTACTCTCAATCATATCTTTTGGTAGATCTTTCCATTGAAATCCCACTAGTCCAGCAACTTGTGGACCTAAATTTTCTTCATGAAGGACTTCACCTTCCATGCTTTCAAAAATAATTTTTAAATTAGATGCTGTTTTTGGTAAATCCACTACGCCACTTATAATTCCTTCATGATTTGGTCTTGCCAATTTTCCAGGAACTAATACTGAATGTCCCATTAATTGGGTTGCTGAAGCAATTCTTAATTCAGATAATTGATTATTTACATTCTTCATAGTTTCACCCATCTGAGTGATCCCAGTAACAGTAGAAAATTGAGCCATTTGAGCAATGAAGTCAGCATTATCAACTGGTGCAAAAGGGTCCTGGTTCTGAAGTTGAACAGTCATTAATTTTAAAAAATCCTCTTGACCCAACTGATCTTTTACTTCTCTTGGAGCAAATTTATCTTTTGTTTTATTAATACCCAACTGGTCTAATATTTTATTTAATGATTGATTTGAAGAAATTTCAGACATTTTTTACCCTTTTATTTTCCTAAATTTATTGTCTTTAAAGTTAATGCTTTTAGCGTTGTTACTACTTCAACATTGTTTTGATATTGTCTTGAAGCATCCATCATGTCGACCATCTCTTCCTCGACATTTATTGGTGCTTTATAAATATAACCATCTCCATCAGCCAATGGATGATTAGGATCAAAAAACTTAAATGGATCTCTTTTAAGTTCTACAACTTTTGATACATTAACTGTTGAGATACCGTTCTTTTTTACATTTTCACTATATTGTGTTTTAAATTCTGGTTTAAGAGGTTTATATACTGTTTCTGGATCTCCAGTAGTAGCTCCAGCATTGGCTAAATTAGATGAAATAGTATTAAGTCTTACCATCTGTGCAGCCATTGCCCTACCTGCAATATCAAATATATTTTTTATTTTCATCATTCGCCTCTTATCGCAGATAACATCTTGGTAATTTTACCATTTAAAAATTTTAATGTAGTTTGATATCTCATGGTATTTTCAGCAAATTGCATTTGTTCAACTGATAATTCTACAGTATTCCCATCTAAAGAAGCTATTACAGGATCTCTATAAAATGCCTTACCAGATATATTGTAATTTTTTGTAGGGATATGATTGGTGTGAGTGGTTTTAATATCACCAGTATTTGTCACTTTTTTAAATTCATCTAGAAAATTTATATCTCTAGCTTTATAATTAGGCGTAGCAGAATTTGCTATGTTAGAAGCAATAATATCATTTCTTCTATTTCTAATATTTAATGCACTTCCAAAAAAAGTAAGTTGTTTTTTTATTGAATCCATGTTCATATCCTAATTCAGATATTATTTGCAAATATAATGCCAAACAATTTTGAAACTGTGTCGTAATGTAATTTATGGAAACTTTAGCACCCTCTATTCTTCAAGTTAGGAATTCATTTTTGGAGCAATTTCAAAATGAAAAATTGGAAAATATTTCTAAAAAATTAGACCAATTGTTTGATGTTGAAAAAGACCCAGTCAAAAGAATAGTTTTATTAGCATCAAGAGTTGAAACTATAAGGAAAAGAATAGAACTAATTTATAAAGAAGATAATAAAATAAAGAAAATTACACAACCTTCTGAAGATAAAAAAGAAGAAATTACTAAAAATGATACAGAAAAAAATGAAAAAAGTAACTCTGAAACATGGATCAGAGTAATTATGAAAGAGAGTACAGAAGTAAATGGAGTTAGGTTTCCTGAGGGCATTCAAATTGATGTGACTGAAGAGGATTCAAAAAAATTAATTGAATCAGGTAAAGCCGCAATTATTTCATAATTAATTTTTTACATTTTTATGATAGGCATAAATAGTTTCTATTTCACTATCACTTAGACCAGTTTTACTTTTAATATCTTCTTTTGAACTCCCAGAACGAACTAAATCAATAGCTAAAGTTAAAATATCATCATTGCCTTTTATAGTATTAAAATTAGATAATTTTTTTTCCATATTGGATATGTCAATTATTAACTCGTCTAATTTTTGTTTATTACTTTCTGTTATTTTAGACAAAGTGTTAATATATTCAGCTAGTTCAGAATTATTTTTTTTTATCATATCATTATAATTCTCAATTTTATTACTGGTATTTTTAATAAAGTTATTTTGTACAAATAAAATACAGATTGTAGATATTGTAATAATTAAAAATATTGAGATAACAATTAGTTCAAAATTTTGAAGAATAAAATTCAAATACATGAATTTATAATAAAAATATAATTAAAAATTACTACTAAATTATTAAGAATTTAAATATGAGTTGTATTTCTCAGTGATAATTAATTTATTTCTAACACTAATTTCAATTTCATTGATTTTTTTTAAAACATCTTGAATGTTTGATTTAATATCATCACCGTCAAAAATTGTATTTTTTTCATGAATATCTCTATATTTTGCTAAATCGTCTGACAAAGATAATAAATGTTTCTTCAATTGGTTTTTATTATTGTCATTAGTTATTAGATTATCTAATTTATCTAATGAAGTTAGTGTATCATTTAATTTATTAGTAAAATTCATTTAAAGCAATTATAAATTAAGATTTCATATCGTTATATGCATCCATTAAAGCGTCTGATATTTTATCTAAATCTAGTGGATAATTGCCAGAAGAAATAGCTTTTTTAATACTCGACACTTTGTCATGATCTATAGGTGCACTAGATGCTAGATCACTTATGATATTTTTTTGTTCTATCTTAATAT
Organism: uncultured SAR116 cluster alpha proteobacterium; assembly: GCA_902550555.1. Taxonomy (GTDB): domain Bacteria; phylum Pseudomonadota; class Alphaproteobacteria; order Puniceispirillales; family Marisalimonadaceae; genus TMED54. Next base: position 18,427 of record CACCZR010000014.1, on the reverse strand, counting down.
CTGCAGAGTTTTCACTTCCATAATTTTTAGCCTTTTCTACAGAAACATTTACTTTAGCTGAATTTTTAGAAGTTTTACTCTCTAAATTTATTATACTATTTGTAATTTTATCAACCATTATTAGATCTCCACATTTTCATATACGACATACATTTTAACTATTTTAGAAAAAAACATTAATTTTTTTATTTTTATTTAAAATTCCCTTAATAATTATACCACTTCTAGCATTTTTAACTTCTAAAACATCCCCAACATTAGCTGATTTCAGGGCAATTCCACTAGTGCTAATCACAGCATTTTTTAATTTTGAAACAATAACTACTGGATCACCTTCATTAACAGAGTATTTCTCAAAAAGATGTCGAGGTTGTATATATTGACCTTTTCTTAAATTCTGCTTAAGTTTTCTACCAATTAACTCCTCTTTTTTATGATAAAAAACATTCTTTCTAAGACTATTTATAAAAACAAGATCATTTTTTTTTATATATTTTCCTTTTTCAATTGATTTATTCAATACGAGTATTTGATTGATTTTTGACAATCTCAATTTTTTTTGTGTTGAGTTTTTTGCATAGGTTTTAACAAATATTGTCCAAGAGTCCTGTTTATTGCAAGTAACCTTTATTAATTCAAAGTTACCATTGTGTTTCTGATATGAAATATTTTGATTACAATCAGGTAATTTTTTTTTCGGAGAAAATCGAGGATTAGATTTTATTCCTTCAGATGCAAGCCATTGCTTGATGTAACTATTAATCTCTTTTCCAGATAAAGCAAAAAGATTTTTTGGAAAAAAAATTGTAATTAAGATAAATAGTTTGATTATCAGAAATTTTTTACTCAATTTATCCTCCAAAAAAATAAATATGTTTTTCATCTTTGGGATATTCTTTATCTCTTGGTTTAGCTTTTAATAACAAATTTTTTATTTCTAATACACTTGGAAGATAAAGAGTTTTATTTGCATATAAGAAATTAGGATTTTTTCTAACAAATGCATGTTTATTAAAATGAACAATTGATAAACTTAAAATATCTATATTAAAGTTTTTAACTCCGTAGTTTTTTAAAATTATCTCTGATAATGTTTCATTTTTCTTTACTTTATATTTCTTTGAAAAGTTTTGATTATTTAAAAATGGATTATTTGACTTTTCAAGTGATTTGGTATCGTTATTTCTATATTCAAGAACAACAAAAGGTTCACTTGAAACGGTGTTTGTAACAAGTTGTAGACAGATTAATATTAATGAAAGTTTAATGTTGTTTTTCATATCTTACTCTATAAATTGTATTTTCATTCTATCTAATTCAGATATCTTAACTTTGTCATTTAAAGGTACTAATTTACTTCTATTTTCATTTATTTCAGAAATAAACAAAACAGTTGTATCTAAATTTGAGTTTAAACCACTTTGATAATTTTTTTTAATGATGCCAATTTGTCTATTTCTTAAACCATGATTTTCTCCTAAATCAATATATAGTGAGTTATTTAACAATTTAAGATTTGCTTCGATTGGCATACAATTAAATGTTTTTGTCATTTCAATTATTCCATCATTTATGCTTGAAATAACGTCTGAGTTAACCTCTTTTTTACTTTTACTTGTTAATGCAGAAATAAGTTGAAAATTACTTTGATATCTATTTTGAAATTCTTTATCTATTACGAAAGTTTTAAAAAATCTATAATTTGGTCCTTTAAAAAAATTTAATTCTATTGAATATTTTGCTAAATCATAAGGATTTTCTACTTGCTTATATGAATTAATAGGTTCAACTTTATATACTGGTGCAACAAGATACTCACCATGATCAATTAAAGGAATCCCATTTACATTTGATGAGTAATCATATTCAACATTATTAGAAGATTTTATAATTTTATCTAGTTCAAAGGTGTCATATTTTTTTAAATTGATTTGATTATTTTTTTCCATTTTTTCTATAAAAAAATCATTCCACTCATACATTGATCTTATTACAAAAGAAGGAAGTGAATGATTAAAAATTAATTTTGGTTTGAATACTGAAATATTAATTGGTTTTTCTTTACATTGAAACGAGTTATTCTTACCGCCAATAATGGCAAGTAATTTAATTTCATAATGATCATTATTTTTATTTTCTTCTAAGATCTTAAAATCCAAAATTTTAGAATCAGATTTTATTATTGACTGATCATTGATGATTGTATTTTTTGATACACTCGAAAAGCCATCAACAAATGCTCCACCTTTTAATGATGAGAGATACAAAGCATCTTCAAGCGCTAATCTTCTAGCTTTTTCAATATTATTATCTAAGATAACAGATCTTCCCGTAACCTCAGCCTTTAAAATATTAAAATCTTGATAAGAAAATGCATAAGAAGATAGCAATATCAATTTTAAAATAATGAAAATTTTAGTTAATTTTAACATAAATTAAGATCTTCTAGCATTTCTTAATAATGCCATCATCATATCTCTATCAATTTCAAGAACTGTTTCATATGTATCATTGCCAGTTGGGTTTATTCTAACAGTCTTTGCACCTCTTATAACACCTTTTACAACAGCTCTAAATGTATCATTTTGTACCATTAAATCGATTACAGTAGTATTTGAGTCAACTTGAATACCATGAATTTGTTCAGCTAACTCTCTCATAGCTGACATTCTTGATGACCTTATAGCCATTAATCTTTTTTGAGCTTGAGTTCTACCAGGCTGACTAGAAACAACAGCATAACCTACTGCAGTTAAAGTTGGTATTTTCTCAACTGAGCTATCAAAAACCTCTTTTAAAGCAACAATTCCATTTGTATTCTTATCAATATTAATAGAGTTATTTTTTGACATCTTTAAATCATCAAAACTTTGTATACAACCAGATAATGATATAAAACAAAGTGGAATAAAAATTTTAATATGGTTAAAAAATTTCATCTTTATCTCCTAATTTATAGGTGGTTTGCATATTTTATGCCAACTACGATTTAAAAAAATTTAAACAATAATTTAAATTTATTTGATTGGCATCATTCTTGCTTCTTGTTCAATACTTAAAAGTTATAAATTATTGAGATTTTAAATATATGTTTTTATTGAATAAATTTAATCAGGAAATGTCATGAATTTGACAACACAAAATATATCGCAACAATTTTTGGCAATTAGCAAACTAAAGTCTTTAGCTTTGCCTTTAGGAATTTTAGTTTTAATTGTAATGATGGTCATACCATTGCCATCTTTCCTTCTAGATGTTTTTTTTACAAGTAATATATTATTGTCTCTACTAATATTAATGGTCGCATTGCATACTTTTAGACCATTAGATTTTTCAAGTTTTCCAACTGTTTTATTATTCGCAACAATATTAAGATTAGGCCTTAATGTAGCTTCTACAAGAATAGTTTTAAGTCAAGGTCATACAGGACCAGAGGCTGCTGGAAAGGTGATAGAAGCATTTGGATCATTTGTTATTGCTGGTAATTATGTTGTTGGGATATTTGTATTTGCGATTTTAATCATAATTAATTTAGTTGTTGTTACAAAAGGTGCTGGAAGAGTTTCTGAAGTATCTGCAAGATTTACCTTAGATGCGATGCCAGGAAAACAAATGGCAATTGATGCAGATTTAAATGCCGGTTTACTAACAAGTGAGGATGCAAAAAATAGAAGAGAAGAAATTGCAAAAGAAGCGGATTTTTATGGTGCTATGGATGGTGCATCAAAATTTGTTAAAGGAGATGCTATAGCTGGAATTTTAATTTTGTTAATAAATATTATTGGTGGTCTTACTATAGGTTTAGCACAACATGATTTACCATTATCCACAGCTGCAGAAAATTACATAATATTGTCTGTTGGTGACGGTTTAGTTGCTCAAATTCCATCTTTATTATTAGCCATATCTACTGCAATAATTGTTACAAGAATATCTTCAAATCATGATTTATCAGAACAAATAGGTTCACAAATAGGAATTAAAGAAGCTTGGTTGCCAAGTTCAGCAGTTCTATTTTTAATTGGAATGATACCTGGAATGCCAAACTTTTTATTTTTAATTGCCTCAGTTTTATCGCTTTTAATATGGTATTATTTATATAAAAATAAATTAGAAAAAGAAACAGAAGATGTAATATTATCTGAAGACGGGAAGCCTGTTTTAGATCAGCCTGAATCAAATAATATTGACCTAGATGAAATATCTGATAATTCTCAGATTTCTATGCAGCTAGGTTATGGGCTCATACAATTAGTTGATGACAATAATGAGGGACCTTTAATTTCAAGAATAACTGGAGTAAGAAAACAATTATCAAAGGAACTTGGATTTATTATTCCACAAGTTAGAGTTAGAGATGATTTAACTTTAGATTCTAACACATATAGAATTAGAATAGGACAAACTATTGTTGGTGAAGACAAGATTTATCCAAATTTACTATTGGCAATTCCAAGTGATAATTCACAAACCAAAATTGAAGGCATAAATGTTAAAGACCCTAGTTTTAAAATGGACTCTACTTGGATAGAAAAACATGAACTTTCAAAAGCTGAAAGTTTAGGTTACATGGTAGTTGAACCGGAAGCTGTTATTGCAACACATTTAAATCAAGTATTAAATAAGTATTCTAGTGAGTTGATTGGACAGGATGATGTGCAATCTTTACTTGACAATCTAAGCAAGACATCACCTCAATTAGTGTCCTTAACTGTTCCTAAAATTTTTCCATTAAATATTTTAACTACTGTTCTTAAAACTTTACTATCAGAAAGAATACCAATTAATGACTTAAGAAAAATTCTAGAAAAATTATCGTCTATAAATAACAAAAATCTATCGCCTTTTGAACTAGCAGAAATTATAAGACCTACTGTAGTTGGTTTATTAATTCAGAATTTAGCTCCATTAAATCAACCATTGCCAATAATAACATTTTCAGGAAATTTAGAACAAATGATTTTAAATATTGCTAATCAATCAGGAGAAAATGGTTTGATATTAGAACCAAGTCTAATTCAAAGAATAGTAAGTTCAATTAATAATGCTGTAGAAAAATTACAAAGTGAAAACAAAAAACCTGTTTTAATAACAGCCCCAGCAATTAGAAAAGATATATCATTAATGTTAAGACAGCATGTTGACAATATAGATGTACTGTCTTTTACGGAACTTCCTGATGACAAAAAAATTGAAGTGGTGGCAACTATTAATCTAGATCAAGAAGAAACAAGTTAAATTATGGAGAAATCAAAATGACACAACATAAAGTCTTATCAGATGATAGCATGACTGCAATGGATGAAATTGCAAGAGTTTTAGGACAAGATGCAGTTATTTTATCTACAAAAAAAATGGGTGAAAAAATTGAAATCATTGGATCAAACGATATTAAAGATATTTTAAAATCAAATAAAAAAAATCAAAAAAAACCAAGCTTTAAAGAGCTTTTTACAAATGTTCCTTTGTCTGAGAATAATTCTGACAAAAAAATTAATCACACTATCAATAATAAAAATGATGATAAATTACTAGATGAAAAAAATTCTATTTCTATGGCTGATTTTGATAATTTTAAGTCTGAAATTAAATCAATTTTGGATAAGAGTATTATTACTGACTTAACTTCTTTAAATAGTCATATTAGTGATACTAATTTTATAAAACTTCTAAAAAAAGGTTATTCAAAAAAGACTATAAATAATATTTTTGAACACTTAAACGAACAAGAACTTCCAAGATCAATAAACAACTTTTATAGCGGTTTGTCTGATAAACTTACATATGATTTAAAAGATAAATTATTAAATTCTAAATCTATTTTTATTACTGGACTAACTGGTGCAGGAAAAACAACAATGTGTGCAAAAGTTGCTTCTTATTTTCTTGATCAAGCAATATCACCTCACAATAATAATATAGCTTTAGTAAGCCTTGGTAAGACATCACCAAATAAAATTTCTAATTTATTTAATTTTGGAAGAGTTTTGAATTTAAATGTAAACTCTTTTTCAGAAATAGATGATTTAGATAAATATTTGTTAGAAAATCAAAATAAAATAAATATTGTTGATATACCTAGAGATTATATGACAGATAAAAATTTTAATAATTATTTTAAAATTAAACTCTCAAAAAATAGGGATTTACTATTAAATGTCATTCAATCTGGAATAAATTTTAAAAGCTTAGAAAACCAGATGAGTTATCTTTTTGGATTACAGCCGGTACATGTTTTAACTAAATTAGATGAGATAATGATAAATTCTTGCGATTTTTCTATGTATAATGATTTAGATTGTAAATTAGGATTATTATCTGGAACAAATGATATAATAGATTCAATTGCTTTTGCAAATAGCCAGATTTTGGCACAATATATGAAAGAAAATTAATTAATACTTAATAATAAGGTAAATGTATGACTGAAAGTATTGCTGTATCAAGTGGTAAAGGTGGAGTAGGCAAAACAACTATTGCTGTAAATATTGCTCTAACATTAGCCAAAAATGGAAATAAAACTTTGCTATTAGACGCAGATTTGGGAATGGCAAATGCTCATTTAGTATTGGGAGTAAATCCAGAAAAAAGTTTAGATGATTTTATTAGCAAAAAAATTCCAATTAGTAAAATTTCTTATAAAATTAATAAAAATTTGGATTTTATATCTGGAGGAAGTGCTGTACATTCTTTACTAAACCTTGAAAGTTCAGAGAGATATAACATCATTAAAAGTTTTAACGATCTTAAGAAAACTTATGATTACATGATAATCGATATTGGTGCTGGAGCAGATACATCTTCCATTTCGTTCATGTCAGCTGCAAACAAAATAATTACTGTTTTGGTTAGCGAGCCAACTAGCTTCGCCGACGCTTATAGTTTAGTAAAAGCGAGTTATTTAGATGAAAAATTAGATAATTTTGGTATCGTTTGGAATATGAGCAGTAACGATTTGCAAGCAAAAAACCATTTTGAAAAATTCAGATCAATATCTACTAAGTTCTTAGATATTAAATTATCATATCTGGGTTCTTTAAATAACTCAAAAATAATAAAACAATCAATTTTATCAAGAAAACCAATAATTAATAATGAAAATATTAAAGAAACAGAATATTTTCAAAATATATGTAAAAATTTAAAAAATCTTAAATCAAATAAAAATAAAAGCATAAAATTTTTTGAAGAGTGAAATGAATAATTATCAAAAAATTTCCAATCCTTCTGTTGAAGATTTAATTAAGAGCCATTACGATTTAGTAAAAAAAATTGCATGGCACTTACATGGAAGAGTTCAATCAATAATCGATATTGAAGATTTAATTCAAATTGGAATGGTAGGATTAATTAATGCTGCACAAAATTATAAACCTGTAAAAGATGCTTCTTTTTCTTCTTATGCAAATTTAAGAATTAGAGGTGAAATATTAGATTATTTAAGGAAAAATTCTAGTTTATGCAGGTCAACAATAAAAGTAAAAAAGGTAGCTGAAAATGCAACTCAAAATTTAATTAAGAAACTCGGCAGAGAACCAGACAGTATGGAAATTGCAAAAGAAATTAACCTTGAACACAGTAAATATTTAGAATGGGAAGCGGCTTTTCAAGCAAGTACTATTAAAAATATTGATGATATTTACGATGAATTTTCGTATTGGTTTGCCAGCAAAGATGATAACCCTGAACAAAATATAAGTAATAAAGAGTTAAAAGAAATTTTAAAAAAGTCTCTATCTGTATTAAATGAAAAACAAGCTTTGCTTATTCAACTTTATTATGTTGAGGAGTTAAATATTTATGAAATAGCTAAAGTTTTAGATATTTCTACAGGGAGAGTTTCACAAATTAAATCCTCAGCTTTAGCATTAATAAGATCAAAAATTAAAGATGAATTAAATTCAAATGATGAATAAACTAGAAATGCAAATTCAATCAGTTGAGATTAGATTCGATAACAACCCAAATATTTTATACTATAACTTGTCTTGCAGTTTATTAAATGTTTATAAAGGCAGATGTGATTTATTTTTAGTTAATTCAAATACTAATTTGAAACAAGAACTGTTAATCAAACACAATAGAGCGATTATGGAAGGTAATTTAATTGCTGATGATCATTTTTTTCAAAAATTCCATACTTTATTTTCAATGAAATTTGATAAACCAGGTAGAATTGAGCTCTATATTGCCGAAAATCTCAAAATTAATAATCAGGGTGTACTAGAAATTAAAAAAGAAATAATTACGTCAATCAAAAATTATAAAATTAATTTGCCATTATTATAATTCTATCCATCAATTAGTCTTTTTGTAATATCAATCTCTGTTTGTAGTAATCTTGAATTTCCTGAATAAGCTTGTTGATATTTAAGCATTTTAACTAACTCATCTGTTATTTCGACATTAGAACCCTCTAAAAAACCTGGGATAATTTCACCCATATTTTCTTCTAATGCTATTCCTATTATTGGTTCGCCAGATAAAGTTGTGGGTTTAAAAAGGTTATTTCCTTCTGATTGTAAAGCTTCCATACTTTCAAAAGAAGTTAGAGGTATTTTAGCAATCACTACCTCTTCATCTAATCCATATATAGCTTTTAAAACACCTGTTGATGACACATTTATGTTTGTAAGAATTCTTTTATTACCCAATATATCTGTTTTATTTGGTGGTATAACTACTTTTTCTAATATAGCCGGGTTGTATGTTGCATCAGCTACAACTCGGTGTGCTAAAAGATTTAAACCTTGCTGATTTACTACTTCACCATTACTTGACAAACCTAAGCTTCCATCTCTAGTATAAAATCTATTTTCTGAATTATTTGCACTTGCTAATGTTAGAAAACCTAATCCACTTACGGCTAGATCCAATGCACCATCAGTTTGCTTAAGGGGACCTTGAAACATCTGCTTTCTTGGAGCATCGTTAATTACCCCCATTCCAGAAAATCCTTTAGGATTATCACTAATGTTCTTAGAATAAATGTCTGAAAAATTACTATAGCTTTTTTTAAATGCGGTCGTATTACTATTAGCAATATTGTTTGAAACTAGAGAGATTCCTCTCATATTTGCGTTTAATGATGATTTAATGATATTTAACATATCTTGAGTTTGCAATTAATGTACCAAAATTATGTTCAAACAAAATTTGAAAAAAAGTTAAATATGAAATAATAATTATTATTATGTCTTCAGCATCCAAAAGCAAAGAACTTATTGTATCAACTAAAGCAAAAGAAAAATTGCCCGTTAAATATAATGAAAGTTCAATTTTAGATCTGGTTGATAATGAAATTTTTTTAGAAAATAGAAGTGAAGTCAAAAAATATTTACCCGAGATACTCGGTAGAGTATTAGCAAGAACATGGATAGATGAAAATTTTAAAGAAATTTTTAAAAAAGACCCATTGAAAACATTGTCCGACAATGGTGTTTTTTTACCTGAAGACATGTTTTTAGAATTTCAAAAACCTGACACAAAAAGACCTAAAATAGTTGTTTATGAAAAAAAAGGTAAATCAAACTTCAAAGTTAGAGTTGTACAACTTCAATTAATAATGATGGCTGGGAGATAAACTTTTGAAAATGAGTAATATTATCCATTTCTTTCTGCTAACTCTTTATCTTATAATAATATCAAATAATTCATATAGTAATAATCATAATAATAATCTTGAAAACGTATATGAGCATTTAAGAAATAAACAATTTACCGAAGCAATAAATAGACTTAAAGACCTCTCTGAGAAAAACAAGCCAGAAGCACAATTACTTTATGCAAAAATACTCTATTCAGGAGAAATTACCACTCAAGATTTTGAAATGTCTTATTTTTGGGCAAATACATCTAAACTTGGTGGATTAAAAAAAAGTTTAAATATTATAAATAAATTAAATGATTTAATAGATGAAGAAAATAAGCTAAAAATTAATGAAAAAATTAAAATATTTCTTAACAAATCTGCTCTTGCTGGAGACAAACTAGCAATTGTACAAATTGCTAAATGGAACCTAGAACTTTCACCTGAACAAAATTTTGAAAATGCTTATAAATGGTACAATATTGCAGTAGCCCTTGGCATAAAATCAGCTAAAATTAAAAGAGATGAAATGATTGAAAATATTGAAAAACAAAGATTATTTGAAATTCAAAAAGAATCTATTAAGATTTTCAATAAAATCAACAATCTTGGAGGTTAATTATGTATAAAGTTCATTGGATTATTGATGGCATTGCTAATGTTAACGAAAAAACTCAGGAAGATGCTGAAAATGTAATTAATTCAAAAATTCAAAAGTTTCTGTCTGAACATTCTGATTTTTTTGATAAAATTGGTGCAAAAGCAATTCAAGGAAAAGCTTATTTACCTGGAAAAGATGAGAAACATGAGAAATAAATATTTATTTTTAAGTGTACTAATTTTATCAGTTTTAAATTCACAATTAACTTTTGGAAGCGGTAAAATATATGGTAAATCACAAACAATTGATAAAGAATATAAAAAATATGAATTATGTCGGTTAAAGAAAGTTGAAATCAACCTTAAAGACGGCAAAAAAGATGGATATAAATGTATATTTAGAAGACAATTAAGGGGCAAAGATGTAACGGTAATGCAACCGTCTCCACAATGTCAAACTAGTTTTAAATGCAAAAGAGAAGATCAAAATTAAATATCAACTATTAATTATTATATGTTTTCAATTACTTATAGACAATTTTGATAGTTTAGTATAGGTTTATAGTATGGATAATTATGAAGTTAACGTTTTGACTAGAAAAGGTGGTTGGAAAAAATTACCACAAGAGGTTGTCAGTAGTGAAGATGAATTAAAATTAAACTCCTCTGAAAATCTTAATATTAATGTAACTGACGATCCCATGGATGATCGTCAATCAGAAGATATTAACAATAATTTATTTGAAAATTTTACTGAAATCAACAAAATAATAAATAAGCTTAAGTCTGTTGAAAATGAAAAAAATGTTTTAATTAATGAACTAAACAATTTAATGAAAGACTTTGAAATTAGAAAAAATAGTTTAGATAAAAAATTGATAAATATTCAAAAAGAAAAAGAAATGTACGATAAGGCAATAAATTTAATTATTTCATTAAAGAGTGTTTGATAAATGAATCAATTTTCTAATAAAGAAAGTGCAAAATCTATATTCATTGCTAATGTTAAAGGTGGAGTTGGAAAAAGTACTTTAAGTATTATGTTAGCAAGAGCTCTAGCCTCTAAATTACCACCTCAAAATATTACTGTAATTGATACCGATTTACAAAGAACAACAACAGAATTTTTATCTGCTAGCAATCCTGAAATTAATATTGAATTTGTTCCAATTACCCCTGCTTTTGAAAATACAAATATTGCACTTCTCCAACAATTCATAAAACAAAATAGCTTTAAAAATGGTCATATAGTTATAATTGACACACCAGCTGGAACTTCACAACGTCTCTGGAATTTAGTTGGTGAAAGCTATTGTGTATTAATACCAACCTCATTAAGTAATGCTGATTTAGCTCCAACTGAGAGTTTTATTAAGAGTATGGATAAAGTTAAAGCGAGATATAACCAAATTTATCCACATCTAGTAGTTTGCCCAAATAAAATACCATTTGGTCAAAAAGATTATTCAATTATGGCTAAAAGACTTTCAAATCATGACGTTGTCATTGGACCAGCTATAAGAGATCTAGCTAGTGTTAGACATTTTTATAATGGAAATTATAATATTAAAGGTGGTCAAAATGCTGGTGAAGATTTCGGTAGATTTGGAGATTTTGTCAATAAATTTGTAGTAAAAGGAGAATTAGATAAAATTTACCATAATGGTAAAAGTAATTTAAATGTTGTTCCTTTTTCAAAAGGATAATTAACTGTTTTTTCTTGAACCTAACTGAGCCAACCAACTATCTGTAGTTATAAATAAGACTTTTTGATCAACTTTAGAAATTAAACCTTCTTTATTTTGAAGAATTTCTAAAAAATCTTCATTTTTTTTATTATCAATGTTTGTTTCCATATTATAAAAACGACTTATTTTAAAAAAAATTAATTAAAAATTAATTTTTTAAAAAATTTATTAATAATAATGCTATTATAGTCGTTAATTAATAAAATCACTTACGGTATAAAACATGTCGAAAAAGTCAATAATCGAAACAAAGACATTTGCTGAAGGTGATATTATATACTCTCACAATGATCTATCTGATTTTATCTACTTAATTGAAAGTGGAGAGGTTAAAATTTTAAGTAAAAATGGATTAGAGCTAGGGTTACTTCAAGAAGGTGAAATATTTGGAGAAGTTGGCCATATTATCAAAACACCAAGAACAGTCTCAGCAATTGCAACAAAAAAAAGCTTAATCAAAATTATTCATGAAAATGTATTAATAAAAAAAATGAAAGAAGCTGACCCACTGTTGTCAGCCATAATTAGAGGATTATCTCTAAGAATTGGTGATGCTAATGATTTAGCTGAAAAATTTTGGATCGAAAGAGATATATACAAATCAATTAAAGATTAATTAAGATAAAGTATGTTTAAAAGACTGATTTCATTAATAACTCAAAAAAAATACCTTTTACTATTTGGATTAGGTTTAATTTCAAGCACGCTTACCTTTTTATTTTTCTTTTTCTCTAATTCACTTTTATTTAAATTTGAACCAAAAAAAGAAAAAATTGATATCTATGAAGTTGCAAAGGATGAAGCTATTAAATTAGGAAGAATAGAAAGTGACAAAGAGGTTCCTAAAATTGGTCCAGACGGGAAAGTTATCGTACCCTCTCTTACATATTATGACATAGGAGGAATGGGACCAAACTCAAATAAATCTTTTGTTTCAAATATAAGTGGCTCAAATAATTATTTAAGTATGGAAATTGCTTTCTCATCATACGAGGGAGAAAAACTAGGTGATTTTTTAAAAGAATATGATCCTGACTTTCGTAATATTATCATGAAGGAAATTGAAAAAAGAAAAACTAATGAATTCTTAGGTAATGACAATAGAAATAAATTTCTTAATGCTATAAGAGATTCTATGAATGAATTCTTAATAAGTAAAGAAGAGGATCCAATCATATTCAATGCTGTTTTTAAAACATTTGTAATTAAAGAAGGTTAACTTTTTAATAGATATTTTTTTAAAATAGTTGCCAAAAATATTACAAAAAAAACTCTAAACACGTGATGTATACTTATAAATACAATATCTCCACCAATAGATAATGTAAGAATACACATCTCTGCTTGTCCACCTGGTGCATAAGATAAAATTAAAGATAAAAGGTCATGCCCCAAGAAATTTAAAACATATAAAAATAAACAGAGTGGGATAAAAGAAATCAACGTACTTAAAACTCCAGCTTTGATGGGTCCTAAAAATTCTTGTAATTTAATATCTTTAAAATATAAGCCTAAATTTGAACCTAGATAAATTTGTATTACAATAATCAAAATAATATTCGGTGATAAATTTATTATACCAAATCCATGCAAAAAACTAGAAAACAACATAGGAGCAATTATAGAGTATCCTGGAATAGATAAAAATTTTCCTATGTAAAAGCCAATTATTGAAATTAAAAAAATAAAAAACAAGTCATCTAAATGCGAAAAATATAAAACTTCAGAAGTTTCATTTGTGATATTTTTAGCAAATAAATGAGTTAGAATTGAAACAATTATAACTACTATAATAATTCTCGTTGTATTCAATAAAGTTACTATTCTTTCATTCCCACCAATCTCAGATACTAGAAGGACCATTTCATTTAATCCTCCTGGCATAGATCCAATTAAAGAAGTTTTTTTATCATAATTCATTATTATTTTTAAAACAAAATAGGTACAACAAATCATTATGATTACAAAAATAGGTAAAAAAAACAATGACTTGCCAATTTGATTGATATTAATAAAGATTTCTTCAGTGAAATTAGTACCAATAACACATCCAAGTAAAGCTCTAAATAAGGGAAGTGGTTTTTTAGGAAGTGTTATTTTAACCTTAATGGAACACAAAAAACCTATTAAAAATAATGGCCCTAACATCCATGGAAGAGGAATGTTAATTTTGTAAGCTACAAAACCTCCAATTATACCAAAAAATATACTAAAAAAATAATTCAAATTATTTTACCAATATAAATTTAAATTCTTAGAAATAAACTTGACCCTTCATTAAAATTCTAGATGTTCTATAAATACCACATGATTTTACCAAGTCTTTTTTTGAAACTAAATTTTTTTTAAAATTTGAATTAAGAACAATTATACAGTCTATAAAACCCATGGGATGCTCAATCTTAATAGTTTCTGTATTACAATTAAAACTATCCTTTTTATTTAATAATCTAAATCCAACCGTTCCAGGAATTAAACAGGAAGATGCAACACAACAAGTTCCAGTAACCGCATGAGTTTCATGACATGAATAAGGAGTAAAATATCTTGAAACTATTGAATTGTTATTAACACTTTTTGATAATAATGAGACTTTAGGCAAAACTTTTCCTTTGACATCGCCCATGCCCATTTTCTTTCCAGCAAGTAATCTAATTTTTTCAATTTTATCAAAAAGTTGTTTATTACGATTTAATTCTTTTGAGCTCTCATTTCCAATAATATTAAAATCTTTGGCGTCACATATTATCATACAAGTTGCAAGATCAAAGCATGTAACTTTAACCCCATCAAAAGTATCCACTATGTTACCTGTTGGAAATAAATTGCCTGTAATTTTACCTTCTAGATTATTAAAATTCATTAATATTTGAGAACCTGTGCCTGGTACACCATCAATTTTAAAATCACCTGAATATTTTAATTTCCCATCTGGCGTTGGAACATCTAGAGTAATTAAAGCATCAGTGTTTATTGACTTTACATTCACTTGAGTAATCTCATTACGAGTTTCTACTAAACCTTCTTCAATTGCAAAAGGACCTAAAGCTGATAACATATTTCCACATGTTGGAGCATAATCTACATGCTTTCTATCCACTTCAACTTGAGCAAAAAAATAATCAATATCCACTTTTTTTTCTAAACTTTTAGATATTATACAAACTTTACTTGTTACCGATGTTCCTCCACCTATTCCATTAATTTGTCTTATATCAGGAGAACCCATTATTTTTAATAAGTATTCAGTTAATAAATTTCTATCATTTGGTAAATCTTTTTTATGAAAAATTAATCCTTTTGAGGTTCCTCCTCTCATTAAATATGCTGGTATGGATCTTAAATCATTCATGATTTTTTATCCTTTCAATAATATAATCAGTTAATTTTTCTGTAGACGTATTTCCTCCTAAATCAGGAGTTAAATATTTATTTTCTTCTAAAATATTTTCTACAACTTTAAAAATTAATTGATTAGCTTTAATATAAATCTGCTCTCCTTTTTGCTTTCCTAACCAATCTAACAGCATAGCTGTAGAGAAAATCAAAGATATTGGATTTGCAATACCTTTATTCATAATATCAGTTGCCGCACCATGCTGAGCTTGTGCCATAGGTATTGTATCACCTACGTTCAAAGAACCCGAAAGACCTAATGATCCTGAAAGTTCTGAGGCTAGATCTGATAAAATATCTCCAAACATGTTAGTTGTTATCAGAACATCAAATTGTTCTGGATTTCTAACCATATGCGCAGTTGCAGCATCGACTAACATTTCATGATAATTAATTTCTGAATATTTTTTTGAAATATTTCTACAAGCATTTAAAAAAATACCATCAGTTAACCTTAAAACATTTGCCTTGTGAATTGCATGAACATTAACTTTTTTATTTTTATTCATTAATTTTGCAATTTCAAAACCTCTTTTTGCGATATTTTCTGACGCTTTCTTTGTAATTTTTCTAATTGAAATTCCAGTTCCTTCTTCAATTTCTAATTCACCATTTCCACTAAACATATTTCTATCAGCATAAAAACCTTCTGTATTTTCTCTAACAATTACTAGATCTATTTTGTCTAAAATACATTTAGTACCTTTGAATGCTTTAGCTGGTCGAATATTAGAATATAATTTTAATTTAGTTCTTAATTCACTAGATGGATTTAATCCACCTTCGCTTTTTGGTGGATAATTATTATGATCCACTGGTCCTAAAATAATACCATCTACTTCACTACATAATTTCAAAATTTCATTTGGAAAAGTAGTTTTATTTTTTTTTAAAGAAGAGAACCCAATGTCTGAATAAATTAAATTTAAATTAAAATTAAATTTTTTAGAAATTGTTTTCAAAACTTTAATTGTTGCATCCACTATTTCAGGACCAATACCATCACCTCTCAAAGCTAATATTTTCATAAATAATTATTTGCCTTCAAAATTAGGTTTTTCTTTTTTAAGAAAAGATTGAATGCCCTTTTGACCATCATTTGTTTCTGCTGATTCAGAAATCATTTTTGTTTCAAGTTCCATTTGAGTTTCTAAAGTGGAATTCAGTGAATTATGTACTAATCTTTTAGTTTTTCCATAAGCTAATGTTGGACCCCTTGATAAATCATCAGCTAATTTAAGTGTTTCACTCCAGAAATTTTTATCATCATATACTTTATTTAAAAGACCCCACGCAAGAGCTTCTTCAGAGGACAAAACTTTATTTGTCATAACTAATTCAAGATATTTTCTAATACCAATTATTCTTGGCAAATAATAACTAGAAGAACCATCAGGCGTTAGGCCTGCCTTAGTGTAAGCTGAAACAAAAGTTGCACTAGATTTTGCAATAGCTAAATCAGCAAAACCAACAAATGACAATCCTGCACCAGCAGCTACCCCATTAACCGCAACTATTAAAGGAGCATTCATTCTTGAAAATTTTGTTATAGCACCATGGAGATCATGAGTTACCATTTTTAAATGTTTTCCAATATTTCCAGTTTCATAAAAGGATTTTAAATCACCGCCAGCACAAAATGCTTTTTCACCTTCTCCTGTTAATATAATTGCTCTAATTTTGTTATTCGTATCGCATTCATATGAAATTTCTAAAAGTTCTTTTGCCATTTTTGCGTTTAAAGAATTATAACTATTTGGCCTATTGAGACGTATAATGGCAATATTTTCAACAACTTCAAAGTTTATAGTCTCATATTGTAAATTCATTAATAACTCCAAAAATTAATTTTTAATCTTAGAAAATATTTCTTCAGTATGCTCTCCTAGCTTAGGTGGAGACCTAAATAACTGAGCTGGAGTATCTGATAATTTAACTGGAAATCCTGTCATTTTTATTTTTCTATCATCTGGCCCATCAGATACTATAACCATGTCTGTATCTTCAACTAATTGATCATTCAAAGCTTCTTTCATGTCTAAAACTTTTCCAGCAGGACAACCACTTTCATTTAATTTCTTAATCCAATAGTCTGTAGTATTTAATGCTGTTGTTTGATTAATTATATCATTCAATTTATCTCTATTGAGCATTCTTAAAGAGTTCGTTTTGTAAAGATCGTCCTCAAGTAAATATTCTAAATTTAAAGTTCTTAAAAAAATTTCGCATAATTTGTCATTTGCTGGAGCAATAGCAATATTACCATCTTTTGTCTTGAATAAACCATAAGGTGATAAAATTGGATGATCATTACCAGATTTTTTTGGAGTTTTATCTGTTACAAAATATTCTGCAGATAAATAAGCCATAAGAGATATTAAACTAGAAGTTAAACTTGTTTCAACTACTTGCCCCCTTTTTGTATTATGCCTTGCATTAATTGCTGTTACAATTCCAAATGCACAATACAAACCAGCAATTAAATCAGAAATTGGAGCCGCTGTTCTTACTGGCCCTGTTTTTTCAGATCCATTTAATGACATAAAGCCAGAAATAGCTTGCGCAATAAAATCAAAAGCTGGTCTTTGACTATATTTTCCAGTACTGCCAAAACCATTTACAGATGCTTGAATTAATCTAGGGTTTATTGAAGTTAAAGTTTCACTATCTAATCCCATTTTGGCAAGGACACCAGGTCTAAAATTATCAACAATCACATCTGCATTTTTTAATAATAGTTTTAATTTTTCTTTGTCTTCATTTTGATATAAATCTAAGACCACAGATTTTTTATTTCTATTAAATTGAGCAAAGTATGAACTGTAACCATCTACAAATTCACCTTGATTTCTTACATTATCTCCTTTTGGTGGCTCAATTTTAATAACTTCAGCTCCCATATCTGCCAATAATAAAGTACAAAATGGACCAGAAATTACTCTCGTCAAATCAATAACTTTGATCCCAGATAATGCTCCTTCATTAAACATAAGTTAATTACCTTTTGCAGTTTTAACGTCTTCAAGAGAGTATTTCTTTAATCTTTCTCCTGCATGCATAACTTGACCGGGTAATTTATACTCTAAAATTCTCT
>CACCZR010000013.1 GCA_902550555.1 uncultured SAR116 cluster alpha proteobacterium | reverse complement strand
ATATTTTTGACTTTATATAATAATCAATATATTAATTAAAAAATTTTTTTTAGTTAGGTAAATATATGAAAAAAATTATATTTGACGCTTGGAATGTTGTTATGAATCATAACATAAACCCTCTTAAGAATATCCCTCATACCCACGTAAGACATTTAGTAATGCAAGCATTAGCTTTAATGTGGTGTGTAGCATTTTCCATGTATTTTACTAGCATATGGTTATTTGGTATAACAACCATTGCGCATATGATTTTATTAGGTGCAGTTGCTTTTACAGTATTAACCTTTGAAACAGCAAAAAGAAAACCTAGTTTTTTTGGAAATTATTATACACCTAGTAGGAGCCGCGCGATATATGTAGGTGGAAAAAGAATAGAATTAGACCCAAATGACAAAGGTGGAGAACACGAATAATTCATTTTTTGAATTATTTTCTAACAGATTTATTTGATTTTTTTGCAACTCAGTTAAAAGAATTTAATGGTTAATTAATAGTTCATTAATAAATTATTTGTTATTCTTTAAAAAATGCCTCTAAACATTGAAAGATATGGAATTATTTTAGAAATAACAGTTTGAAAGAGAATTAATGGGTTTAGCCCAAACCTAGGTAAAATAAAAAATAAAATACCAACAATTATCAATGTGAATGCAATAGGAATAATAAACTTTACAAGACTGTTTTGTCTTTTAGACATTATGAAATTTGTTACGAAATAGATGATTGTAAAAATTAGAACTAAAAAAATAATAATTTTTAACATTAAATTTAATCCTACTCACTATTGTTAGCTTTAGTAATATTTTAATATTATTAATTAAAATTCAATATGATTTTATATTTATCAAAATAAATTAAATTTTTAAATTCATGGATCAATTTGTAGACTGAATAATTTTTATTATATAAAATCTTATCAAATTTGGTGTTTAAGAAGAAATAAAAAGGATATAAATTATGTCAATTATAAGGCTAACTGTAAGAACGTTCCAAAGTGTTGAGCATGCAAATATGTTTATTGTAATGAGTGAAAAAGTTGCAAATGAATCAAACAATACCAATTTAAAAATCAATATGAAAGTCATACAAAATGTTGATCAAAAAAATCAAGTTACAAGTATATGGGAATATGATGACGAAAAACACATGAAAGAACTAAGAGCTTATCTTTCTCAATATAATAGTATTCCAAATTCTTTATCACCGAAAGAAGTTGCTTACGAAGGTGAAGTTAAAGTTTCAGCTCAAAACAAATAATTTAATGTTTATCAAATATTCAAGAATTATAAGACCTTTGAGTGATAAATTGAGTTATAACTATTGGTAAAATCTGCATAGCAAAATTGTGAGACAAAGCATTAAGTGAACTTTTTAGATATAACATTATATTTATCAGTATTGTTCTGTGCTTTAGCAACTGGATTCATTCTAACTTATGCAATTGTTGTAATGCCAGGTTTATCAAAACTTGAAGACAAGGAGTTTATAAAAGCCTTTCAGGTTACAGATGGGATTATTCAAAACAATCAACCAATTTTTATTTTAATTTGGGTAGGTTCAATTATATCTGTCTTGTGTACAATTATAGTCTCAATACTTAGTTTAGGATTACTAGAGTCTTGGCTAATAATTTTTACAAGTTTTATTTATTTGTTGGGAGTTCAAGGCATTACAATATCGATACATTTACCACTTAACAAACATATCCAAAACATTGACATTGATATAACTGATTCACAAACATTAAGTGATGAGCGTAAAAACTTTGAAACAAAATGGAATTTTTTTAATAATATTAGAACAGGCATTGCTCTGTTTGTTATTTTTATTTTTCTTTTAATATTAACCTTGCGTTAATTAAAATTTAATAAAAATATCTAGCTTAAAATGAAACAATTTTTTTAATCAAGAACTGTTTTTAATAATTTTCATTCTTCTTTGCAGAATTTTATGCATAATTTTTATATCATAAGGCTTTAATTTTTTCCATTTACTTGCTTCTTCTTTTGTACGAGCACAACCTAAACACCATCCATTTTTACCAGTAAATATGCAGATATCTATACATGGGCTTTTCTTACTTTTCATTTTAAAAACTTACTTACTTACTCTATTATTTTAAAAAATTTTTCTACAACAGACTTTTCAATTTTATTTGTAATAAAAACTAATCTTGTTGAAATATCATTGTCTGGCCACTTATTTAGCCATTCTAATGGATGAAATATATGTTGCACACCATGAATTATTGCAGGACGATCTTCACCTTCCACATTTATTATACCCTTAATTCTAAGCATTTTTTCACCCATTTGATTGGATAATAATTCTAGAAAAAAATTTAAAGAAGTCATACTTACTGGTTTATTTGTTACTAAAGAAAAGGATTTAATATTATCATCATGACGATTTATGTCATGATGGTGCTTATGATCATGTGAGTGCTTAACTTTATTTTTTTCTTCACTTAGCCATTGTTTTACATCCCATGATTCTGTATTAGGTTGATAGTCGTTTAATCCATAAAATTCTTTAACTGGCAGTAAACCCTTTTTACTTTTTATTACCGTTGCCTTCGAATTGATTTTACTTATCCTTATAATTAGATTTTCAATTATTTTTGCATCCCCAATATCTACTTTAGATAAAATTACTTTATTAGCAAAAGCGACTTGTTTTATAGATTCTAAGTGATTATTGAACGTTTTATCTCCATTTATAACATCTACAATAGTAATAATACCATCAAATTTATAGGCTCGTACCAGATCAATTGATGTCATCAATGTATGAATAATAGGGACTGGATCAGCTAATCCTGTTGTTTCAATGATTACTTTATTAAATTTTTTTATTAAATCTTTCTGCATTTTTGTTAAAAGATTTAAAAGAGTTGATTTTAAATCTTCCTGAATGGCGCAACATATACAACCATTTTGCAGTTCTAAAACAGTTTCATCAGAGCTTTCTATTAA
Organism: uncultured SAR116 cluster alpha proteobacterium; assembly: GCA_902550555.1. Lineage (GTDB taxonomy): Bacteria > Pseudomonadota > Alphaproteobacteria > Puniceispirillales > Marisalimonadaceae > TMED54. The sequence goes on along the minus strand of CACCZR010000013.1, from coordinate 29,810 downwards.
ATTATGATCAAGACCTACTTCACCAAATTCATTAATAATAAATGCAACGTCGTTTACATTTTCATTCTTTACAAATTCCGATAATAAAGTTGTTTTCCCACTTCCTAAAAAACCTGTTAAAACAGTTATTGAAATACTCTTAGGAAATGAATTCATAATAATAATAATAGTTAAATTTAAAAATTTTTGATAACATCTTGTTATAATATAACATAACGAAAATGAATAGCTAAATATGACAAAAAAAAATAACAATAATGTAATTAAATTTAACCCTAACCCCTCTAGAGAAGAGGCTATGCGTGCTGTTAAGACCCTTATAGCTTGGGCAGGCGATAATCCTGACAGGGAGGGTTTGATTGAAACCCCTAAAAGAGTTGTAAAGGCTTATGAAGAATTTTTTGAGGGATATAAAATAGACCCTACAGAAATTCTCTCCAAAACTTTTGAAGAAGTTGAAGGATATGATGAAATGGTTTTAATAAAAAATATTAGACTTGAATCTCATTGTGAACACCACATTGTTCCAATTCTTGGTAAAGCTCACGTTGCTTATATGCCTAAAAAAAGAGTAGTTGGAATTAGTAAAATCGCAAGATTAGTTGACGTTTTTGCAAAAAGGTTACAAATACAAGAAACGTTAACATCACAAATTGCTGAAACTTTACAAAGTGTTTTAGATCCATTAGGGGTTGCTGTCTTAATAGACGCATCTCACCAATGCATGACTACTAGAGGAGTACACAAACCTGAGTCTAGTACTGTCACAAAAAAAATGATTGGAATATTTAAAGAAGATAAAATTTTGCAATCACAGTTTATGGAATTAATAAATCAAAAATAATCTTAACTCTCAGTAAAAATAAAATAAGCCTGGTCGGCAAGTGACAATAAATGTGACAACTCTACACCCGTAAAAAAGAAAAAAGCCTCCAAACGGAAGACTGTTGGCAACCAGTAAGTAATTTATTTAATGAAACTTCTTGGTTGTGGTTCTCACCTCTTAATTAAAACATTGTTTAATTGTTATTAAAAACTGCAACTGCTCTAATTGGGCTACCAGTTCCTCCTTTAATTCTCAAAGGTAAACCTATAAATTTAAACCTCCCTTTTCCTATTAATTTATCTAGATTTGCTAAACCTTCAATATGTGTAAAACCCATATCTCTACAAACATTATGAACTTCAAAATTATTTTTTCCAGGAGTTCCTGGACTTACTGCTTCAACACCAAAACTTGTTATACCTTTATTTCCAAGCCACTGCGCAGAGTCTTTAGTTAAACCAGGGAAATCAGTTAAAAATTTGTCAGTACCGTATGTTCTATCATAATGAGCCATGTATAACAAAACAGTATCTTTTGGTTTTATTTCTAAATTATCTTTACTTAGTGCATTTTCTAAATCTTCAATAGATATATTTGATTTTAAGGGTTTATGAGATAAATCAAGACAAATACCATCTGTATAAAAATTTTCAAGTGGCATTTGATCTATTGATTGAGCATTGGGGTTTGGATCAAAATGATTAAATGCATCTACATGTGTTCCTGTATGCTCACCCATAGACATATACATAGATGCACATGAGAACTTCACCCCTTCTGCCTCTCTGATTGTCTTATGTGTTTGATAGTCTGATAAGACCATAGGTGGATGATTTGGAAGTGTTGGACATTTTTGATAAATATCTACAGATAAATCAATTAAAGTTTCATTCAATTTGTTCTCCATTAGAAATTGCTATAAAGTTATAATAGCAAAGGAATTATTATGAAAAAGCTAAAAATTGCTGGTTATCAAGGTGATGGTTCAGTTCATACTCGTTCAGTAAAATTTTTTATCGATAAGGTGTCTAATTATTTTGATATATCATTTGATCAAGACATCACAGAGAAAGGGCAAAAAGCAGCATCTTTGATTGAGATGACTATGAATAATGAAATTCAAATGTCATATCTATGGTCAAGCTACTATGAAAAATATATACCTGAAATTAAACTATTAGATTTACCCTTTTACTTTAAAAACAAAAATGAAGTTAAGAATTTAATTAACAAAAACTTACAACCATATGTTTCTAATGAATTAATTAAAAAAAATAACTTAAAACTTCTTGGCTTTTGGGATAATGGATCGAGGCATGTCAGTACTAATAAAAATATTATTAAAAATCAAGATTCTTGTAAAAATTTAAAAATCAGAACCACTCCAAGCCCACTTCATATAGATGTCTTTAATGAATTAGGATTTATATCAACACCATTAGATGTAAGAGATTTTAAAATTGCCTTAAAAAATGATGATATTGATGCACAAGAAAATCCATTAACAAACTATTGGAATTTTGGTGTTCAACATAAACAAAAATATTTAACTCTATCGTCGCATTTATTTGGGTTTTGTTTTTTTGTAATCAATGGCACTTATTTCAATGAACTCTCCAATGATGAACAAAAAATAATTACTAAGGCATCAAAAGACACAATAGAATATCAATATGAGTTAGCTGAAGATGATGATAAAAAATTAATAGACTTGATAAAGAAAGAAAATGTTCAAATCTATGAATTAACCCAACATGAAAAAGCAGAACTTTTAGATAAAGTTAAACATTTTCATGGTGAGTTTTTTAAAGAATATCCCAATATGAAATTTTAGAAGTATGCTTCTCCTGGTTTAATTGTAGGCGTCCATTCGCAATCACCAAAAGGACCATCTCCTTTGTTACTTACATAAGCAATTCTCTTATCATTAGTTTTTCCATCTATAAGAGCACGTTGTAGCCAATCCATGATATAATGGTGGCAATCTAATTTACCTAAGTTTGGGATTCCCCAAAGTGGATGAAATTGATCTTCAATAACCCATAATTCTTTTTTACAAGTTAAATCTTCATATACTTCAACAGCATCTTCTAATGGACACAATGGATCAAATTCACCCGTAGCTAAAAGTGTTGGACATTTAACTTTGTCAGCATATCCTTTAACTGTCATTTTTTCAGCCATTTCATCAAATTCTTTTTCATCGTCCATACCAGCCATATACATAAACATTTGTTTAAATCTTGGAGATGAAACGGAGAAAATAGTATTGTTAGGATTAAATGTTGCCACTCCACTTGCAAGTGCAGCAGGTCTATTATCGTAACTGGCAAGTCTTAAAGACCAGTAACTACCCATACTAACCCCATAAATTCCAATTTTATCTGAATCTACCTCTTCTCTTTTTTCCAGGTAATCAATTACAGCAGCCCCTGCTCTTTCATAATTATCAGCAACAGCTCTAATTTTTTGTATATTTGAATTACCTTGTCCAGGACCGTCCATAGAAATTACATGCATACCTCTATTAACGCCTAGACTATTCATAACCCTTGGAAAATATTCTTTGGTTTGATCCATACCAGGAACATAAATTACACATGGAGCTTTTCTTCTATCTGGTAATAAGTGCAACAAACAGGATATTGTTTTACCGTCATCAAAAGGCACTTCAACCCTTTCAATGGGATATGGCGCTAAAGCTGATCTTCTATCGACCATCTCTTTAAGCTTATTACTTAAATAAATCTTTACTGGATTATCATCAAAATAAATAGGATGTTGTGCCATTCTATATGATTCTACAGCATGATCATAATGTTCTAACGCAGTCATTTTAAATCCATTTTTTTCAGCTGTTTTAGCTAAAGCTTCGTCATGCTCAGCCTTTTTACGCCACATTTTAGGAAGCATTCTGTAGTTGTGAGCTCTTGCTGGTGTTTCAGGATCATCTCTTTCAAAGTTCTGAACTCTACCTCTCATATTGAGAGCTAAATCTAACATCCATTGTTGGTTATCTCTTTTTGTTCTCATAATATGCTCCTATTTAAAGTTAATATTAATTTTTGGTTCTAAAGCCTCACATAAAGTTGCGTGTAAATAACAAGTTCTTTCAGACATATCGATCAGTTTTTCATTATGTTCATCAGGTGCTGTTCCATTCATGTAGAGATGTGTATCTAATGGCATCATTTCTATTGTTCCATCGGAGTTTTCTTTAAAGGTTGCATATTGAGACATTCTCAATCCTTCAATTGCAAACTTTTGATGATGAATATATCTGTGTGTTTGAGTTAAAAAACAAAAGGAAATAGCTGCCCCCATTACATTTACTGGAGAAGGTGCAATGGTACCATCAATATCACTACTAATTACAAAATGAGTCATTCCGGGAAGACCAAGGACAGTGTCAACTTCTACAATTTTACTATTTGCATTTGTAGAACTTTTTCCAACAATTGTTCTTATTATTTTATTAAATTTTGGATTTTCTGCATTACCATCTTGACTTTTGGGAACATTATAACCATCAACAGGCTCAACAGTTCCAGCAGAAACTTCACCTGTTTTAACAATCATTCTATCTGAATAATTATCACTATTAGATGGTGATGGTTCTACCTTATATTGCTGATAAGGATCTTCAGCATCAGTTTTCGTGCTTTCATTTAAACTCGACAAGTCTTTTCTTCTACCATTTGCATATAATGCAAAAGTATTTTTCAAGGGTGTTCTTAATCCAGCTAATACTGGAGCCATTTTTGAAGCTTTTAAAATTAAATTTTTAATGTCGTCATGATTTTCAGAAGTAGTTATATCTAAATTTATAGTTGTAGGCTCTGCGTGTCCCTTGCCATCACCTTTAACAAAAGATCCAGTTAAATAATAAGAATTTAAAACTTCACAATCTATATTATCAATCTTTAATCCTTGTGATGCAGCTTGTTTCATTATCGTACCAACGATATCACCATGAATAGATGCATTAAAAAAGCCTAGAGGAAAAGGAGCTAAATCTGTGCCATTCAAATGCTTGCCTTCATCGGAAGTAAGTCTAAATGATGTTGAATTCAAATCACCTTCATAACCAATAGATTCTTTTTGTAGTATATCCATTTGCCTTGTGTGAGAGGTAAATGTTTTATTTAAACCATTTGTGTTACTTTCTGCTTTTTTGATTAAAAAACCTAAGGGATACCCATTTTTACTAATATCTTCGTATTTCATTGTAACTCCTTGTTTTTATTTTAAAAATTTAAAGTCAACGCCTTCATTGGCCTGAGTGACTTCTTCCATATATAATTTATTATAGCCTCTTCTTTTGATTTTATTATCTGAAATTTGTGAAATTCTAGTATTTAATTCATCTTCAGATATTAAAAGATCAATCTTTCTATTTGGAACATCTAGTTTGATAAGATCACCATTTTTAACAACTGCAAGAGGACCTTTCTCATAAGACTCTGGGGTCACATGAAGTACAATTGTTCCTGAGGCTGTTCCACTCATTCTGCCATCAGAAATTCTGACCATGTCTTTAACACCTTGTCTTGCAAGTTTTTTTGGTATTGGAATAAGCCCTGCTTCTGGCATTCCAGGTCCTCCCTTAGGCCCAATACTTTTCAATACCAACACGTCATCTTTCGTTACTTCCAAATCATCGGAATCTACTCTATTAGCCAAGTCTTCTAAATTTTCAAAAACCACAGCTTTTCCTTCATGAACAAGTAACTCTGAAGTTGCAGCAGATTGTTTGATAATAGCACATCCAGGGGCTAATGATCCACTAAGTACGGCAATGCTTCCTCCTCTAAAAACAGGATTTTCTTTTGCAGTAATAATATCCTGATTCCATTTAGAAGCTTTTTGAATTTCATCTCCTAGTGTTTTTCCATTAACCAATTTTGCATCTAAATGAAGAAAATCTTTTAATTCATTAAAGATCCTAATTGAACCACCTGCTTTATACAAATCTTCCATATAACCTAATCCAGAGGGTTTTAAATCAACTATCATGGGTAAATCTTGAGTTAGCCCGTCAAATTCTTTTAAGTCAACATTAACACCTAATCGTCCTGCCATAGCTGTTAGGTGCACAACACCATTTGTAGAGCCTCCAATAGCAGACAAAACAATTAAGGCGTTCATAAAACTTTTTTCATTTAAAAATTTAGATGGTTTTAGATTTTCGTTAGCTATTTTTACAGATATTTCTCCTGTTTTTTCAGCAATTCGTTTTCTATCAGCTGATACTGCAGGTGCACATGCACTATTTGGAACCATTAATCCAAGGGCTTCTGTGGTAATAGCCATAGTACTTGCTGTTCCCATTACGCCGCAAGTGCCCACTGTAGGAACTAATTGATTGTTAACTTCTTCTATATCTTCATCATTTAAATCTTCTGCTCTATAACTGGCCCAAAACCTTCTGCAGTCAGTACAGGCACCTACTCTTTCGCCCCTAAATGATCCTGTTAGCATTGGTCCTGTAACAAGTTGAATAATAGGAACGTCAGCACTAATACCGCCCATAACTTGGGCTGGAACAGTTTTATCACATCCTCCAATAAGAATACATGCATCCATTGGCTGAGCTCTAAGCATTTCTTCAGTATCCATTGACATAAGATTTCTAAGATACATTGAGGTTGGATTAGCAAAAGACTCATGAATAGTAATTGTAGGAAACTCTAATGGTATTGCACCATTCGCCAGAATACCCGCTTTAGCACTTTTAATTAGGTCAGGAACATTACCGTGACAAGGATTGTAATCACTAAATGTGTTTGTGATACCAACAATCTTTTTATCTAGCATATCATCAGAATACCCAAGACCTTTGATGAAAGCTTTTCTTAAAAAGATTGAAAAACCCGTATCACCGTAGTTGGTAAGATTTTTTTTCATACCACTACTATTTTTTGACATTTTAACCTCTACCTACAAAAGGCATGTTAGTAGCCATAATCGTCATATTCAAGATGTTTGTTCCTTCTGGAAGGCTTGCAATGTAAGCAACTGCTTTACCACAATCAATCGCTTCAAAAACCGGTTCTACCATTACATCGCCATTAGCTTGTGGAACACCAGACTTAAAACGAGATCCAATTGCAGTGTCTGCGTTACCTATATCTAATTGCGAACAAGATATATTAAAATTTCTTCCATCTAACGCAATTGATTTGGTTAACCCATTAATAGCATGTTTTGTTGCTGTGTAAGCTACGGTGTCAGGTCTCGGTGAATGAGCAGAAACAGATCCATTATTAACTATCCTTCCGCCTTGAGGAGATTGAGTTTTCATGAGTTTTATTGCTTGTTGAGAACATAAAAAAGAACCTGTTAAATTAACATCAACTGTTTTTCTCCAATCTTCTTCTTTTAATTCTTCTATAGGAACTCTAGGAGCACCCATTCCAGCGTTATTAAAAAGCAAATCTATTCGTCCATGATCATTCTTAATTTTAGTAAATAAATCGATAACTTCATTGCTATTTGTTATATCTGTTTTAACAGGGATAATTTTAAAATTTTTATTTTCTGCTAATGAAGAGGTTTTGTTTAATTCTTCTTCACGTCTTCCTACAACATAGACTACATAATCTATTTTGTTTAACTCTAACGCAGCGGCACGGCCTATACCCGTGCCACCACCTGTTACTAAAGCAACTTTCATCAATCAGCCACTAAAATGCATAAAATTTTTCGGGATTAGTTACCATGATTTTTTGTCTCATAGTATCGTCTGTAACCCATTCACCAAATGCATCAACTAAATCACCATCATTAGGATTTACTTCATACTTATTTGGGTGTGGCCAATCTGTTCCCCACATAATATTATCTGGGTTAGCTTCTATCAATGCGCGTGCCATCGGCATTACATCGTCATATGGCGGAAGATCAGTAGCGCTTACTCTGTTAGCTCCTGAAATTTTTATCCATGTATTTCCATCTTTAACCAAATCTAAAAGAGTTTTAAAACCTTCTGATTCAATGCCGTTAGTTGCTGGCTGATATGCAAAATGAGCAATTGAAATCGGAACAGAAGATTTTTTAAAAATAGGTGCTAATTCAACTATATCCTTACCAGGAAATAAATATTCAACATGCCAGCCCAAACCTTTAATTCTTGCTTCAAGTGAAGGTATTTCATCAAGGCCAATTGGCATGCCACCAATATTGTCCATATTTAACCTCACACCCTTAATGCCTTGCTTATCTAAATCTTCTAAAAAATTGTCTGTAACGTCCATAGTAATTGCACAAACACCTCTAGCTCTTCCAGGTGTTTCATTATTCATAACTTTCATGCCTTTTAATATTGCAGAGTTATCAACGCCATAAGGTGAAGGTTGAGTATAAACAACTCTGCTAACACCTAACTGCGAGTGAAGGTGTTTTAAATCATCCAATGTAGAATCTGGTGGGTTATACCCTCTTCCCTCAAATAAGGGATATTGGCTTTCAAAAATATGAACATGTGTATCTATAGAACCTTCAGGTAATTTTATGCCAGGAACTTTTGGGTTTCTGTCTGGAGCTATACAATCTCTAATAATCGTCATTTTTATCCTCTTTAACTAAAAATAATACATAAGACTAATAGAAACAAAAATAAAATTAAAATGATAAATTTAAATAATTTAAATCATTTTATTTGATTTTATAAAGAATTTCTAAAGTTATCAATTTTCGTAATTTTACATATTTGAATTTATAATTTAAAAAAAAATTTAAAAACAATTATTTTATATAAATGTATGATTTTTTACAATTGCCAGACTTTACTCATTTGCAATTCTTATTGACTTGTTTAGTTGCATTTGGTGGCGGTGTGATAAGAGGTTATACAGGCTTTGCAGGTGCCCTTTTGTTGCTACCTGGCTTTGTTCTAATCATGGGACCATTGCCAGCATTAAATGTTGTGATCATTTCGGGAATGGTCGGACAACTGATAATCCTTCCTAATGCAATCAAAAGGGCACAAAAAAATGTAGTTCTCTCTTATGGAGGAGGAATATTTTTGGGCGTGTATCTTGGATTATATTTTTTATTTCAAAGAGAAATACCAGACATAACATTTTTTATGGGGATTTTTATAATTCTTGCAACATTAATATTAGTTTCTGGATGGAAATATAAAGGTCCAGTAAATAATTTTACATCTTGTTCATTTGGATCTGGAATTGGTTTTTTTGCTGGGTTCTTTGGAGTGCCCACAGGTCCTTTAACAGGTCTTTTTTTCTTATCTTTAAAAGAAGATATCAAAATAATTCAAGCTAATATTCAATGTATAGTAATACTAACAGTATTTGCCTTTTTTACGTATTTTTATTTAATTGAGGGTTTTCGCTCAGACTATTTGTTACTAGGATTAATCATGTCAATACCTTTGGCTATTGGGTTGAAAACAGGGCAATATTTATTTACTTTTTTACCTGAAAAAATATTTAGACCTATAACTTACATATGTCTTATATCTTTAGGAGCATCCTTATGCTTTAACGCTTATAATTAGGAATTAAAATGAATGAAATAATTAAAACAGATAAAATTGATCATATAGGAATGGTAGTACCAGACATTGAAAAAGCTTTAGAACATTATAAGAATGTTTTTAACAAAATAGGAAGCAAACCTATAATTTCAGAAACTCAAAATGTTAAAATATCATTTGTCGAATTCTCTAATGTCAAATTAGAACTTATTGAACCAATAAGTGAAAAGAGTCCTATTTCGAATTTTCTTAAAAAAAATCCGTTAGGAGGAATGCATCACATTGGATTAGAAGTTGATGAATTTGAAGAAACATTTACAAAAGCAACAAACAATAATCTTGAACCTTTGTCTAAACCTGTCAAAGGATATCACGGAAAAAATTTATTTTTTTTACACCCAAAAAAAATGATGAACACATTATTTGAAATCTTATCAAAAAATTAAAAGGAGAAAAAAAATGAGAACTGATTTTAAAGAAATAATATTTGAAATTAAAGAAAATGCAGCATGGATTACAATTAATCGTCCAGAAGTAAGAAACGCTTTTAGAGAGCAAACGCTTGATGAAATGAGAGAAGCTGTTCTTCAAACAAAAGAAGATGTAACAATTTCATGTATTGTCTTTACTGGCGCAGGTGATGAAGCATTCTCTGCAGGAGGTGATTTCTATGCTATGAAAAGATTAAACTGGTCAAATGCTTCTCACTGGAATGATAGAATGCTTGGTTTGGCAATGGCCATTAGAGGGGTTTCTATACCTGTAATTGCCATGGTTAATGGCTGGTGCATGGGAGGTGGGCATGAACTTGCATTATGGTGTGACATGGTTATAGCCTCTGAAAATGCAACTCTTGGCCAGACAGGTGCTAGAGTTGGTGCATGTCCAACAGTTGGTGCAACACAATATCTACCTAGAATTGTTGGAGAAAGAATTGCAAGAGAAATGATATTTTTATGCAGAACTTTTAAAGGTCAAGAAGCAGTTGATGTTGGTTTAATTAATAAATGTGTTCCACAAGATCAACTTTATGATGAAACCATGAAATGGGTAAAACAAATTAATAGTTATAGTGGTCAAACAATTAGACAAACTAAAAAATCTCTAAATGCAGAATCTGATGAGTTATACGCATCATGGCAACATGGCATGGAATTGCTTGCTCATGTTTGGGGATCTGAGGAATCCCTTGAAGGTATGCATGCATTTATTGAAAAAAGAAAGCCTAACTTTTTTAAATTTAGAGAAAAAAATGCAAATATTGTTAAAGAATACCTCGATGGTTTAGAAAAAGATGAGAATGTGAAACCTAAGGGATAATAATGAGTAAAGTTTATCCATTATCTGGCATAAGGGTCCTAGATTTAACAAGAATTCTAGCTGGGCCCTTATGCACTCAGTACCTTGGTGATTTGGGTGCTGAAATTATTAAAATTGAAAACCCCAAGGGTGGTGATGATACCAGAGCTTGGGGACCTCCTTTTTTAGGAACTGAATCAGCATATTACCTTGGTATAAACAGAAATAAAAAAAGTATTTGTTTAGATATAAAGACTAAAGAAGGTTTTAAAATCTTAAAAGAGCTTATTAAAAAGTCAGATGTGATCATAGATAATTTTAAACCAGGTTTTTGGGATAAAATTGGATTGTCAAATAACTGGTTTAACAAAAACGTAAAAAATGTTGTTAGAACATCAATCTCTGGATATGGGGTAAAAGGCCCTCAAGGAGGTCTCCCTGGTTATGATTTCTTAATGCAGGCGGAATCAGGTTTAATGAAAATAACTGGTGAAACCAAAGGCGAACCTATGAAATTAGGCGTTGCTATAGTCGACATTGTAACTGGATTAAATGCAGTTATATCAGTACTTTCTGGACTATTATTAAATAATAAAATTAAAAATAAAAATATTTTAACTGAAGTTAATCTTTATAATTCTGGTATTTTTTTATTAGCAAATGTCGCATCAAATACACTTGTTTCAAATAAAGATGCTGAGAGATATGGAAATGGACACCCAAATATTGTGCCTTATAATTTGTTTAAAAGTAAAAATGGTGAATTAGCAATAAGTGTAGGTAATGATAATCAATTTAAAGTTTTTTCAAATCTTTTAAAAAAACCTGAATGGGCAACAGATAAAAGATTTGCAAAAAATGCAGATCGTGTAAAAAACAGAGACTTAATTGAAAGATTAATTAATAAAGAATTATCTAAAAAAAATAGAAGTTATTGGTATAATCTTTTTTTAAAAAACAATATACCATCAGCTATTGTTCGTGGCGTCAAGGAAGCTTTAAAACATCCTCAAACACAAGATAATGACATGACTGTCAAGTTAAATAAAAAGAATATGAAGACTTTAGAAACCTTAAATAGCCCAATTCAAATCAATAATCAAAGAGGATTATCTAATCCTGTTTATCCCCCTACCCTCGGCGAAGATACAGAAAAAATTTTAAAGAAAGTTCTTGGTTTTAAAGTAAATGAGATCAATAAGCTAAAATCATTAGATGTCATTAAATAATAAAGAGATTATTATATGTTTAAAATGAAAAGTGATATTTTAATAAAATCTATAGATATTTACACTTTGAAAATACCTTTAAAGAAACCTATTAAAATGGCTGGAATTAGTGTTGATAGTGCTGAAAATCTTTTTGTAAAAATAACTAATCAAAATGATAATTATGGATGGGGAGAAGCTTCTTCTGCTCCAACAATGACTGGTGAATTTTCACAAGGCATGTTTGCAGGAGCAACATTTTTAAAAAATATATTAATAAATAAAAACATAACTTCATTAAATGATCTTGATATTTTAAAAAATTCTCCACTTTACGAGAACAAAGGTGCAAAATCAGCTTTTGAAATTGCCCTACTTGATTTGATTGCCAAAGAAAATGAAGTTCCTCTTTACAAAATATTTTCAGATTCCAAAAGAACTTCAATACCAATTATAAAGATGGTTGCAGGAAAAAATCTAACAGAAGAAATTGAGGATTTTAAAAAAGCGTTAGATGATGGATTTACAAAATTTAAAATAAAAGTTGGATCTAATGATGCAAAAACTGATTTAAATAGATGTTCTGCAATTTCTCAAATTGGTTTTGATAAATGTTTTTTTTCTGCAGATGCTAATGAAGGGTATTCAACAAGTGATGCTATTGAATTTGCAAAAAATGCTAAAGATGCAGGTATATCATTTTTTGAACAACCGATTTCAGCATCACAAAAAGACAAAATTTCAGAAATTACAGCATTAAGTACAGTTCCCACCTGTTCAGATGAAGGTGTTCACTCAATTAATGATGTTATAGAGATAGGAATAAAAAAAATAACAACAGGCTTGAGTTTAAAAACAATTAAACTTGGAGGAGCATATGAGGCTTTTAAATGTGGTGAGAGAGCCAATGAACTTGGACTAAATGTTAATCTATCTGGAAAAGTTGCAGAAACTAGTATTGCAAGTTTAGCAATTTCACATGTGGCTCAAGCAATATCTCAAGCCAATTGGGATCTTAGTATTACAAACCAATACCTGGTAGCTGACCCTGTGTCAAAAAGTTTAAAAATATCAAATGGTATTATACAATTTGAAGAATCCATAGGGTTGGGCACTGAACTAAATTTAGACAAAGCATCAGAATTTATTCAATTATCCAATTAATTAAATCAACTCAAGTTGTTTTGATGCTGTTCTTGTTTTTGTTGATCTAGTTTTACTTCTACTTCCATGTTTATTAAAAACTTTATTTGACTTTAATCGATAGTCATTATCTTTTCGAGCTATAGATATTTTTTCTCGTGCAAGTTTTACAGCTTCTTTATGTTCAACAATTGGGTTTGGATAATCTTTTCCAAGAATACATTTGTACTTTGATTGCATTTCTGAATTCATTTTCCAAGGTTCATGAATAAATGAAGAAGGAATATTTTTTAATTCAGGTACCCACTTTTTTATAAAGTTGCCCTCTTTATCATGTTCCATAGACTGTTTTATAGGATTATATATTCTAAGAGTATTTATTCCTGTTACACCTGACTGCATTTGTAATTGACTATAATGAATTCCGGGTTCGTAATCAGTAAATAATTTTGCCAACACATATCCAGATGATCTCCAATCAATCCACAAATCATAACTTACAAAACTTGTTAACATTGCCCTCATTCGAAATGTAATCCAACCATTGTGAGTTAAATAACGCATACAAGCATCAATAAATGGAAAGCCAGTTTTTCCTTTTTCCCAAGCTTTTAATCTATCTTTATTTGAATTCTTATCTCTCATTCCCTCATAACTTGAATGCATACATTTATATTCAATAGATGGTTGATCCTCTAATTTTTGAATGAAGTGACATCTCCAAGATAATCTTGAACTAAATGCGGATAACCCCCTTTTATTATACTTTAAACCTTTTTTTTCACAGTTATTTTTAAAGTCTTTTATTCTTTTATAAACCTCTTTAACTGAAAGTGTCCCATTTGTAAGATGTGGCGAAAGTCTTGAACAATATTTATCAGAAAAATTTGGACCAGAGATATTAGGTAAATAACTATTTAGCTTTTTAGTTAAAAAGTTATTTAATAATTTTAATCCTTCTTGTCTACCGCCTTTTTGATATGTAAAAATTTTTTCTTTTGAATAAATCAAATCTTCCTTTTCAACATCTGTAGATTTAATTGAATGTTTTAAATGATTTAATATTTTTGGAGTTTCAAAAATATTTTCTGACATTCTTTTATTCCTTAGGCTAGACCATTTATTTCTATCATTTAATTTTCTAATCACTCCATTTGTTGGGTATTGAAAAAAATTGATATTATTTTCGCCACACCAATTAATTACATTCTTATCTCTTTTATAAGTCCAAGAATTTGAAGTTTCTTCATGTGCAAAAATTGATTTTAAATTATATTTTTCTTTAATAAGTTCAAAAAAATTAATTGCATCACTTTTAAAAATCAAAAGCTCAGCCTTCATATTAGAAATATCTCTCTTTAGATCTAAAAGACAATCATGAATAAAATACCAATGTCTTTTTGATGCAAAAGGTTCTTTCCAATAATCAGTTTCAAAAATATAAACTGGTAATGTAGGAATATTTGTCTTAGATGCTTCTAATAAAGGCTTGTGGTCAATAACTCTTAAATCTCTTTTAAACCAAACTATTTGACAGGATTGTTTCATCTAAATTATTTAAGATCAAAAAAGGAAAAATAAAGGAACTATATAAGATTTTCATTCTATCAAAATCGAAGATAAATAATTTAATCTATTAATTTTTCCCACCAACTTTTTAATTCGGGTTTAAATTTCATATCTATAACTTGACCAATCTTAGGGATCAACACATTGATATTTTCTTTTTTTGCTCTCTTTTCAATTTCAACAGGTGGATCATACCAGTTATGCATTGCCAATGTAAACATTCCCCAGTGTACAGGAATTAAGTGATTACCTTTTAAGTCTTTAAAGCCTTGAATTACTTCTGAAGGCATATTGTGAACAGCTTTCCACCGTTCATTATATTGACCACTATCCATAAACACAACATCTATAGGTCCATATTTATTGCCAATCTCTTGGTAATGTTTGTTATAACCAGAATCACCATTAAAATAAAAACTTCTATTGTTGTATTTCACAACCCATGATGACCAAAGTGACTTTTGGGATTGAAAAAAACCTTTCCTGCCAGAAAAATGTTGTGCGGGAGTGCTAATAAAATATAAATCATCAATTTCTTTTTCTTCCCACCAATCAAATTCTATAATTTTCTCTTTTTTTATTCCCCATTTTAGCAAATGAGGAGTTATGCCTATCGGAGTAATATATTTTAAATTTTGACCTTTAAAAAATTTTATTGTTTCCATATCTAAATGGTCGTAATGATCATGAGATATTAAAATAAAATCAACTTTTGGAAGTTTGTTTAAACTATAAACTGGAGGTTGAAACCTTTTAATCATCCATTTAAATGGTGAAGCAGATGAGGAAAATACTGGGTCTATTAAAATTACTTTATTATTGATAGATAACAAAATTGTAGAATGACCTAACCAAGCAAATTTAATATTATTTGAAGATTTTACAAACTCATCATTTACTAGATTTTTTTTCTCTGGTAAAAAAACTTCTGGCCTAGTTTCATTTGAACTAAAAAACCAATTATTTTTCATGTTTTTAATTGGTTTTTTCCAAAAGCTTCCCTCCTCTCTCATTTTTTTAATAATACCTTTTTCTTCATTAACAAATTTATCTTGATTTAAATCATAATTCTTTGATTTAGTTAAAGATAATTTATATTCTCCAGATGGTATATTCCCAAATTGTTCACAGCTTGTGAGAAGTAAAATGCTTAATATAGATAATAATGAAGTTATCATAAGGCATAAATATAAGATTTTTTTTATCATATTTTAATTATTTTTCAGAATATTCTACAATTGGTGACCAATTTTTAATAAGATTTGTTTTTTTAATTAAATTTTCACATCTACTTTTGTATAAGAAATTGATGTAATCATTAGGATTAATATCAAAAATTTTATTAAATAGCTTCAATGCATTTTTAAATTTTTTACTTTGATAAAGCTCAATACCTTTTTTAAAGTCTTTAATCGTGTCTTTTTTTAGTTGATATGACTTAATGGAATTACTATCAATAACTTCATATATAGAAAATGACTCAGATTTTCCTTTAACTTTTACAATGTCCACAAATCTAGTAAATAAATCTTTTTGTTTTATTTTTTTCTTTGTATCTTCGCTAATTAAAATATCAGATTTGTAAAATTTCGTTAAACTTTCTAATCTTGATGCAATATTTACTGCATCACTTATTACAGAGCCTTCCATTCGATTAGATTCACCTAATGTACCTAACATCATCTTGCCTGTATTTATACCAATGCCAATTTTAATTGGGTCTTGCCCATTTATTGAAGATTTTTGATTATAAAAATTTAAACTTTTGTGCATTTCAATAGCTGCAGTAACTGCATCTTTCTCAGATGTTTTAAACAAAGCCATAACACCATCACCCATGAATTTATCAATATAGCCATTATTTTTTCTTATTAATGGACCAATATTATTTAAATAAGAATTTACAAATTTAAAATTTTCTTCTGGTGACATTTTTTCTGATATAGAGGTAAAAGATCTAATATCAGCAAATAAAATACTCATGTTAATACTAACCTGATCTCCAAGCTTAACATCTAAAATACTATCCTTTCCTAAATATTCTAAAAGTTGCTTCGGAACAAATCTTTGATATGCTTTTGTCAGTTTTACCTGTTGTTCAAAAAGTAAATTTTTCATGTCATTTAGTTGCTGTGCCACAGCAAAACCAAACGTAATGAACATTGCTATAAATAAAACACCTACCGAAGAAGATATTATAAACCAAGTTACCCAGGTAAAATCTAAAATAAGGTAAGATACCAAAGACACTGGAACAGATAGAAATGGTAGAAGAAATGAAACAAACAAGTATTTAGAATATTTACTACCTTTTTTCCATAATTTATATGATAAAATTCCTGAAGTTAGTAATAATAATAAAAAAGGTATTGTTAAAAACTTCATCTGGATAATACCAGGACCACCTCGATCAGGTGGATAATTCACCAAATCAATATATTTTTCAGTTGGCCAATTCAATGAAGTAAAAAAGTTGATTATGACCATTAATACATAAAATAGAATTATAAAGATATATATCTTGTCAACTTTTGGAAAAGTTGTTCTTAAATTCATTGAAGATCTAAAAAATTGTAAAAGTAAAATGAATAAAATTGAAATCTGACATAGTGAAAATTCGCTATGGTAAACCCAACGATCTATAGATAAAACTTTACCTATTACCAGATTTGTTGTTGATAATATTGATAGTTGGAACAAACTTAATGACAACCAAATATATGGACCCTTAGACACTATAAACATAAACAAATAATAAAGTGCAAAAGAAAATACGATCGATATAGTGGCTATATTTGATAATATACTTAGATATTGTTGGAAACGAACAGTTTCCCAAGTTCCAATACCAATTCTATCTAAACCATTTGTCTTTCCCATGTACCTATCTAAAGGATTATTTCTAAAATAGTTGTAAACTATCGTTACTTCATTTTTAGGTAATAAAATTTTATATTTGTCTAAAACCCTTCCGTCATCAATCCATGCATCAGTTTCAAAATTCCAATAGGAATACATTTTTTCTAATCCATTAAAATCAGTAAAAACCTTTTTTTCAGTATTCCAATTATGAAAAAGACCAATTTCATTAGTATTAAATTTATTTAAAATTTTAAATCTAACCCAATATCCATCAACTATAGATTGGTAATTTTTTAGCTTCTTTTTCCAACTTCCTTCTTTAAGTTCTTTAAGAGTTACATTGTGATCGTAGCCTTCTAAATATTCAAAGTGTTTATATGGAATATTTTCTAAACTTTTAAAACCAATTTTAAATGGAACTAAAAATTGATCATTGCTTTTAGCTAAGGATAAATTTTGAAAAAAAATTAGATTTGTTAAAAATATTATGAAATAAAAAAAGAATTTCATTTAATTTTTTTAACTAAAATTATTTTTTGTAGATAATTAAACATTTACTCAAAGCCATATTTTTTTAAAGTAGCTTCTATAAATGGATATGTATTTAAATGTTGATTTTGTTTCTTTAGTGCAAATTTAACTTTAGTTAAATGATCTTCTTTTAAAAATTTTTTAACAAATTCAAAATGATTTTTTGCAATTTCAAATTTTTTTAAATGATCGTAGGCCAAACCTAAATGTAAATTCCACCAAACAAAATTCTTATGTTGCAAAGGCTCTAAAACATCAACTACTTTTTCTCGTTCTTCACTTGTTTGATAACATTGGGCAAGAAGATAATTATCCCAGGTTGCGTAATTACCAGTATCTAAGGAATATGCTTTTTTTCCAATTTCCCAACAACCCCTTTGAAACTGACACCTATTATTTTTTACAGATTTCAATTCATCTGTACTTTTATAAATATCTTCTTTTTCGCATTGTCCACCATATGCTAAACTGTATCCAATTTTACCAAGCAAATGAGGTCTTTCTCCTGCAAGAGAATAGGCTTTCTCAGCAACATTAAACATTTCTTGCCAGTTGTTTTTATAAAATTCGATCTGTAGTTTTGTCGAATAACCAAAAGCATGCTCAGGATCCAATATTAATCCTCTATCAATTTCTTTAGAAGCTTCTTCTAACATGTACTTGAATTCATTTGTCATAGAAAAAGAAGAATGTTGTGCTCTTTTTCTATCAGCAAGCCAAACCCATGCGTCAGCATAATTAGGATCTTTTTTTATTGACTTTTCAAGACATTCAATTGCTTTTGGATTTAAGGAAGGAGTAACTGCGCCTCTAGCAAAATTAATACATTCATAAACAGAAATATCACTTGTTGATGTTGAAGCTATTTTTTTATTTATATCTTTAGAGAGTACTGCTCCAGCTCCAACTAATTCATTAATAATTTTTTTAATTATTTCATCTTGCAAGGCAAAAATATTTTTACCTGTCAAATCTCTATCATATGTTTCAGACCATATATTTGATATATTCTTGCCATCAATCAAATCAACTTTTACTCTTAACATATTATCAATCTGCATGATGTTACCATCTACCAAATAAGAAGCGTTTGTTTTTTTTGATACTTCACTTAAATCTTTTGGTATTTTTTTTAAATTTAATATATTCAATGACTTAGAAGACTTTGTTAGTTTTGACCCTAAGTCTTGAGATATACCAAGAGCTAAAAGTTTTTCTTTTTTTGTGTCACTTAAACTTTTAAAAGGAAGTACAACAATTTTACTGGTATCAAGTTTTTTCTCAGTTTCGAAAATACCAGTAAAAAATAATCCAATAAATACTGCAGCTATAGCACCCCCTACTATTCCAATAAGTTTTGCCTTTGATGATTGAGTTTTTAATTTTCTTTTTTGTGAAGGGTCTAGTAACAAATCATATGCATGGAATGTATTTTCTTTGACCTTTTGTTCACCAAGATCATTAAATTCATACTTTGTTTTCTTGGCAACTAAATCATAAACATTCTTTGCTATTGTGATCCCACCAGGCTGTGCCAAGGCCTCCAAACGAGCGGCAATATTTACACCATCTCCCATAAGATTCTTATCACCTTGCTTTACCACATCCCCCATGTTTATACCTATACGGTATTCTAATTTGACCTGTGTAGAATCATTGCCATTACGCTCTATAATTTTCTTTTGGAACTCTACAGCCATATTGATAGCTGCTACGGCACTTGGAAATTCTGCAAAGACAGAATCTCCACCTGTATTAAATATTCTACCCTTCTGCTTTTTTATGATGGGTTCAATAATTTTATTACATTCATTAAGACTTGCTAAAGTAGCATCTTCATCTTTTTCCATATGTTTGCTATAGCCAACAACATCAGTTGCAAAAATTACAGCAATTTTACGGTTAGCATCTTGAGTAGACATAGGTAATTTACCTAAACATATTTAACACTAATTGAAAATATTTAATTTAACTAAAATTTCCAGAAATTAGTTTTGCGCTTTTGAATTCTACTTTTTTTGGTTTTTTTCCATAAAATCTAGATATTCTAAGTTGATCTTTAGCTTCGTCAGTTGCTTCTTGAAGTGATCCTTTTATTGGTCTACTTGACCATTCTCTTCCATCTACAATAAATGATATGATATATGTTGTTTCCATAGTGACTAGCTTTAGTGAAACTTATAAAGCTTCGCCTTTATTAAGATGTAATACTTTTATTGTTCCAATTTTAGAGATTAAATCTCTTAAAGTTATCCCTTTAGCCTGTGTTTTAGGTGGAGCGAGAAATTCAGCTATAGGATCTATAGATAAAAATCTTTTTCTTTCTTGAGGATATTTCCTTGAATGAAAAACTGGAATAGTATCAGAATCTAATTCAATAAAATCATCAGGATGATCCTGAAGATTAATAACTGCTTTTGGGGGGATATGTACATTAAAATTTTGTTTACAATGATCAGGTTGAATCATTAAAACATTATTATGGTAATTCACATGGTCAATCGCAATGCAAGAATAGCATTTTTTACAATAAACTCTGGTAGAAGTTGCTTCATCTCGTAAATGTGTAGCAACCATATTTTCTAAACCAAAATAATTTGATATATCAGAACGCAAATAAACTGAATAAAGAATATTTTTTGGTTTTTCACCACCATTTTTTTCAGCCCAACTTAAAGCTTGCCTACAATCTTCACACGCACACATAAGTGAGTATTTAGGAGAAGTATCATTCAGTTCTATTCCACATTGACCACAGCCACATGAAATTTCATTTTTTTTATCCATATGATAATTTTAAATAAAAAAAATAAAATTGAAATATTAATTTTAAAAAATTAAGAGTGATATTAAGTTAATCATAATCCCTTCCATTCTTTACCTAATAAGCACAAAGACATTCCTAAACCGGTTATAATTAGACCAAAACTTACTGAATATAAAACATAATCTATGGATAAGTTTTTAGATATTGCAAAATAACCAAATAATACCACACATAAAAATCTTAAAATTCCAACAAGAATTGGCTTTATCATTTTACCTGTTCCTTGACTTGAAAAATAAATAGCCTGTCCAAGCCCAAAAAGACAATAAAATGGTGTTACAATGAAAATGTATTTTATACAGTATTTAATCACATCAGGGTTTGAAGAAAAATATTGATATAAAAAATGAGGAAAAAGATTAACGAAGAACCCAATAAAACCTATTATTAAAAAACAAACGACCCCACCTGTAAAAGCTATCATTCTAGCTCTAGCAAACTGCTTAGAACCAAAATTAATACTTACCGATGCTGTTAAAGCAGCACCAATTCCAAATATTATAGGAGTTAAGATCAATTCTAATCTTGCACCTATGCCATAACCAGCCAGAGCATTTGCACCAAAATTACCAATATAACCAGTCATAACTCCTACTGTAAGAGCAATGGTAATACTATTTAAAAGTCCAAGACCTCCAACTCTCATGATATCTATAAAAATAAAATTCGAAAATTTATGAATTTTAAATTTTAAAATTTTTTGTTTAAAAATTAAATAATAAAACAAATACGACATCATAATCATATGACAAATAACTATTGAAATAGCTGGGCCAAGAAAACCAAATTCAAAGCTACCGTTTATTCCAAATGTTAAAATGTATGATAAAATTATTTGAGATAGACTTCCAATTACAATTGCTTTTGATGGTATAAAAGTATTTCCTAAACCTCGAATAATTGAAGCTAATATATGGGTTAACCAGAAGAAAATTGAAAATGCAAAAAAAACTTTTGCATAATCAATTGCTCCAATTAAAATTAATTCGGTTGCACCCATAAATTTAAATATATTTTCTGAATATAATAAAAAGATTATTGTAAAAATAAATGCCATTCCAATCGCAATTAAAATCGAATGAAAACAGGATACTTCAGCTTTTTTTATATCTTTACTTCCAATTGCCCTTCCAACTGAAGAAGTAACCCCACCACCAATAGCTCCTGCAGCCATCATCAACATAAGCATTTGAAATGGAAAAATTATAGCTATTATAGCTAATGCTTCAGTACCTAAAAACCCAAGAAAAACAGCATCTGCAAATGTTGCAATTGTCCATGCTATCCAAGCAATCGCATTAGGAAAACCAAGTTTCCATATCATTTTAAGGATTGATCCGTTTAAGATTAAAGGTATGTTTGAAATTATAGTCTCCTTAAAACTCTTTTTTTTAAAATAACACTATAAAAATCAAAATTTAATTATTTTAATGGATATGTCGATGTAGCATGACATAAAACATCTCTACTCTCTTCTGAATAAATTTTTGTTTCACCAATTGCTATTGTGCTACCAAACCTTTGAACCTCACTTTCAATTATAAAATAATCTCCAAAAGCTGGTCTTATAAAATTATTGTTTTGAGAAAGTGTTCCTCTTTGAGATTTGGTTGACGTATTCATTGCAATAGACATAACTGTATCAATTACTGACATCAAAATTTGTCCAGATAAAGCACCTGTAACAAATTGATAATCTTTAGAATTTTCTAATCTTGCGACAACCTTGCCTTCTTCAATACTTAAAAAAGACAATTTTAATTGTTTTACATAAGGAGCAAACACATAATCATATATCTGCTCAATATTTTCCATTGTTATAGTATCTTCAGGTAATTTTAAATTCATACAAAATTATTATTACTTTTAAATATAATGTAAAATAATTAATTTGAATTACTCTATTAATCTAATTCCGCCACCCTTTTCAGAGCTAACAGAATGCATTCTAAGTGTTTTAAAAATATTTCTTCCAAATGATGAATTAGATTTAGTTGAACATAATGAAAAATTTTTGCGCTTACTAATATCTATAAAAATATTTAATTTTCCATTATTTGCATCTATTTCAATTTTGTCATCATCTTTAATTTTTCCTATAACTCCATCATCAATTGCTTCAGGAGTAACATGAATTGCTGAAAGAATTTTACCTGAAGCCCCAGACATTCTTCCATCGGTTAATAAAGCAACTTTAAACCCTAGATCTTGAATATTTGATAAGATCGGTGTCAATGAATGTAATTCTGGCATTCCATTAGCTTTGGGTCCTTGATTACGAACGACGATAACCACATTCCTATTTAAAATTCCTTTTTCGTAAGCTTTTTTTACTTCTTCTTGATCATCAAATACCAATGCTTTTTCTTTAATATATCTAAACTCTTCTTTAACAGCTGATATTTTTGCGACACATTTTCCAATGTTTCCATTTAACATTTTTAAACCACCATTATTTTGGTGTGGTTTTTTAACATACCTAAGAATATCTAAATCAAAAGACTTAACCTGACTTTTATTCCAATTTATTTTAGAGTTTTCTAATGTTGGTTCAGAAATATAGTCATATAAATTCTTGCCCCAAATCGTTTTGGCAGATCCATCTAATAATCCATTATTCAACAATTCACCAATTATAAAACTTATACCACCAGCTGCATGGAATTGATTTATATCAGCACTACCATTTGGATAAACTTTTGATAATAAAGGTATAATTTTTGATAAATCATCAAAATCTTCCCATAAAATCTCTATACCAGCTGCTGCTGCCATTGCTGGAAGGTGTAAAGTATGATTTGTTGATCCACCAGTTGCAAGCAAACCTATTATCGCATTAACAAAACTTCTCTCATCAATTATTTTACCTAAAGGTCTAACATCATTACCTTTTCTGTTAATCTTAACAGCTTGCTCAACAGCTAAAACGTTATAAGCATGACGTAAATCACTGTATGGATGAACAAATGCAGCTCCAGGAATATGAACACCCATTATTTCCATAATAATTTGGTTTGAATTAGCTGTTCCATAAAAAGTACAAGTTCCTTCACCATGATATGCTTTACTTTCAGCTTTAATTAATTCTTCTCTAGTAACCTCACCTTTAGCAAAGGCCTTTCTTATATTTGCTTTTTCTTCATTAGGAAGACCACTTGACATTGGCCCTGCAGGCATAAAAACAACGGGTAGATATCCGAATGATAAAGCTCCTATAAAAAGACCAGGAATAATTTTATCACATATTCCTAAACAAATTGCTGCATCATATACACCATGACTTAATGCAATTGCAGTTGACATGGCGATGACATCTCTTGACATCAAAGATAATTCCATACCTATTCTACCTTGAGTAATTCCATCACACATAGCTGGGACACCACCAGCCATTTGTGCTGTTGCACCGTGCTGATTTGAAATTGATTTTATTAAGCTTGGATAGTTTTCATAAGGCTTATGAGCAGACAACATGTCATTATATGAAGAGACAATACCTAGATTTGGCTTTTTATTCATCAATATGTTTAATTGATCACTTTTAGGTGTTGAGGCAGCTACATGAGCCATATTTGAGCATGAAATTGTATTTCTATTAATTTCATTACTGTTTTCCATGTCATCAATACTTTTTAGGTATTTTTTTCTTGTATCTTCACTTCTATTAATAATCCTATCTAAAACATTCTTTATTTCTGGATGCAATTCAGTCATTTAACAACTCTATATGAAAATTATTTATTCTATGTTTTAAAAGATAATATAAGGGTATATTTTTATTGTTATATGACTCCCTTAATACTTCTTGTTTAAGTTTTCCTTTTATTAAAAGTATAATTAAATTTGATGTTAATATTAATGGTAAATTCATTGAAATTCTTGGAACGAAAGGATTACCATTAGCTTTAACTTCATCAATGCTTGATTTAGATTTTGGGTCTAACATATTGGTATTATTGATCATATTTGGAAATAATGAAGCGAAATGACCATCATTTCCTATGCCTAATAAACACACATCTAAGGGAAATTTAAAATTCTCACCCTTATTAAGATTTTTGTTTAAAGGAATGAATTTACTCTTTTTAGCCTCATTTTTTAGCAAATAATCGTTTATTAATTTTTGATTACTATGATCATTATCTGGATCAACTAATCTATCATCAACAAGTGTAATTTGGACTTTTGACCAATCTAATTTTTGTTTTGACAATCCATTAAAAATTTTTATTGGACTTGTTCCACCTGGAACCGCAATTGAAGCATTTTGATATTTGTTTATGCTTGAAGAAAGATTCTTTGTTATTAATTCAATTACATCCATAAGTTATTCTTTTGGGTCAATCCATTCGTGATTATTTTTTACTAAAATTTTGTCTTCTGGCCCCATTGTCCCAGATCTATATAACTGAGGAGGTTTTGACTGAACTTTATCAACAATCGGGTCAATAAAATCCCATGCAGCCAAAACTTCATCTAAACGCATAAATAAAGTTTGATTTCCTCTAGCCACATCCATTAATAATCTTTCATAAGCATCTGGCAATCTTTCAATAAATGTTTCGTTAAATGATAAATTTAATTCCGATGGAAAGAATCTCATTCCACCAGGACCTGGCTCTTTAGATGTTAATTTTAATTTTAGACCCTCATTGGGCTGAACTCTAATAATAAGCATGTTAGGTTTATCAGTTTTTTTATCAAAATCTTTTAATTTGGAAAAAATATTATGAGGTTTATTTTTAAAAGTTATTATGATTTCACTGGCTCTAGTGGATAATTTTTTACCAGTTCTGAGATAAAATGGTACTCCTGCCCACCTCCAATTATCAATGTTAACTTTTAATGCAATAAAAGTTTCAGTATTAGTTGATTTGCCAAATTCATTTTCATAACCTTGGTATTGACCTGTTTGAATATCATCATCACTCAATTGTCTTAAAGATTTCAATATCCGTAGCTTTTCATCCCTTACTTGATTTGCATCAAAGTATGAAGGTGGCTCCATAGCAACCAAACAGAGTAACTGAAGTAAATGATTTTGCACCATATCTCTTATAGCACCGTATTCATTATAATATGAAATTCTATCAGCTACCCCAATCTCTTCTGCTACTGTAATTTGAACATTTTCAATATTTTTATTATCCCACTGGTTTTCAAAAAAAGTGTTTGCAAACCTTAGAGCCATTAAATTTTGTACTGTTTCTTTACCTAAATAATGATCAATTCTATAAATTTGTTCTTCTTTAAATGTTTTGTATAAATTTTCATTTATCTCAATTGCAGATACCTTGTTAAACCCAATTGGTTTTTCTACAACTACACGACTATGTAAAGAATTTAAATTTGATTTTCTAATTAAATTGCAAGTTGTTTCAAAAAGATTAGATGATATAGCAAGATAAAAGATACATATTTGTTTTTTGTTAGAATTTTTATTTAACAATAAAGTTAAATCATTAATTCCATCACCAGTAATTAAATCTAAAGTTATCAGTGTTAAAAGTTTATGAAATTTGTTCCATTGTTTTTGTAAAGTTTCATCTGATTTAATAGAATTAAAAGTATGTGGCTTTATAAGGTTTAATAAAGTTTCTAGCTTTGTTTTTTTATGTAAGCATATAATTATATTTGATTTATCATCAATTTGCTTATCTACAAACCTCCAAAATAAAGCAGGGATTATTTTTCTCGTAGAAAGATCCCCTCCTCCACCAAAAATAACAAAATCACTTGGACTAATTTTTGCAGTATTTGGAATTGAATTCTTCATAAAAAACCTTCTAACATATTTTATGTAATCTTTTATATTTTATGAAATAGATGTTATGGCATTTGTCATTAATTTAACCTATTGCCTGTTTTTGGATCAAAAATTGAGGCTTTTGATAAATTAAAATGAAAATCAATTTCAGAACCTAATGTCACTTCACTTTCCGAATGAAATCTTGCAGTCACCTCAGAACCACCTAAATCAGTAACAATAAAAGTATCAGAACCAGCTGGCTCAATCACTTTTACATCTGATTTAATTGCTTGAAAATTTTTATCTTTTGAAGAGTTTTTTTCTATTATATTTTCGGGTCTTATACCGATAATAATTTCTTTTGGTAGATTTTCTTTACAATTATATTTTAATATTGCTGGCTTTTTTTTATTTTTATTAATTTCAATTAAATACTGACCTTTATTTTTTGTTGTTGTTGCTTTAATTAAATTCATGGAAGGAGACCCCATAAAATCTGCAACAAATATATTGGCTGGCGTATTATATATTTGAAAAGGTGATCCAATTTGTTGAATAACACCATCTTTCATTACGACTATTTTTGTTGCCAAAGTCATTGCTTCAATTTGATCATGAGTTACATAAACCATTGATGCATTTAAATCATAATGTAATTTTTTGATTTCTGTTCTCATTTCAACTCTTAACTTTGCATCAAGATTTGATAAAGGTTCATCAAACAAAAACAATTTTGGATCTCTTACCAAAGCACGTCCCATTGCAACTCTTTGCCTTTGGCCACCTGATAATTGACTTGGTTTTCTATTCAATAAATTTTCTATTTGTAATTGTTTTACTACTTCTTGAAGCTTGTTTTTTTGTGTCTCTTTATCTAAACCCCTCACTTTCATCCCAAAAGTAATGTTTTTTTCAACAGTCATGGTCGGATAGAGAGCATAAGATTGAAAAACCATAGCAATGTCCCTATCTTTAGGTTCTATATTAATCATATTTTTTTCATCAATATGAATATCACCGCTATCAATTTTTTCTAATCCAGCAATACAATTTAATAATGTAGATTTACCACATCCAGATGGCCCTACAAGAACCAAAAACTCTCCTTTGTTTAGATTGATATTTATGTCATTTAAAACATTAACCTTTCCAAATTTTTTATTTACATTTCTTATATTTAAAACTGAATTCATTAATCTATCCCTTTACTGAACCTGCTGTTAATCCTCTAATAAAATATTTTCCTGCAATAATATAAACTAATAATGTTGGAAGTGCCGCTATAATGGCTGAAGCCATATCAACGTTATACTCTTTAACTCCAGTTGTTGAGTTTACAATATTATTTAAAGCTACTGTTATTGGTTGTGTTCCAGCTTCACTAAATGAAACCCCAAAAAGAAAATCATTCCATATTTGAGTGAACTGCCAAATAACAGTTACAACAATAATTGGTAATGACAAAGGCAAGAAAATTGACCAAAAAATTCTAAAAAAATTTGCGCCATCAATTTTTGCAGCTTTAATTAATTCAACAGGAATGCTTACATAGAAATTTCGAAAAAACAAAGTTGTGAAACCAATTCCATAAACCACATGAACTAAAATTAATCCTGGAATACTTCCTGCTAAATTTAAAATTCCTAATACCCTTGCCATAGGTAATAAAATCACCTGAAATGGAATAAAACATCCAAAAAGAAGTAATGCAAAAATGATGTTAGACCATTTAAATCGCCACTGAGCTATAACATAGCCATTTAAAGCACCAATAAAAGTTGAAATCATTACAGCAGGTATTGCGATAAAAATAGAATTCCAAAAGTAAGGTTTCAAACCTTCACATTTAATACCTGTACACGCTTTTGACCAAGCAACACTCCACGCATCAAAAGTTAATTCTCTTGGAAGTGAAACAAGGCTTCCTGTTTTGATTTCTTCTAAACTTTTAAGTGAAGTAGTAATCATTACAAAAAGTGGAAGAAGATAGTAAAATGCAAATAAAAATAGAATGATATACAACAATATTCTTAACATTACATTCGTATAACTTGATGAAGAATTATTGATCATTTTTGTTCCTTAATTCAGAGTACAAGTAAGGAACTACTACTGAGAATATTACAATCATCATAATTATTGCTGAACTGGCAGCTTGACCTAAATCACCACGTGAAAAGGCCATCGTGTACATATATGTTGCTGGTAAATCTGTTGCATAACCAGGTCCTCCGCCAGTTAAAGCTATAACCAAATCAAAACTTTTTATTGCTAAATGCGCTAAAACTATAAATGCAGATAAAAAAATTGGAGCCATTGAAGGAATAATTATAGCTGTATAAATTTTAGTAGTTGGAACGCCGTCTACTTTTGCAGCTTTTATAATTTCTTGATCAACTGATCTTAATCCAGCTAAAAATAAAGCCATCACAAACCCTGAGGCTTGCCATACACCTGCTATAACAACTGTATAAATCGCATAATCTGGATTTACCAACCAGTCAAAAGTAAAATTTTCAAACCCCCAATTTTTAAATACATTTTCTATTCCTAAACCAGGGTTTAATATCCATTTCCAAGCTGTACCGGTAACGATTAAAGACAAGGCCATTGGATATAAATAAATTGTTCTTAAAAAACCTTCTATACGTATTCTTTGATCAAGAAATATTGCAATAATTAAACCTAATATCATTGCAATTAGAATGAATAAAAATCCAAATATAAATAGATTATTTAATGCTACTTCCCATCTTGGGGAATCAAATAAACGATCATATTGTATAAAACCAACAATATCATATTTTGGCATTAATCTAGATTTTGTAAATGATATCCATGCTGTCCAAGCAATAAATCCGTAAACAAAAACCAGAATAGCAAAAAATGAGGGAGCAATTACAATCTTCGGTATATTTTTTTCTAGCCACTTAAACATTATAGTAACTTAATAAAATAAACTGCTTCCATGTAAATATGGAAACAGTTTATTATTTTTTAATTATTTACTATTTTCAATAGCTTTTACTAACTTGCTAACAGCTTCTTTTGAAGACATGTTAGAATTAAAGTGAGCTGTAACTACATCCGTAATAGCACCTGCTTGTGCACCTCTTAATGCCATACCATGGGCATAACTAGGTAAGAGAGTTCCACCAACAGAACTAGCACCCATATCAGCAGCTGAAATATGTGCACATTGATCAAATTCATTTAAACTTACGTCAGTTCTAGCTGGAATTGATCCTTTATTTAAGTTAAAGACCTTTTGGAAGTTTTTTCCAACAATTAACTTA
>CACCZR010000012.1 GCA_902550555.1 uncultured SAR116 cluster alpha proteobacterium | reverse complement strand
ATTTTAGACATTCCAGACAAAATATATACAAATCAGTTTGAAAAAAATAAATTTCTTCTTAGAAGTTTTTTAGGCGTTAGCTTTAAATCTTTTAACACTAAAAATATTAGAAAACTAAAAAAAAATACAACATACAAATATAATGAAAAGCTTCTAGAAATAAGAATAAATAATATTTTAGAAGATCCACTATTTAAAGAATGTGAAAGCAAAGAAAAAAGTGTTCAATTAAATAACCAAAAAATTTTTAAATGTGTACCTAGAGGTTCTGAATTAGTTTGTGGTTACAGATAATACTTTACACCAAAATCATAAAATATTTTTAATGCTATAAAACCTAACAACATTAAAATTATTTTATCGAACATTTCAATTGAAACACTTTTAGCAATTTTATTACCAATTGGCATACTAATAATTAATATACCTGTGCAAATTAAACTTATAATGAATATTTCAAAATTCAAAAAATCATAATGAATTAAAGCAGGCGCTTGAAAAACTGACATCATCATAAAATATACTGATATTGTTGGAATAAATGTTTTTCTATCAAGCTTAAGAGAATTTAAAAATGTAATTGAGATAGGAGCTGAAATTCCTGCAGCACCTTGAAAAATTCCTCCAAAAAAACCAAAAGGGAAAAATAATTTTTTTGATTTTTTATATTCTAATTTCCATGTTGGAACAAAAAACTTAAATAAAATAAAAATAACAACAATAATACCTACACCTAAGGACAGAACATCTAGAGATAAATTAGCTAAAAAAATTGTTCCTAGAAATGCACCTCCACCTCCCCCCAAAGCAAAAGATGATGTATAAAAGAAAGGTAAAATAGATTTTCTAAAATGATATAATTGTTGAATATTCGATAAAAAATTTGGAACAACCATTAAAACAACGGCTAATCTAACATCGTAAAAAGCGGATATTACAGGTATGGTTATTATTGGCGCACCTGCACCAGTTGCGCCTTTTAAAATTCCGGCCAGAATGAAAGAAGCTACGATTATAATGTAGTAAGAAAAATTGTCTAAAAGCAAAAGTTTACTCGTAATGAATTTCTGACAGTTTTTTTTCTACAATTTCTGTGAAGAATCTTACATCTGAACCAATAGTAGCCAAATCAAAACCTTCTTTAAATTTATCGTTTAAATAATTTGTAGAAAGACAGTGAATACCAATTTTTTTATTATTTTTTTTACAAGTCATTCTTATTTTTTCAATTGCTTTTATCATGATCTCTTCAGTTCTATCTAATCCAGGTTTTAATCCCAAAGATACACTTAAATCAGATGGACCAACATAAATTCCAGACAAACCATCTACTGATGAAATTTTTTCAACATTATCTAATCCTTCTTCTGTTTCTATCATCGCTAATGTAATTATATGATCATTAGCTTCATTATGATAATTAGCTCCGTGCACCAGAGCAGCTCTGGTTGGACCAGAACTTCTAAAGCCTTGTGGAACATATTTTGTTGTCTGAACAAATTTTTTGCAATCAATTTCATTATTAATCATAGGACAGATAATTCCTAGAAATCCTGCATCTAGAAGTTTCATAATTATACCTGGTTCATTCCAAGGCACTCTAGCTAAAGGAGTTATTTCTCCAGAGCCCATAGCTTGAATCATATTTAGTGCCTGTTGATAATCTACCAATCCATGTTGCAAATCTATAGTTAAAGAGTCAAAATTATTTAAAGACATAATTTCAGTAGTTACAGTAGACGGTATTGAGCACCATCCATTTACTACACTTTTATTTTGATCCCATCGTTTTTTTAAACTTAATTTTTTCATTACATACCTATTTCTTTTTTATTAACAACAACTGATTGATTTATTTTATCATCTAAAACATCTAGAACATTTTGAACAGTTTCTGTTGCCATTCTTACAGTTGATTCTACTGTCACACCAGCGATATGAGGTGATAAAATTACATTATTTAATTTAAATAAAGGATTAGATGATGGTGTTGGCTCAATATCAAAAACATCTAAACCAGCTCCAGCTATTTTCTTATTTGTAAGAGCTTCATATAAATCTTCTTCATTTAAAATACCACCTCTTGCACAATTAATAATAAATGAACTTTTTTTCATAAGATCAAATTCTTTTTTTGTGAATAAATCTGTAGTTTCACCATTCTTTGGACAATGAAGAGTAACGGCATCCATCTTAGGTAAATTCTCAATTATGTTATCAACTGGAATAGCACCTGAGATCTTGACCTTCTCTTTTTCAACATATGGATCATAAACGTATACATTCATGTCAAAAGCCAATGCTCTTTTTACAAAGTTTGATCCAATTCTGCCAAAACCTATAACTAAAATATTTTTTTGTGCTAAATCCCAAGCTTTAACATCCCATCTATTGGTCCAATCCCCTTTTCTAGTAAAATCATCGTAATAAAATACTTTTTTGCTTAAGGCTAATAAAAAAAACATTGCTTGTTCTGAAACTGAAATCATATTTGAATGTGCAGCTATAGTGAGTGGAATTTTTTTATTATTTAGTGATACTAAATCAATTGAATCATAACCTACACCATGTCTAGATACTACTTGTAATTTATATGCCGCTTCTATGATTTTACTAGAAATTTTTGCTGTCCTTACAGTAATGCCATTAACATCTTTTGCCGCCTCTAATATCTCGTTTTCATCATCACTCATCAAAACATTAAATTCAATATCAGTTCTGTTTTTTAGCATTTGTATGCCTTGTTCATGTAACCCTTGTACGACTAAAACTTTATATTTATTAGAACTCATAAATTGACATCCTTAAAAGAATTTAATTAATATTATATGGTTAATGAATAATTTAAAAGGAAAGAGTAATGTATTTCAAAAAAGTTCATCCAAATTTTGGAATTGAAATTAAAGACATAAAAATTAACAAAGCAGATAAAAAGGATATAAACGAAATTTTAAATCTTTTTGAGGAATATTCACTCATTGTTTTTAAAAATCAAAAAATAACTAATGAAGAACAGCTTGATTTTGCTAAAAATTTTGGTGAATTAGAACTAACAAAACCAGGGACAATAGGTACAAATTCTAATCTAGTTATTTTAACCAATATGGATGAAAATGGTAAAGTTGTTGATCATTCCCATAAACAAGCAAAAAATGATAGGGCTAATCAACAATGGCATAGTGATAGTTCTTTTAAAATACACCCAGCACATGCCTCAATTTTAAATGGAAGAACAACACCTAAAATTGGAGGTAGTACTCAATTTATATGTATGAGAAACATATACAATGAACTTGATCAATCTATCCAAAAACAACTTGATAATCTTGATGCAATTCATCACTTTGCTCATTCTAGGTCAAAAATTGATCCAACTATGGTAAGCCAGATTGAATTAGATAAATTTCCACCAGTGGTTCATCCAATGGTAAAAATTAATCCAGTTAATCATAAGAAAGCTGTTTATTTTGGATCACATACGAAATCAATTAAAAATCTGGAAGATGTTGAAAGTTCAAACTTACTTAAATATTTAAACGATTTCATCAATAATGAAGAATATATTTATTCTCATAAATGGGATGATAATGATTTGATTGTTTGGGATAATCGTTCAATGGTTCATAGAGGACAACCTTATGATATAACTGAACCACGATATTTAGTTAGAGCCACAGTTTCAGATACATTGTCTACAGGCACTTACCTCTAAATTGGAAAAAATCTGTGAAAGAATTAAATTGTGATTATTTAATTGTAGGAGCAGGCGCTGCTGGATGTGTAGTATCAAACAGACTATCTCATAACCCAAATAATAGTGTTATATGTATTGAAGCAGGTGGAAAAGATAGCAATTTTTATATTAAGATACCCGCTGGTTTTTCAAAAACTGTTTATAATGATAAAATAAACTGGCCGTATTATACAGAAGAAACAGAAAACACTGCTTATAGAAAAATCAGATTTCCAAGAGGTAAAGTTGTAGGAGGTTCTAGTTCAATCAATGGCCATCTATATGTAAGAGGTCAAGCAAATGATTATGATGGATGGGCACAAAAAGGATGCTTAGGATGGAGTTGGTCAGATGTTTTACCCTATTTCATGAAAGCTGAAACCAGACCTGAAGGTAATAAAAATTTTAGAGGCAATGAAGGCCCACTTCATATTTCAGATCTAAAAAGCCCTCACCCACTTGCTAAATTATTTATTCAAACAGCACATTCTATAGGTATAAAAAAAAATACGGATTACAACTCAGGTGATCAAGAAGGATCTTTTTTGTATCAAACTATGATTAAAAATAGCATGAGATGGAGCGCTTCAGATGCATATCTAAAACCTATACTTTCCAAAAATAATTTTAAATTATTAATTAAAACTTTCCTTCATAAAATAATTTTTAATAATAAAAAAATTGAAAGTGTAATAATTAAACAAGGCTTAAATTTTAAAAAAATTTTAATTAACAAAGAGTTGATACTTTGTGCTGGTGCAATAAACACACCTCAAATATTGCAAAATAATGGAATTGGCAATCAATTAAAATTAAAAGAACTAGGCATTGAGTGTATACAGAATATACCTGAGGTAGGACAAAATTTAAAAGACCATTATGCGATACGAATTGCTATGAGGACTAAAAATGTAAGTACATTTAACACTGAGTCAAAAGGTTTAAGTCTCTTAAAAGAAATTTTTAACTATTATTTTTTTAAAAAAGGTCTTTTGACAAATCCTGTTTCAACTGCTGGTGTTTTTGCAAAAACAAAAAAAGAATTAAGCTCTCCAGATATACAAATGCTTTTTGCACCAGCAAGTTTTGAAAATGAGAATGCTGGAACTTCAGATCTTGAAAGATTAGATGGAATTACTTGTGGGATAACTCAACTTAGACCAAGTAGTAAAGGATATATAGAAATTAAATCAAATAATATCTATGAACCACCAATAATTAATCCCAAATACTTAGACAATAATTTTGATAAGGAAACATTAATAAATGGAGTTAAATTAGTTCGGAAAATTTATTCTTCAAAACCACTTTCTGATTTTTGTGAAGAAGAAACTATACCAGGAAAACAAATTTCTACTGATGATCAAATTATAGATTATGCAAGGAAATTTGGCTCAACTGTCTACCATCCAATAGGCACTTGTAGAATGGGAAATGATCCTAATTCAGTAGTAGATCTGGATTTAAAAGTGAGAGGGATTAAAAACCTTAGGGTAATAGATGCATCCATAATGCCTGAAATGGTCTCTGGAAATACATATGCAGCTACAAATATGATAGCTGAAAAAGGTTCCGATTTAATTTTAAATTCCGAAAATTAAAAAAAATAATTTTTCTTTGACTATTTTTTAAAAATTTTATAAACAAACCTTCAACAATATGCAATTTTCTTATTTACTTAAAAACTTTATTGAATCAAAAGTCATAAATGTTTTCATAACATCTGTAATTTTAATTAATGCAATAACTCTAGGTCTTGAAACAAGTGATACATTAGTTTCTAAATTTGGAAATGTGTTAACTTATATAGATAAAATAGCTTTATCAATCTTTGTAGTTGAGTTGACAATAAAATTATTTGTTTATAGATTGAGTTTTTTTAAAAGTGGTTGGAATAATTTTGATTTTATAATTGTAACAATTGCTCTAATTCCCTCTTCTGGACCATTATCAATATTAAGAGCATTTAGAATTTTTCGTGCTCTTCGACTATTGTCAGTGATCCCCTCAATGAAAAAAGTTATTCAAGCTATGTTTTATGCGATACCAGGCATTGCCTCAGTAGGTACTATAATTCTTTTGATTTTTTATATATCTGCAGTTCTAGTTACAAATTTATTTGGCAAAAAATTTGAAAATTGGTTTGGAACTATAGGTGATTCAATGTATTCACTTTTTCAAATCATGACTCTTGAAAGCTGGTCAATGGGAATCGTTAGGCCTGTAATGGAAGAATATCCTTATGCTTGGGCTTTTTTTGTTCCATTCATATTAATTACTACTTTTGCTGTTTTAAACTTATTTATAGGTATAATTGTTGATGCTATGCAAAATCAAACAATTGAAGATGAAAGTAAAGACAATCAAAATTCTCAATTAAATTTAGAAAAAAAAGTTTTATCTATAGAAAATGAACTTAAAGAGATAAAAGAAATTCTCAAAAAAACTAATCTCAAGCTTAAGTAAGTTTTTTATATTTAAACTTTATTTGTCATTTTATTATAATTTTTCTAATATTATCTTTATTGAATGAGGTTGATATGCTTGATCATCTAGGACAATTGCCAAACTTTGCTGCAAAAAAGTTTGGTAATAAGGAAGCTTTGAATTTTGAAAATCGTTCATTTTCATTTATTGAAATAAACTCATTAGTTGAAAATTTAGCATCAAATTTAAAAAATCTTGGTATTAAAGAAAAAGATGTAATCACACTATATGCATCCAATTCTTGGGAATGGATTATTAGTTATTTTGGAATTGCAAGAGTTGGTGCTGTAATAAACCCAGTAAATACAATGTTAACACCAAATGAAATAAAATATGTAGTGAATGATTGCAAAGCAAAAGCTATTATCACCTCTTCAGAAAAAGTTTCTCAGATAACTGATTTAAAAGAAGAAGGTCAAATTAATTTTATAATTTCTTTTGGAGACACTATTGAAGGATCAATATCTTTTAATGATTTAGTTAATAAAAAAACTTCTGAGATTGATATGCCCAATGTATCATCAGACGATCTATCTACAATTGGTTATACATCTGGCACAACAGGGCATCCAAAAGGAGCAATGCAATCACATAGAGCCGTAATTTTAAATGGATCTATGACAAGTCAAATGCACATGCGCAATGACAAGGATATAGTAGTTAGTGCTTTACCCTGCCCTCATGTCTACGGCAATGTTGTTATGACTGGCATGATGATGTTTGGGACAAAATTAGTACTTCATAAAGTTTTTGATGCTTCTTCAATTTTTAAAGATATTGAAAAACATAAGGCAACAATTTTTGATGGAGTCCCAACAATGTTTATGTACATGATTGATCATCCTGATTTTGAAAAAGCAAATATTAAAAGTTTGACAAGATGTTATGTAGGCGGACAAACAATGCCAGTAGCAATAATGGAAAATGTAGAAAAAAAATTTAAAGTTCCTTTAATAGAATTATGGGGAATGACAGAAATTGCTGGCCTCGGTTCAACACATCCGCTTTATGGCAAAAATAAACATGGATCAATAGGCTGTGCTTTACCATTTTGTGAACTTAAAATTGTCGATGTAGACAACGTAAAAAAGAATATGCCTATAGGCGAAGTAGGAGAATTAATGGTCAAAGGTCCAATAACTATGATGGGATATTTTGGAGATGAAAAGAGAACAAAAGAGACATTAGAAAATGACGGATGGCTTCATTCTGGTGATCTGGCAAAAATGGATGAAGACGGTTATTATTTTATAGTAGATAGGAAAAAAGATATGATTCTAACTGCTGGTTACAATGTTTATCCTGCAGAAATAGAAAGAGTTTTAGCTAAACATCCAAGTGTGTCAATTGCAGCTGTAGGGAAAGAAGAGGATAAACTAAAAGGAGAAATAGCTAAAGCTTATGTAGTTTTAAAAGAAAATTTTAAACCTAGTGAAGATGAATTAATAAATTTTTGTCGCGAACATTTAGCAGCCTACAAATGTCCTAGAAAAGTAATGTTTGTTGATGATGTTCCAAAAACAAGCTCTGGAAAAATCATGAGAAGAGAATTAAATAAACTCGATAATTTTGCTATAAAGAATTAATTTCCTTTATTAACATCTTTAAATTTTGTTAAAATTTCTTCTAGATATTTTTTTGTTTCACTTAATTCGTTTTTCAAAATTTTATTTTGCTCTCTTAAAAAATAATTTTCTCTTCTTAACCATTCAACTTGATCAATTTTCATTAAAATTTCACCTTTAAAGTTTTTCCTAGTTATAAAGTTAAGTAGTGGTGCCCAGGGGCGGATTCGAACCACCGACACGAGGATTTTCAGTCCTCTGCTCTACCTACACAATTACACTGGCATTACAATAACTTATAACTTCATAGATTACAATCGTCACATCTCTGTCACAACAAGATTGACTTTTATATAATTATTTGGAAGTCTTTTAACACGATGGTTAAACCTTTAAAGAAATTGATTTTATTTACTCTTTCTAAATTACTTTTTTTACTATTTGTTAATAGTGTTTATGCTTATCAAATTGATTATAAGTTATGTAAAATTAACTGGGTCTTACATTATTCCGATGGATTAAGTGCTCTAGAAATTCCATCCGAAAGCCCTTATTTAAATGATTTACTTCATAAAGCACATAACCAATATCCTATTGATGTTAGCAATATGATTAGTAAAGCAACTAAAAATTGTAAAGATTTTTATGATGAATATAGTTTTAAGTTAAATTCTTTAGTCAATGATAAAAATTTACCTAAAATAACTAATGCTTTAAAAGATATTTCATCTGATTTAATTGATAAGGAATGCCCAAAGTATATTGTTAACGATCCACTTTACGACAAGAACCCATACGTTATTCATCTAAAAGCTCCAATCTTTGATATCATTGAGAAAAAAAATCCTGGCTGGAAATCAAAGAACATAGGAAAATGTCAAGCTGGAAAGAAGTTTGTTGTTGGAAAAAATACTTTTCAAAATATTAGTGATTATAAAAATTATTTAATCAAGATTGGTGATTATTATTTTATGGAATTATTGAAGAAGGGTTATAAAAGAAATGATATGGAAAAATATTTTTTACCTGCAAATTTAAAGTTAAAATTACCAGTTATTATAGATGATAAACCTTGGACCCGTTTTTGTTTTGATAATAAAAAAAATAAAAAAAAATGCGATAAAATAGTTAATGCGCTTAGAAACGTATATAAATCCCAATATCCTCTTGAAAAAGTTTGTACCCAAACTTTATTAACATTAAAAAGAAATAAATTTAAAAAACAAATAGAAAAATATTTAAAAATATTACAAAAAACTTTATTAAAAGATGGAATATCTGAAGAAGCCTTTGTTGGAATGAATGAAGCTTCAAAAAAAGCTGAAAAAGATAAAATTCGTAATGGTTCAAACTTTATTTATAGTACGTTAATAATGATAAAAACAGGTGAACCTAGTGCTTTAATTGCCGAATGTTCAAACCTTTATAATGTAGCAAATAACTATCTTAGAACTGCATTAAGCTTTTTAAAATAATAAGCCATTTTCATAAATTTAATTTTTCCCTTCTTCTAAAATATGAATAATAATACTTGAACACTTTTGTCACATCTCTGTCACAACAAGTTTGACTTTTTTAACTAATTTTAAGTTTCTTAAAGAAATTAATTTGTGGAGTTACTAAGGTTCTAGGCAAGTTATAGCAAGAAATAAAGTGGTGCCCAGGGGCGGATTCGAACCACCGACACGAGGATTTTCAGTCCTCTGCTCTACCTACTGAGCTACCTGGGCACTATAATAATCTATACATACATCAAGTGAAATTGTCTACTATAGAAAAGAATTAATTGTCAAAATTTATATCTTCAGATATTACATATCTATTATCCAACCACCTAAACAAATCTATTTTACTACATTTATCTGAACAAAAAGGAAAGAATTTATCTTTTTTATAAATTTCTTTCTGACAATTAATACACTTACTTTTCATTACCATATCCAATTGAGTTTAGTGATCCATAAACTTGATTTAAAGGTAATCCAACAATATTAGTATATGAACCAGAAATAAACTGAATAAATTTTTCTGCAGATCCTTGAATCCCATATGCTCCAGCTTTTCCTTTCCATTCATTTGTTTCAATATAAGAATTGATTTCATTATCTGTTAATCTTTTCATTTTTACAACTGAGGTTACAACTCTTAATGAATCTATCTTATCTTTACAATATAAATTAAAAGCTGTAGAAACTCTATGCCGTCTTCCAGATAAAAGTTCTAAAAATTTAATTGCTTGTGATTTTTCATCAGTTTTGTTAATAATTCTTCTTCCAACATAGACAATTGTATCTGCCGTTAAAATTAAATCATTTGGAAATTTTTTCTGAACAACTTTCATTTTCTCTTTAGCCATTCTTTTTACGTATAAAATTGGAAGTTCTTTTTTTTGGGGATCTTCATTTATTTCAGGTTTAAAAATTTTATTTGGATGACAATTTATCTGTTTTAGTAATTCTAGTCTTCTTGGAGAAGAAGAACCTAAAATAAATTTTAAATTTCTAGTGTTAGACAACATTATTATGTTGGTTTATTTGTACCTGAAAGTAATTCTACCTTTAGTTAAATCATAAGGTGTCATTTCAACGGTAACTTTATCACCCAACAAAACTCTAATTCTATTTTTTCTCATTTTTCCACTTGTATGGGCTAATATTTCATGATCATTGTCTAGTTTTACTCGGAACATTGCGTTTGGAAGTAATTCTTCAACAATTCCTGAAAATTCTATTACACCTTCTTTAGCCATATCACTGTTATATAATCTAAATATTAAATTGTAAAATCAAATAATCTAATAATTAAATTTTAATCATGCTTTCTTCTACTATTAATTGACATTCTATGAGCATCTAATCCTTCTGCATTAGCTAAAATTTCTGCATGTTTGCCAAGTTCATTTAAATTTTTTTCATTACATTGAACAAATGTTGTTCTCCGTAAAAAATCATTAGTACCAAGGCCACTAGAAAACCTAGCTGTACCACCTGTTGGCAAAACATGATTTGGGCCAGCAATATAATCTCCAATTGCTTCAGGTGTATACTTACCTAAAAAAATTGAGCCAGCATTTTTAATTTTATCTAAATAAACTTTAGGATTTTCTATACAAAATTGTAAATGCTCAGGTGCTATGTGATTGATTATATCTATACATTCTCTTAATTTTTCAACTATTAACACTAATCCATTATTATACCAAGAGGTTGAAGCAATTTGTTTTCTGGGCAAGTTTTCTAATAATTTAGCAACTTGATCTTCAACAAGCTTAGCAAATTTCTTATCATTAGTTATTAAAATAGACTGAGCGTTTTCATCATGTTCAGCTTGAGATAATAAATCTAGTGCAATCCACTCTGGATTATTAATTTTATCTGCTACTATTAAAACTTCTGAAGGGCCTGCAACTGAATCAATGCCCACTTTACCAAATAACTGTCTTTTAGCTTCTGCAACATAAGCATTTCCTGGACCAACTATTTTATCCACTTTTTTTAATTTTTCTGTCCCAAAGGCTAGTGCAGCTATAGCTTGGGCACCACCCATTCTATAAAATTCTGTTACTTCTGCTAAATATGCTGCTGCTAATAATATCTCTGAACTTTTCTCAATATTAATTGGAGATACTAAAACTCTTTCTTCAACTCCAGCAACCAAGGCTGGTATAGCATTCATTAAAACTGAAGAAGGATAAAGGGCTTTCCCTCCTGGAGTATAGAACCCAACTCTTTTAATAGGAGAATATTTTAAGCCTAAATTAACACCAATTTCATCAACATAATCAAATCCACTTAGCTTTTGCTTTTCATGAAATGCTTTGATTCTATTAGACGCTAATTTCATAGCATTTTTTAGATCAATTGGAAGATCATCAAAAGCTTTTTTTAATAATTTGTTTTCAATTTTAATATTTTCTAAATTGGAACATTTTATTTTATCATATTTATTTACCATAGTAATAAGCGCACTATCACCATGTGTTTTTACTTGATTAGTAATTTCTAAAACATTTTTTTCAATATCATTATTAGACACATTTCTAATTCTTAAAAATTCATTTAATTTTTTATCAAAATCATCTTCTTTAGATGAAAGGTATTTAACTTTACTATTAATCATTTAAACACTCTTCAAACCTTTTAATAATTTCATTCATCTTTTTAAAATTAGTTTTATATGCATTTCTATTGATTGCTAATCTTGTAGAAACTTTCATTATCTCCTCAATTTCAATTAAACCATTAGCTTTAAGTGTTTCACCACTTTCAGAAAGGTCTACAATTCTTCTACATAATCCCATAGATGGAGCAAGTTCCATAGCACCATTTAATTTTATACAATCAGCATGTACACCCCTTTTTTTAAAATGTTCGCTAGTTAAATTAGGGTATTTTGTTGCTACTCTTACATAACTCCAAGTCAAAGGATCTTCATCATTTAAAATTTCTTTAGTAGTAGCCACAACCAATCTACATAAACCAATATTAAGATCAATGGGTGAATAGATTTCAGAATGGTTAAATTCCTCTAAAACATCACTTCCTATTATAGCTATGTGGGCAGCTCCATAAATTAGAAATGTAGCTACATCAAAAGATCTTACAATAATTAATTTTATATTAGAGATATTAGTTTCAAATTTTAATTTCCTATCTTTTTCGTTGAAAAAAGATTTTTCTGGAATAATACCAATTTTATTAAAAATTGGTAAAACTTGTTTTAATATTCTTCCTTTTGGAAGAGCTATAATTATATCTTTATCATTCATATCAATTGATCTATTTATGCATTGGTTTTTTACCAGTTGGCCAGGGCATGTCAAGATCATCTAGATAAATTTCTATTTTTTCTATTAAAAGTTTAACTGTTATATCTGAAGAAAAATTTAGTATTATTTCATTTTCTTGATTGTCGACTGATAGTAAATTTATAAATTTTGAAGAATTGATTTTGTCTTTATTTGTATAAGTTATCTTATCTACATTACAAATCCTTATTCCAGAAACAACTCTATAAAAAGTTTTGTCTTTTATATTTTTTTCAACAAACTCCCAGCAAAACCTTGAAAAGGTTGCAATTAAAACTTTATCACTTTTATTATATATAATTTCATCAAAAGAAAATATACCATCTTGACATAATGTGGAAAAAATTTTTATTTCATCTTTATCTAAAAATTTTATTTTTAATTTTTTAAAATCATATTCATTGAGATGATTGGAAATATTACTTTTATCTTCAGATTTCATGATTATCTTATGTGTGCCCCTATATTAAATAATTTTTCTTCGAAATTTTCGTATCCCCTTTTTAAATGAGATAAATCATTAATAACACTCTCACCATTTGCATTTAGACTCGCTGCTATTAAGGACATAGAAGCTCTCAGATCAGTAGCTTTAACCGAAGCACCTTGTAATCGCTTTACTCCATCAACAATAGCTTTCTTTCCATCAATGTTAATTGATGCCTTCATTTTAGACAACTCAGGGACATGCATAAATCTATTTTCAAATATATTTTCTTCAATAACCGATTTTCCATTTGCTATACACATTAAACTCATAAACTGAGCTTGCAAGTCTGTTGGAAAACCAGGA
Organism: uncultured SAR116 cluster alpha proteobacterium; assembly: GCA_902550555.1. Lineage (GTDB taxonomy): Bacteria > Pseudomonadota > Alphaproteobacteria > Puniceispirillales > Marisalimonadaceae > TMED54. The sequence goes on along the minus strand of CACCZR010000012.1, from coordinate 37,645 downwards.
TGAGGTTCGGTTTGAATATCAACTGGAACAATTTCACTAACCCCTTTTATTTTTACAGTATCATTGTAAACTTCAACTCTAACATTCGTTTGTTTTAATTTTTTAAAAAAAGCTTTTAAATCCTTTGGATTTAAATTAAGTAAATTCAATTCGCCTCTTGTAATTCCTGCAATTATAGCAAATGAACCAGCTTCAATTCGGTCAGGTATGACTGAATATGTAGTTGGGTTTAATTTAGAAACTCCTTCTATTTCAATTACATCTGTACCTAAACCTGTAATTTTAGCGCCTGCTGAATTAAGACAATTACCTAAATCAACTATTTCTGGCTCTTTAGCAGCATTATAAATTTTTGTTTTACCTATTGCTAAAGTTGCTCCCATAATTGCGCATTCTGTAGCTCCAACAGATATTTGAGGAAAATTTATATCATTTCCAATAAATTTTCCTTGAGGTAAAGTAGCCCTCAAAAATCCATTCTGAAAATTTATTTCAGCTCCAAGTTGATTTAGTGCATCTATATGAAAGTTGATTGGGCGTTCTCCGATTTCACAACCTCCAGGCAATGGTATCAAAGCATTGTGTCTTTTAGCCAAGAGAGGAGCTAATACTAAAATTGAAGCTCTCATTTTTGATACCAATTCTTTTGGTGCTTCAATATTTTGTGGCTCACCATAAAAATCAACAACACCATTATAGAATTTTGTCATTACACCCAAAGCATTAATTAATTTTATCATTAATCTTGTATCTGCTAAATCAGGTACATTTTTTAATGTAAAACTTTTATCAAACAACAAAGAAATAGAAATAAGAGGTAACACTGCATTTTTTGCACCACTAATTTTAACATCACCAAAAAGAGGCTTACCTCCTTGTATAATTAATCTATCGTTACTCATTATTTACTTTTTCATGAAGCAGACTAGAATAACCAACTTTTGAAAGTCTTTTTCCTCTAATGTTTTTTTCATCACGTTCATTAATTTGTATTTTTCTAAGTTTTAAATTTTCTCTTAATGCAGAAGAAAGTTTTTTATTTTTATTGATAGTTTTTTTTGACATAATTAACATTTATCTACTATATAATAATTTAGTTCTAGATTTATGTCTAGATCAAGTCAAAATAAGCCGCCATAGCTCCAGAGGTAGAGCGCGTCATTGGTAATGACGAGGTCACTGGTTCAAATCCAGTTGGCGGCACCAAAACCACATAAAAATATTAATGAGATCTTATTTCAGCTCCAAATTTTTTAAATACACGATCAATAATCTCAGAACTTAATTTTTCTAAATCATTGTCAGTTAATGATTTATCTGGAGGTTGGATTACTATAGATAATGAAACAGACTTTTTATCTTTCGGAATATTATTTCCTTGGTAAACATCAAAAACAGAAATGTCTTGAATTAATATCTTGTCAACTAATTTAATTTCATTTATTAAATCCTCAACATTTAATTCATTTTCGATTAAAAAAGAAAAATCTCTTGATAGAGATTGTAAATGATTCAATTTAAGCAATGGTTTTGAAAATACCTTTCTCTTTGGAGCAGGTATATTATCTAAATATATTTCAAAAGCTAAAAATTCGGTTTTTTTAACTTTGGCATCTAAACAAACAGGATTAATCTGACCAAAAGAAGCTATAATGACATTGCCTAATTTAAATAAAGCACTTCTTCCTGGATGAAAATAATTGGGTGCTTCACTATATATTTTTAAACGTGGCACAGGAAACTCAAGCACATTTAAAACAGCCAAAATATCAGATTTTATATCATAAAAATCAAATTTTAATTCACTATTTTTCCAATTTTTATTAACTTTATTACCAAATCTTATCCCAGTAACAACATTGTATTGATCTTCATAATTATCACCTTTATATATTGGTCCAACTTCAAATAAAGATAAATTAGTGATACCTCTTTTAATGTTTTCATTACATACATTTATCAGATTTGGAATAATGGAAGGTCTTAAATCTGACAAATCTGATGAAATAGGGTTAACTAAATTTAAATTTTCTTCTCCACCTCCAAATCGTTTAGCATTTAATTTATCTAAAAATGAAAAAGTAATTACTTCGTTAAAACCTCTTGTTGAGAGACATTTTCTTGAATAAAGACTTAATCTTTGTTTAAGACCTAAACTTGGTTTTATAATATAGTTTTTTACTGGTAAAACATTTGTTGGTATTTTTTCATAGCCAAAAATTCTAATGATTTCTTCAACTAAATCTTCACTTCTTTCAACATCATTTCTCCATGAAGGCACAACTACATTCCAATTTTTATTATTTTTTTTAACTTCAAATCCAAGCTTTGTAAGAATAACTTCAACTTTACTTTCGTCAATATCAACACCCGTAAGCTTTTTTATAATTTTAAAATCAAATATTATGTCTTTACTAGATTTCTTTTGAGAAACAAAAACTATATTACTACATGATCCTCCACATATGTCATTGATAAGTTTAGATGCATAAATAACTCCAATTTCAGGAGAATTGAAATCTAACCCTCTTTCAAATCTGTACCTAGCGTCAGAATTAATATTTAAATATCGTCCGGTTTTAGCAATCGAAATTGGACAAAATATTGCTGCTTCTAAAAAAAATTCAGTTGTATTTTCATCAACACCTGTCCTCAAACCTCCCATAATCCCTGCAAGATCATCAACGCCTTTTTCATCACTTATAACTAACATTGAGTCATCTAATTCATAAGTTTTTCCATTAAGTGCGTTAAACCGCTCTCCTTTTTCTGAAATTCTAACAGTAAGAGTATTACCATTAATTTTATTTACATCATAAGCATGCAAAGGACGACCTATATCCATCATTACATAGTTTGTTACATCTACTATAGATGAAATTGGCCTTAAACCTACAGCAAGTAATCTATTAACCATCCATTGAGGGGATTTTATATTTTTTACGTTTCTAAAAGATCTTCCAAAAATAGACGGACACAAAGATTTTTTATCATCAGGAAGTATAATTTCCCAATTTATTGAAGAATTAAATTCATCATTTAAATTATTTAATTTCAAGGGTTTTAATTCTCCAATACCAAAAGCTGACAAGTCTCTTGCAATTCCTCTTACGCCTAAACAATCTCCTCTATTTGGAGTTATTTCAATTTCAATTATCGGATCATCAATACCTAAATAATTAGAAACATTCTCATTTAAATTTATACTTTCAGGTAATTCAATAATACCATTATGATCATCTGAAATCTCTAATTCTTTTTCTGAACAAAGCATTCCATTGGATTCAACATCCCTAATAACTGCTTTTTTTAAGGTCAAATCAATACCACCAATGTAAGTGCCAGATGGAGCAAAAACATATTTTTTATTTAACTTTACATTTGGCGCTCCACAAACAACTTGTGTTTGTTCTTCATCAAATTGAATAATACACACATTTAATTTATCTGCATTTGGATGTTTTTTAACATCAATTATCTTTGCAACTTTTAAATTTTTAAAATCAGTCTTGTAGGTTTTAAGATTACTAACTTCAAGTCCAATTTTATTTAAACAATCAACTATTTCATTTACATTTGCTGATGTTTTCAAATGATCCTTTAACCAAGAAAAAGTGAATTTCATGAAAACACACCATTTAATCCAGAATGTAAATTTATCTCGTTAATTCCAAGGAACCCATAATGTTTTAACCATCTTAAATCACTATCATAAAAGGGCCTTAAGTCTGGTATATTATATTTTAGCATAGTAAGCCTTTCCAAACCCATTCCAAAAGCAAATCCTTGGTATTTACTCGGATCAATACCTACCCCTTCTAAAACTTTTGGATGTACCATCCCTGATCCTAATACTTCAAGCCAACTATCTCCCTGACCAATATCCAGTGTTCCATCTGAGAGTTTTTTATAGCCTATATCAACTTCAGCAGATGGTTCAGTAAAAGGAAAGAAACTGGGCCTAAATCTTACAGAAAGGTTATTACTATTAAAATACACTTTTAAAAATTCGATCAAAGTTCCTTTCAAATGACTCATATTTATATTTTCTCCTATTACTAAACCTTCACATTGGTGAAACATTGGAGAATGAGTTGCATCATGATCAGATCTATATGTTCTTCCTGGAACAATGACACGAATTTCTTTTTCTTGATCAATGTCAATTTTTTCTAAAGTTCTAATTTGAACTGGACTAGTATGAGTTCTTAATACTTTTCTAGTGCCTTCTGAATTTGGTTGAAGATAAAATGTATCATGTTCTTGTCTGGCAGGATGCTCTAAGGGAATATTTAAAGCTGTAAAATTATAGTAATCAGTTTCAATGTCAGGACCCTCTTCTATATAAAACCCCATGTTTGCAAAAATAGCAGATATTTCATCAATAGTTTTAGATAATGGATGTAATGTACCATATTGTTCATGATCATTTTCTAAAGTTATGTCTATTTTTTCTTCTAAAAGTTTTTGTTGAATTAATGCATCACTCAAATGAAGTTTTTTTTCTTCAATATTATTGATTAATTTATTTTTCAGTAAATTTAATTTTTTCCCAATGTTAATCTTTTCAGATTGTTCTAGATCCTTCATAGTTTTTAAAAAAGATGTTACCAAACCTTTCTTACCTAAATAAAAAATTCTTAGATCTTCTAATTCATTTAAATTTTTTGATTTGCTGATCTTCTTAATAGATTTTTCAGCGATTAAGTCAATCTTATCTTTTATATCATCACTCATCGAAAATATGATTAAAAAAACAAGTTAGTTTTTTATTTTATCTACCAATAATTTGAATGCATCTGGTTCATTTACAGCTAATTCAGAAAGGACTTTTCTATCAAGTTCAATACCTTTTTTCTTTAAACCATTGATAAATGTAGAATATTTCATATCAAACTGTCTAACACCCGCATTTATTCGTTGAATCCAGAGAGATCTGAAATTTCTTTTATTAACTCTTCTATCTCTATATGCATAAGCACTAGCTTTTTCTACAGCCTGCAGAGCTACACCAAACAATTTTCTTCTAGCACCGTAATAACCCTTTGCAGCCTTTAAAATTTTTTGATGTCTAGCGTGTTTAGTAACGCCTCTTTTAACTCTTGACATTGAATAACTCCATTAAGAATATGGTAAGAATTGTTTAACTATCTTTGTGTCAGAATCACTAAGTATCATTGTACCTCTAGCTTGCCTCTTCATTTTTTGAGACCTTCTTCTAAGATTATGACTTAAAAATGCGGCACCAGATTTAATTTTACCAGAAGATGTTACTTTAAACCTCTTTTTTGCACCACTCTTAGTTTTTAATTTAGACATAAATTGCTCTCCAACTTGCTTATATACAATGGTTATTAACTAATCAACAATAAATATAGAAATTTTTATTTTGGAGCTAAAACCATTACCATTTGTCTGCCTTCCAACTTTGGTAGTGCCTCGATTTTACTAAATGCATCAGTCTCATCTTTTACTCTATCAAGAACATTGCTGCCAAGCTCTTGATGAACCATTTCTCGTCCTCTAAATCTAAGAGTGATTTTAACTTTATCACCATTTTCAAGAAATTTTTTAACTGATTTAATTTTTACATCAAAATCATGAGAATCTATATTAGGACGCAACTTTATTTCTTTAACATCTATGGTTTTTTGCTTTTTTCTAGCTTCATTTTTTCTTTTTTGCGATTCATATTTGTATTTACCATAATCTAATATTTTACAAACGGGTGGTGATACATTTGGTTGTATTTCTACTAAATCAAGACCAATTGAACTTGCTGCTTGTAGAGCTTCATGAATTGATAGTATGCCTAATTGTTTTCCTTGAGAATCTATACATCGGACCTGTTGAGCTGATATTGAATTATTAATTCTTGGTCCATCTTTAGCTGAAAAGCTAGATTTTGAATCGTTTATACTAATTTCTCCTATAAATGTTGTTATAAAATATACTTTTTGAAAAATTTTTCAAACTAAATCTGGTGGTTTAGACTCAAGCTTAATTTCTTCAAGAAAATCTTTAAATAATTTAAAATCTTGATTTTTCGACCCAAGTCTTCGAATTGCAACTGTATTACTATCTTTTTCTTTATCGCCAACAATTAAAATTATTGGACAACCATTTTCTGAATGTTCTCGAATTTTATATCCAATCTTTTCATTTCTAAGGTCTACATTACATCTTATATTATTATTTTCTAACTCATTTATTAATCCTAAAGCGTATTCGTTTGCTTTTTCAGTAATGGTACATACAAAAACCTGAACAGGTGTTAACCATATTGGAAATCTTCCAGAGTATTGTTCTATTAATATTCCTAACCACCTTTCAATAGAGCCTAAAATAGCTCTATGTAACATTACTGGATTTTTCTTCTCTCCTTTTTGATCAATATAAGTGGCACCAAGTCTTTCAGGTAAAACAAAATCCATTTGTAATGTTCCACATTGCCACTCTCTTCCAATTGCATCAATTAGAACGAACTCCAATTTTGGACCATAAAATGCCCCTTCACCAGGATTTAAATCATAATCTAATTGTGCTTTATTAACAGCTTCTATAAGAGCCTTTTCGGCTTTGTCCCAAACTTTATCACTACCAGCTCTAACTTCAGGCCTATCAGAAAACTTTACTTTTAACTGATCAAAACCAAAATCTTTATAAATAATTCTCAATAAATCACAAAAAATTAGTGATTCATCTGTTATTTGTTCTTCTGTACAAAAAATATGAGCATCATCTTGAGTAAACTGTCTTACTCTCATAATTCCATGCAATGCTCCAGAGGGTTCGTTTCTATGACATGAACCAAATTCTGACATTCTAATTGGTAAGTCTTTATAAGATTTAACACCTTGTTTGAAAATTTGAACATGTCCAGGACAATTCATAGGTTTCAAAGCTAGAACTTTATTGCCCTCACCTTCAACCATAAACATATTTTCTTTAAATTTATCCCAATGACCAGATTTTTCCCATAATGTTCTATCAATCACTTGTGGTGTTTTAACTTCGTTATAATTATGAGTAGCAAGTTTTCTTCTCATATATGCTTCAATTTCAAGATATATTGACCACCCTTTTGGATGCCAAAACACTGATCCAGCAGCTTCTTCCTGCATATGAAATAATTGAAGTTTTTTTCCCAGTTTACGATGATCTCTTTTCTCAGCCTCTTCTAACATTAGCAAATACTTATCTAAATCGTTTTGAGTGAAAAAAGCAGTTCCATAAATTCTTTGAAGTGTCTCTTTATCACTATCACCTCTCCAATATGCCCCAGCTAATTTAGTTAATTTAAATGCATGCCCAAGCATTTTGGTAGATTTAAAATGTGGGCCTCTGCATAAATCAATAAAATTTCCTTGCTTGTAAAATGATATCTCTTGATCATTTGGTATATCGTTAATTAATTCTAATTTAAATTTTTCATTATTTTTTTTAAAAAAATTTATTGCTTCTTCTCGTGTCCAAACTTCTCGAATAATTTCTTCATTTCTATCGACAATTTCATGCATTCTTTTTTCAATTAATTCTAAATCTTTTGGAGTAAAATTTTCTTTTTTGTAGAAATCATAATAAAAACCATTATCAATAGCCGGGCCAATAGTTATTTGACTATCTGGATATAATTCTAAAACTGCTTCTGCCATTACGTGAGCAGCATCGTGTCTTAAAACTTCAAGTAAATCTTCATTGCCTTTTGTAATTATTTCCAAATCACAATCAAAATCAATTGATCTATCTAAATCCCATAATTCGTTATTAACTTTAGATATAATAGCATTTTTTTTTAAAGATATTGATATCTCTGCAGCAACATCAGAAGGGGTAATTTTATTAGGGTATGATTTAATATCCCCACTTGGTAATTTGATATTAATATTATTTGTCATAATTAATTATACTTATCTATGCAATTTTTGTACAAATTTAAAGTATCAGTACACATTTTATCTAAACTAAATTTTTCTTTTAAAATTTTAATTGCATTATTATTTATAATTTTACGTTGAGTTTTATTTAATTGTAATGCAGTTTCAATTTTTTTTCCTAAATCATTTACGTCTAGGGGTTTTGCTAAAAGGCCTGTTTCATTATCAATAATACTCTCAGATATACCTCCATGATCAAAGCCTATTGCAATTTTTTTTAAAGCTTGAGCCTCAATTATTATTCTACCAAATGGTTCTGGATCAATAGATGGCATTACCACAATATCACTTAACACAAAAGCTGATTGAATATCATTTGTAGATTTTGTTAATTTTACTTTATTTCCAAGATTAAGTTCGGAAATTTGTTTATAAATATTTTTTTTGAATTTTTCATCCCCATCTAGTGCACCTATTAGAAAACATTGATAATCTATTTTGACTTTTGATAAAGCTTTGATAAATATTAAATGCCCTTTCCAAGCTTTAGGTCTTGAGGCCATTAAAATTACAGGACTACCATCTCGAACTCCTAATAATTTAGCTTGGTTCACTATCCTAGTATTTGAAATGTTATTTAGATTAAAATTTTCTAAATCAACACCTCTATATACAATGGCCACTTTATCTTTCACATTAGGAAAAACATTTACAATATTATCCTTAATGTGTTTTGAGATTGCAATTATCACATCACCTTTGATTAAAATACTATTATAATAATTTTTTAAAAAATTCTGATTTCTTAGTCTGCCATGTACAGATGTAACAAAAGGAATTTTTAAATTTTCTGCTATGGGATAAGCAACCCATGCTGGGACTCTTGAGCAAACATGGATTAAATCAACTTTTTCTTTTTTAATTATTTCTTCTACTTTAATTCTTAATTTTTTCCATTTTAAAGGATTTTTTAAATGAATATCTAATTTATATAAAATTCCTCCATATCTTGAGATTAAATGCTCATAAATTCCACCAGAGGAAATTACAATAGATTTATTGTTGTTTTTAACAAGAAATTTCGATGTTTCAATAACTCCTCTTTCAACTCCACCATTGTTGAGGGCAGGAACTATTTGTAATATTACTTTGTTATTTAACATATTCTATGCAATCTATATACATGACAAAATTTTTAAAAACAAATTATAATCAAACAATTGCATACAATAAAATTGATGGAGAGAAATTAGGGATAGTTTTCTTATCAGGGTTAAAATCAGATATGACCGGTCAAAAAGCTGTTGCACTCGAAGAATGGGCTGTTGAAAATAATCACTCCTTTCTAAGATTTGATTATTCAGGTCATGGAGTTTCATCTGGAAAATTTAAAGATTTTGTAATAAGTGACTGGATACTAGATACTAAAACTATAATTACTAAATTAACTAAAGGTCCACAAATACTGGTTGGTTCTTCTATGGGGGGATGGATCATGTTAGCGTTAGCAAAAAAAAAATTAGTCAATATTCACTCTTTAATAGGTCTTGCCGTAGCGCCAGATTTTACAAAAGAGCTTATTTGGAGCACTTTGTCTGATCAAAAAAAAGAAGAAGTAATTTTCAATAATAAGTTTTCATTAAATGAAGATTTTGAAATTAGTTACCAATTCATAAAAGACGGAGAAAATAATCTTGTATTGAACTCACCAATCGAATTTGAAGGCAGCGTTTATCTATATCATGGAATGATGGATACTGAAGTGCCATATAAATTAAGTGAAAAAGTTTTAAAAAAAATAACTAAATCAAATGATGTTAAATTAATACTTGAAAAATATGGGGAACATAGATTGTCCAAAAATGATGAAATAGAAACAATCAAGGTTCTCCTTAATAAAATATCGAAAATTTAATAATCTAATTTGAGATAATCCGAATGTGGATTAACACCTATAATTCTATCAGCTAATATTTTTCTAAAACTTGGTCTTGATTTTACAATTGAGTATAAGTTTTTTAATTTTTCAAATTCAAAAAAATTTAATTCATCTATATAATCTAAAACAGTCAAACTAGCTCCATAAAATAAATCTACATAACTCAAATTATCATCAACAAAAAAATCATTATCTTTGATAAGATAATTAAAATATTGCAAATGATATTTCAGATTTGATCTAGCAGTTCTAATAACTTGGCTATTTGGCACAGATTTTTTTTCAAATCTTTTAAAAACTTTTTCTTTTAGTAATGGAATAATAACTTCATTTTTAAAATTCGTTTCAAACCAAAAAAGTAATCTTCTAATTTCATTTTCATTTTTCTTAATCATTAATGAAGGTGGGAGCATCAAATTTTGAAGATGCTCTACAATAACTAATGATCCAACGATATTTTCATTAAAAGATGTATTTAAAACTGGAAAGAACCCAGCTGGATTTATAAATAAGTAATCTTCAGTTGGGTCAGTAAAATTCTCAATAAATAAATCAAAATCTATTTTTTTTTCAATTAGTATAATTCTTGTAAATCTTGATGAAGGGCATAAGAAATAATGAAATAATTTATTCATTTATAAAAATAGTTCATTTCTCTTTAAGAAAATTATCTATTCTTTCTGCACATTTACGTCCTTCACTAATAGCCCAAACGACTAATGACTGCCCCCTTCTGCAATCACCTGCAACAAAAACTTTATCAGATGATGTTTTAAAACTTATCTCGTCAGCTTCAACATTACCTCTCTGGTCTAATTTTAAGCTTAAATTGTTAACTAAACCTTCATGTATTGGATGAACAAATCCCATTGCAAGAAGAACAAGATCAGCTTCAATAATAAATTCAGAGTCTTCTATTTCAATCATTTTCATAGACCCATCTTCGCTTTTTTTCCATTCAACTTCCACACAGATAAGTTTAGTGACCTCACCATTTTCATTACCTTTAAATGATTTTGTTAGAACTGACCATTGTCTTTCACAACCTTCCTGATGAGAAGTAGAGGTTCTTAATTTCATAGGCCAATTAGGCCAAGTTAATTGTTTATTTTCGTTAACTGGAGGTTGAGGTAACAATTCTAACTGATGAACAGATGTTGCACCTTGTCTATTCGAGGTGCCAACACAGTCAGAACCAGTATCACCTCCACCAATAACAAGTACTTTTTTTCCTTTAGCTGAAATAAGTACATCATTTGAAATTGTTTTTCCAGCCACCATATCATTTTGTTGTGATAGAAAATCCATTGCAAAATGAATACCCTTTAAATTTCGACCTTTAACTTCTAAATCTCTTGGAACTTCGCTACCAATACATAGGGAAACAGCATCAAAATTATCAATTATTTCATTAGTAGAAATATTATCACCTATTTTACTGTTAGTTTTGAATTCCACGCCTTCTGATTGCATTTGTGCCATTCTTCTATCAATCAATGTTTTTTCCATTTTAAAATCAGGAATTCCTATTCTAAGAAGACCACCAATTCTTTCATTTTTTTCGTATACTACAACACCATGTCCTAATCTTGCTAATTGCTGTGCACATGCTAATCCAGCTGGTCCAGAACCAATAATTGCTACTTTTTTATCCGTATGTTTTTTTGGGAGTTGGGGTTTTATCCAACCTTTTTCCCAACCATAGTCTACAATTGAACATTCAATAGTTTTTATTGATACAGGATTGTCTGTCAAATTAAGGGTGCAGGCAGCTTCGCATGGGGCAGGACAAATTCTACCAGTAAATTCTGGAAAATTATTGGTTGAATGTAATGTGTCTAATGCCTTTTTCCATTCATGCTTATAAACTAAATCATTCCAATCAGGTATAAGATTGTTAACTGGACACCCTTGATGACAATAGGGTATACCACAGTCCATGCATCTAGAACCCTGTTTAGAAACTTCCTCATTAGTCAAAGGAACAATAAACTCCTTAAAATGTTTAAGTCGATCTTTAGGATCTTCATAATATCTCTCTTTTTTATCAATTTCTAAAAACCCTGTTGGATTACCCATTTTATTCTCCTGCAACCTTACTCATATTTTCTTTTTTATAACTTGTAAGAACACGTTTAAATTCAGTTGGCATAACTTTTTTAAAATTAGAAACCTCCTTATCCCAATTACTTAAAATATCCTCACCTTTTACACTACTTGTCATCTTAACATGATTTTGTATTATTTTTTTTAATCTAATCTCATCAAAATCTAACAAGTTTTTATCAATTAATTCCTCATTAAAATCATCATTTAAATTTGCTCTTTTTAATATATCTACTTCTACCATAGCCATATTGCATTTTTTTGTAAATTCATCGTCTTTATCATATATATATGCAATACCTCCAGACATTCCAGCTGCAAAATTTCTCCCAGTTTGTCCTAAAATAACAACTACACCACCTGTCATGTACTCTGCACCATGATCACCACAACCTTCAACAATGGCAGTTGCTCCAGAATTTCTAACAGCAAATCTTTCGCCAACTACGCCATTAATATAACATTCACCTGAAATAGCACCATAAAGTAAAGTATTTCCAGCAATAATATTTTGATCAGAAATTAATTTGCTATTTATATTTTTTTTGATTGATATAATCCCACCTGATAATCCCTTGCCAACATAATCATTGGCATCACCAGATAAATTTAATGTTATTCCTTTGGCTAACCAAGCACCAAAACTTTGACCCGCATTACCAGAAAAATCTATATTTATGGTATTTTTTGGCAACCCTTCATGACCATATTTTAAAGCAACTTGTCCTGATAACATTCCTCCAACGGTTCTATCTATATTGAAAATATTGTATTTTAAACTAACTCTTTTTTTATTTTCTAAAGCATTTTTGGAATCTCTAATGAGGGTATGATCTAAAACTTTCTCAAGGCTGTGATCTTGTTTCTCATTATTATAAATACTTATATTCTCTTTATTTTCAATTTCAAAAATGACATCAGATAAATCAAGATTATGGGCTTTCCAGTGGTTTTTTGCTACTTCAAAATCTAAGTATTTTCTTTGTCCAATTAGGTCATCAAATTTTTTAATTCCAAGATCTGCCATAATTTCTCTGACTTCATCAGCTATAAATACAAAAAAGTTTACGACATGATCAGGTTGACCCGTAAAATTTTTTCTTAGTTCAGGATCTTGAGTTGCAACCCCAACTGGGCACGTGTTCAGGTGACATTTTCTCATCATTATACATCCCTCGGATATTAATGCCGCAGTAGCAAAACCAAATTCATCGGCACCCAGAATTGCTCCAATCACAACATCTCTACCTGTTCTTAATCCACCATCAACTTGTACAGCTATTCTTCCTCTTAAACCATTTGTTACTAAAGTTTGATGAGTTTCTGATAAACCTATCTCCCAAGGACCTCCAGCATTTAGAACTGATGTTAATGGACTGGCTCCTGTTCCTCCATCATGCCCTGAGATTGTAACATGATCAGCATGTGCTTTACTTACTCCAGCGGCTACAGTGCCAACACCTACCTCAGAGACAAGCTTTACAGAAATCCTGGCTTCAGGATTTACATTTTTTAAATCAAATATAAGTTGAGCTAAATCTTCAATTGAATAAATGTCATGATGAGGCGGTGGTGAAATCAATCCAACACCAGGAGTTGAATGTCTAACTTTAGCGATAAATTTATCAACTTTATGTCCTGGCAATTGACCTCCTTCACCAGGCTTAGCTCCTTGAGCCATTTTAATTTGAATATCCGTAGCATTCACCAAATACTCGGTTGTCACGCCGAATCTACCAGATGCAACCTGCTTAATTCTTGATTTCATTGAATCACCATTTGGCAGTTCTTTAAATCTTGATGGTTCTTCACCGCCTTCTCCAGTATTTGATCTCCCACCTAATCTATTCATAGCGATCGCAAGAGTAGAATGTGCTTCTGTGGAAATAGATCCTAAAGACATAGCACCAGTTGCGAATCTCTTTACTATTTCAGATGTTGGTTCAACCTCATCTATGTGTATTGGTTTGTTTACATTTTTAAACTTGAATAAACCTCTGAGACTTTTAAAATTTTCTGTTTGATTGTTAATCTTATTAGAATATTTTTTAAAAATAGAATAATCAGCACTTCTAACTGCGTGTTGAAGCATTCCAATTGTTTCTGGCGTCCATACATGATTTTCACCGTTTAGTCTAAAACTAAGATCACCACCTATATTTAAAACATTATCATATTCAAAATTATCTTTAAATGCGTTAAAATGTCTTTCTTCAGTTTCACTTTGAATTTCTTTAAGGTTTACACCCTCAATTCGAGTTGCAGTACCAGCAAAAAATTTTTCTACTACATCCGAACTAAGTCCTACTGCATCAAAAATTTGAGCGCCACAATAAGATTGAAATGTAGATATCCCCATTTTAGACATAACCTTAAGCATGCCTTTATTAAGAGCTTTAATATATTTTTTTGATGCCTCATCTTCTAAAACATTAATTTTACTTTTTGAAATGATGTTTGATAAAGTGTAAAAAGCAAGATATGGATTTATAGCTTCAGCTCCATATCCAGCAAGAAGACAAATATCATGAACCCTTCGAGCCTCACCAGTTTCAACTACAATACCCACATCTGTTCTTAAACCTTTTTTTATAAGGTGATGATGAACAGCTCCAGTTGCTAATAAAGCAGGTAAGGCAATGTGACCTTCATCAACGTTTCTATCTGACAGAATTAGAATATTATAGTCATTTTCACTAACAGCTTTTTCAGCCATGCTACATAAAGACGAAATTATGCTATCAATATCAACTGTATTTTTGTCTTTTTTATAGCAAATACTCAAAGTTAATGTTTTAAATGATCCGCTTAAATGATTTTCAATTCTTCTAATTCTCTCAAGATCTGTATTTGTTAATATGGGTTGATCAACTTCTAATCTTTTTTGTTTACCACCAGATGTTAGATCAAGTAAATTAGGTCTAGGGCCAATAAAACTGACCAAAGACATTACAAGCTCCTCTCTTATGGGATCAATGGGTGGATTAGTTACTTGAGCGAAATTTTGAAAAAAATAGTCATATAATAACCTACTCTTGTTAGATAATGCAGCTAATGGGATATCTCTACCCATTGACCCAATTGGATCTTCTCCAGATTTAATCATAGGCTCAAGAAAAAATTTTAAATCTTCTTGTGTATAACCAAAAGCTTTTTGTAAATTTAAAAGTGATTTCTCATCTGGTGTCATTGGTCCAATTTCTTTAGGTACATCAGAGAGTAATATTTGGTTAGACTTAAGCCATTCTGTATATGGATGTGTTCTTTTCAGATCATCTTTTAAGTCTTCGTCAGATATTATTTTATTTTTTTCTAAATCTACCAAGAGCATTTTTCCTGGTTGTAATCTCCATTTTTTTACAATCTTTTCTTCTGGAATTTCCGGAAGGACACCTACTTCAGATGCCATAATAATCAAATTATCATCAGTAACTATATATCTTGCAGGTCTTAATCCGTTTCTATCTAAGGTAGCAGCAATTTGTTTTCCATCGGTAAATGCCATTGCAGCTGGACCATCCCATGGTTCAATAAGTGCTGAATAATACTCATAAAAAGCTTTTCTCTCTGCGTCCATAGAATCATTATCTTTCCAAGCTTCAGGAATCATAAGCATCATAGCGTGTGGTAGAGAGTATCCTCCCATAACTAATAGTTCTAGAGCATTATCAAATGTTGAAGAATCAGATGGTGAATTTTCAATAATAGGCCAAAGTTTATCTAAATCATCTCCAAGTGTTTTTGATTTCATACTGTGTTTTCTAGAATTCATCCAATTGATGTTTCCTTTAACTGTATTAATCTCACCATTATGACATAAATATCTAAATGGTTGAGCCAAACGCCAAGATGGAAAAGTGTTTGTTGAAAATCTTTGATGAAACAAAGCTATTGCAGTTTCAAATTTAGTGTCTTGAAAATCAACATAAAATTTAGATAAATTTGGAGCTAATACCATTCCCTTAAATACAATCGTTCTAGTAGAGAGTGATACAATGTAGAAATCTTCCCATTCTAACAAATTACTTTGATGAATTTTTTTATGGACAGTTTTTCTTATAACGTACAGTTTTCTTTGAAAATGGTTCTCATCTTTACATTTGCTACTTCTTTGGATAAAAAATTGTTTAATAGTAGGTTTATTATTTATAACAGAGTTACCAAGCACAGTATCGTCAGTTGGTACATCTCTCCAACCAATGAATATTTGACCTTCATCTGAAACAGCTTGTTCAACAGCTTTTTGTGCAATACTTGATCTTGTTATATCATTTGGTAAAAAAACCATACCAACAGCATAATCACCTAACTCTGGTAAAGAAATTTTCTGATTTTTAAAATAATCTCTAAAAAATTTATCGGGTAATTGTATAAGAATTCCTGCTCCATCACCTGCTAATGGATCGGCGCCAATTGCTCCACGATGATCTAATTTGTGGACGATATCTAGAGCTTGATGAACAATTTGGTGTTTTGGTTCATTATTGATATCAGCAATAAATCCAAAACCACAGGCATCTTTTTCGAAAGATGGATCGTAAAGCCCTTTTTTTTCGGGAAAACCAATTCTTTTAAATATTTCTTTTTTCATACGACTATAATTCAGTTAATAATTTAAACTTTAATATCAAGGATTATTATATTAATAATTCCATTAAGAAGAATTTATTCTAATATCATACTTTAATGGAAAAATAAAGTTTATGTCCCTAACTTTTTTAATCATATTATCAATAATTCAAGGAATCACAGAGTTTATTCCTATCTCATCTAGTGCACATTTGATATTAATTCCATTTTTTAATGAAAATCCTTATCAAGGAAGATCTTTTGATGTCTGCTTACATTTCGGATGTCTTTTAGCTGTTTTATATTATTTAAAAAAAGATTTAATTTTTTATATAAAAAATTTTTTTCATAATAAGAACAAATCCTTAAGTGTAATGTTTATAAAATTGATGTTAATAGGTACTATCCCAGTCATAGTTTTTGGTGCAGTCATAACTTTAATAAAAATAGATTTCGGCAATGCAATTATTTTAATAGGATGGACAACTCTTTTATTCGGAATTTTATTAGGTTTATCTGACTTAAAAAAAATAACAAAAAAAGAAATTAATTTAAAAGATGCCTTTTTAATAGGCGTTTTTCAGGCATTAGCAATTATCCCTGGTGTTAGTCGTTCAGGAGCTGTAATAACTGCAGGAAGGTTTCTTGGATATAATCGATTTAATTCTTCTAAATTTTCTTTATTTTTATCTATACCTGTAATTATTTCAGCAACTATTCTAGAACTAGTAAAATTATACATTAATGATGAATTTATTTTTATTGAGGTGTATTTAATTGGAATAATATTAACTTTCATTGTAGCTCTAACTACAATCAAATTATTTATGAATTATATAGAAAAAATATCTCTTAAAATATTTGTCATATATAGAGTTTTTCTTGGCTTAATTATTTTGCTCTTTATATATCTAAATTAAGTGTAAAAATTTATTAATTCTTTAAGCTTAGTTTCTAGCAAAACTGGTTTAATTTTTAAATCTTCTAATTCTGGATAAAGTCCATCTGATACATTATCTTTTAAAAGAAGTTTCATTTGATCATATGTAAATGGAGGATTTGGAAAAGTCTGCAAAACCAAGCCTGGGAACATCATTAGTTTTGGACTAACTTTAATCAAAATTCTTTTTCTTTTAAGAAAGGAGAGTAAAGTCTTAATTAATTCATAAAAAGAATATTGTTTTGGACCGCAAATGTTAAAAATTTTAGGTTTATTGTTGTTAATTTTAAGTGTTTCAATAACTGCTAATGCTACATCATTCACGTAAACTGGTTGAAACATTGCATTAGGTCCAATAATTGGGATAACAGGAGCAAATTTGGATATTTTTGAAAATAAACCAAAAAAATTATCCCCATTGCCATAAATTATTGAAGGTCTTAGTATTATAGAAGATTTAAAATTTTTCTTAATATTCTCTTCACCAAGTGCTTTTGTAAATGAATATTTGCTAGGTGAGTCTTTTGAAACTCCAAGTGCTGAGATATGAATAAATTTATTAACATTATGTTTTTTACATAATTTACTTATCATATCAGGCAAAAAATTATGAATTGTATTAAATTCATTTTTATTCCTTTCGAATAATACTCCACATAAATTTATTACTGCATATTTATCTTTAATTAAAAATTCTAACAAACCATCTTCAAAAATATTTCCAGATATAATTTCTAATTGTCCAGGATAACCTGAAACTTTTAATGACTTAATTTTATTTGAGCTTCTTGTTAAAACTACAACTCTGGATCCTTTAGCTAAAAGTTTCTGTGTGATCGATTTGCCGACAAACCCTGATCCACCTAGAATTAAAAATTTTTTATTTTTAAGAAAGTTTTGCATTCAAATTTACTCTAAATTATATTAATAATATTATAATGAAGTATAAATTATACAAAAATGATTTTCCAGCAACATTAAAATTTAAAAAAATTGTTGGAATTGATACTGAAACCATGGGATTAAATTTGAATAGAGATAGACTTTGTTTAATACAAGTTTGTTCTGGAGATAATATTGCTCATTTATTACAATTATTAAAAGATTCAAAAGAAAAACCCTCAAACTTGATTAAATTATTACAAAACAAAAACATTACTAAGATTTTTCATTTTGGAAGATTTGATTTAGCTATGCTTCAAAAAAATGTTTGTACAGTTACTGGTCCAATATATTGTACAAAAATAGCTTCAAAATTGGCTAGAACATTTGGTGCAAAACATGGTTTAAAGGATTTATGTAAAGATTTACTAAATATAGAACTTGATAAGTTTAATCAAACCTCTGATTGGGGCGCAAAAAGGTTATCAAAAAATCAACTCGAATATGCCGCACAAGATGTATTGTTTCTTCATAAACTAAAAATACAGTTAGATGAAATCCTTCAAAGAGAAGGAAAAATGAATTTAGCTCTTGAATGTTTTGAAAGCTTAAAAACACGTGTCAAATTAGATTTAGAAGGATTTCAAGAATTAGATATATTTGCACATTAAGATGAAAATCAAGTTAAGTACTAAATCTATTTTCATTATTTTAATTGTTTTAATCACAACTATTCTTGTATTTAATTTTATTAATAGAAATAAGCAAATTAACTCAGAAAATTTTAAAACAGTTGATCCTTCTAAAGAAGGTAAAACAGTTGGAGTAAAAATTGAACAAAATCAACCAAATGGTGAGAAAATTAAAATTGTTGCAGATTTGATGGAAGAAAATAAGGAAAAAAAATTTATAAAATTGATAAATCCAATTACTGAAATAATAAAAAGAAATAATGTTACAAAAATTACTTCGAATTATGGCTATATTATAAATAATTATTCAAAATTTAAACTCGATAAAAATGTAATTATTTTTAATA
This sequence comes from uncultured SAR116 cluster alpha proteobacterium, assembly GCA_902550555.1. Lineage (GTDB taxonomy): Bacteria > Pseudomonadota > Alphaproteobacteria > Puniceispirillales > Marisalimonadaceae > TMED54. The sequence goes on along the minus strand of CACCZR010000012.1, from coordinate 18,293 downwards.
ATGAAAAAAAATTTAATCTAACAACAGAGGAACTATCAGGAATTTTTGATACCGGTGATATGTATACAAATTTACCAGTGAAAATCAAAATAAATAATTCAAAAATTCAAGGTTCAAGCTTAAATCTAAAAAATTACGGTGAATATATTAAAGTGTTTGGTAAAGCTAGATTAATCATTGAATAATATGAGAAAAATTATAAATAAAAATTACATTTTGTATTTCTTGATTTTTATTTATTTCAAATCAACATTTGCCAATGAAAATCTAACTCAATTTAGAGTTGAGGCAGATAAATCAATTGAATATTTTGAAAAACAAAAAATTTACGTTGCCTCTGGAAATGCTAAAGCATCAAAAGGAAACTTTTCTATAAAAGCTGAGAAAATCACAGCATTTTTGGGTAAAACAAAAAATTCAAATATTACAGACATTGAAGCAAATGGTAATGTTATTATTATGAATCAAAATACTACAGCAAAATCTAGTTTTGCCACATATAATTTTAAAAATAAATTCATCATATTAAAAGGGAATAATCAATCTATAGAATCACAAAAATTTAGACTACTTTCTAAAAATTTTATTTCATTTGATGACATTAATAAAATTGCTAATAGTGAAGGAGATGTAAAACTTTTTCTAAGTGGTCCCATTTCCATTACTGCAAAAAGAATCAATGCGAATTTTGATAAAGTTAATAATAACTTAATTTCAGCTAATGCTGAAGGAAACGTAAAAATCAAAACAAAATCAGAGACAATCTCAAGCAATTCAGCTAAATATGATAGTAACACCGAAATTATTTCTTTAAAAGGTAATGTAATTATAAAAAGAGACAGAGGTGTATTAACTGGTGAAGAAGGTTATATGAATTTAAAAACTCGCAAAAGTAAAATTGTAAGTAGTAAATCAAAAAGAGTTAAAGGTATTTTTAAGCCTGCAAATAAATAGATTAAGATTAGGAGAACAAACTGACAACTTTAAAAGAACAACTTGAATTTTTAAGGCAGATTCAAACGATTCAACCTATAAAAAAAATTAAAACTCAATATTCAGATAAAAGATTAGTTGCTAAAAATTTAAGTAAAACTTACAAAGACATTAAGGTTTTAGATAATGTCAGTATTGATTTAGACATTGGAGAAGTCGTAGGTTTATTAGGGCCGAATGGTGCTGGAAAAACAACATGTTTTTATATTATATCAGGATTAATAAAACCTGATAATGGAAAAGTAAATATTGGGAAATCTGATATCACCGGTTACCCAGTTTATGAACGAGCTAGAGTTGGTCTAGGATACCTTCCTCAAGAAATGTCTATATTTAAAGGTTTATCCGTTGAAGATAATTTATTATCTATAATTGAAACTAAAGAATTTGATAATCATAAAAGATATCAAATCCTAGAGGATTTGTTAGTTGAATTCAACATTGCAAAAATAAGATCTTCACTTGGAATTACTTTATCTGGAGGAGAAAGGAGAAGAGTTGAAATAGCTAGATGTATTGCTTCTAATCCAACTCATATTTTATTAGATGAACCTTTTTCTGGTATTGATCCAATAGCCGTTCAAGATTTAAAAAATTTGATAGGATACTTAAAACAAAGGAATATAGGTGTTTTAATCACTGATCATAATGTGAAAGATACACTTGATATAGTTGATAGAGCTTATGTGTTATATGATGGAAAAATTTTGCTTAAGGGTAATCCTTTTGAAATAAAAAATGATCAAAAGGTAAAAAGTGTATATTTGGGTAAATCATTTTCAGTTTAATGAATTATAACTTGACAAAATAATTCCCATAGTTAGGTATACATAGCGAGAAAAGTTATGTTAAATTTAAGAGAATTATTAATTCCAAATTCATTTTTGTTAATAGAAAATCCTACTAGTAAAAAAATGGTTTTTGATAAAATGTGTAGTAAAGCTTTTGAAGAATATGATATTGATAAAAATTTATTACTAAACAATCTAATAAAGAGAGAAAAAATTGGCACAACAACAATTGGTAATGGTATAGCAATTCCCCATGTTCAAAATGATCAAATATCAAATCCTTTATGTATTGTAACAATACTTTCAAGAGCTCTTGATCTTGATGCCCTGGATAACAACCCAGTTGATCTAATTGTTTTTTTAATACTCCCACAGTGGAGTAAGTCTGAAAATCTACAAATTCTTGCTCAAATATCTAGACTACTTAGAAATTCTGAAATTACTGATAAATTACGAGGGTGTATATCAGAAGAAAGTGCTTTTGCTATAATTTCTCAGCATCTTAATAATAAAGCAGCTTAAACTACTCTATTTATAATTTGTTTATTATTAAAATAAGCTAAAATTGAAGTAATCGCTTCCTTAGCTATAGAGTCAAAACACTCATCAGTCCAACATAAAGAATGAGGCGTTAATATTGTGTTTTTAAAATTTATTAACTCATTATTTTTCTCTATTGGTTCATTTGTCATTACATCTAAGCCAGCACCAGCAATTTTATTTTGTCTTAATGAAGCAATTAAATCATTTTCATTCACTACAGGTCCTCTAGATAAATTAATTAAATATGAACTAGTCTTCATTTTGTTTAAAAAATTACTATCAATCATACCTCTCGTTTTTTCATTTAAATCACATAAAATAACTAAAAAATCACTTGAATTAGCTATTTCATCAAAATCTACTTTGTCTACTTGTAGATTTTTCATCTCCTCTTTACCAACAAAAGGATCATAACATATAATATTTTTAAATAGGCCATTTGATATCTTAACAAACTCTCTTCCAATTCCACCAAAACCAACTACACCAAGTGTTTTATTTATTAACCCTACTCCCATATGATTTGTTCGTTCATTCCAACGCCCCTGTCTAACTAAATTGTCTTTAACCAAAAGTTTTCCTGATAATGATAAAATCATAGTTAAAGAAGCAACAGCTACAGGCCTTCTTACAGCGTTAGGTGTATTAGTGAGTATAATTTTATTTTTTTTTAAAACATCTAAATCTACAGAATCATAACCAACACCAAATCTCGAAACTATTTTAACTTTATTGTTTTTTGGATTAATACTTCCCTTATTTAATCTTGGCGAGTTTAATAATATTGCATCATATTTTGAAGTTTCTTTTTCGGATAAAATTTGAATACTAGGATCCATCCATTCAACAAGTATTTTTTTTTCTTTGTAAAGAGCTTCTAATGGTTGTAATCCAAAACATGGATTTCCTTCATTTGTTAACAAGTCTCCTGTAATTCCTAGAGTAAATTGCATTTACTTAGCCTTTATTTTTTTAATAAATTTGAAATATTATCCATTAAGAGATTCATTTCTGTACCAACGGCTATAACATTAAAGCCTAAATCAAAATAAAAATCCATCTCTTCTCTTGTTGAAACCATTATACCTAAAGATTTTTTATATTTCGTACCTACTTTAACAATTCTATTAATTGCATTAAGATATAATTTAGAGTCAAATTGACCGGGAACTCCTAAAAAATTACTTAGATCAAAATGACCAACCCATAAACAATCTACATCATCAATTTTTGCAATTTCTTCTACATTCTCGAGACCACTTTCATTTTCTATTTGAATGATATTAATAAGTGATTTGTTAGCATTGTCCATTACATCAATAGGGTTTTCTTTTTTATATTCGTTATGTGCAAAACCAAATCCAGCGCCACGCCTTCCTAATGGTGGATATTTAGAATATTTTATAATTTTCAATGCCTCTTTTTGATCATTTACCATTGGTGTCATAATTCCATTTGCACCTAAATCCAAAGATCTAGCTATATAGTTATAACTAATTTCAGGAATTCTAATCATAGGATTCAGTCCTATTCCTTTAGATATTAAAGATAATTCTTTAAATTTATCAAGGGTAAGTCCTCCATGTTCCATATCATAAATTACAAATTCACACCCTGAATTCTTAATCACATATGGAATACCTGGAGAAAAAAAATCAAATATCATAGCACCTCTTATTTGCTCTCTATTTAAAAATTTCTTTTTAAGATTCTGAATCATTAAATCATTCCTTTAAATGTTAATAACCTAAATTAAGGTCAATTTTGTTTTCTGGCATTTTACCAGAATGAATTAATTTTATAGCCTCTGCCACTTGTTTAGCTGCTGTTTCAATGTTTGTCTCAGCAGATACATGAGGCCAAATTATAATATTTTTATTTTCCCAAAAAGGATGTGTCTTTGGCAATGGTTCAACTCCAAAAACATCTAAAACTGCTAATTTAATTTTATTTCCACAAAAAGAAATTAAATCTTTTTCAACAATATGTTGACCTCTTCCAGCATTTATAAAGCATACTCCTTCTTTCATTTTAGAAAAAATATCTTTATTAAATATTTTTTTCGTATCTGTAGTCAGAGGTAATAAACATACATGAATATCACAATTTTCAATCATGTAATTAAAGCCATTTTTCCTATAAAAGCTATTTAAGAATTTTAAATTTTTTTTGGTCTTACTCCAACCTAAAACATTAAATCCTAAGGAACTTAAATCTTTCGCTACAACTTTTCCAATTTCACCAGTCCCATAAATGCCTATCTTAATGTTTTTAAAATCTAAACAATTTCTTGATTTGTAAATTTTATTAATTTGTTGTTTTCTATAACCTTCATAATCTCTTATATAATTTAATATTGATAAGATAACCCAATGACTCATTGATTTTGCCATATAAGGATCAACTATTCTATATACAGAAATATTTTTATCAAAATTAATGTCATTGATGATGTGATCAACTCCCTGTCCTAAAGATATAATTGCTTTTATATTTTTAAGCTCAGAAATTTTTTTCATAGGTGCTTTCCATAGTAAAGCTATTATTGCTTCAGATGCTTCAGGATCATCTAAATGTACTAACTTAAAACTTTTATGCCATTTTTTTAACTTAATATCCCATAACTCTATTTGGTTTTCAGGAGTATCTTTTTGATAAAACAAAACTTTTTTCATAAAACAATACAAATATTAAAATTAATTTAACTACTATTTATGATTAATCTCAAGTTTTGTTTGGAGGTTATTACAAATCAATGTAATAACAATTAAACATAGCGTTAGTTAACATATATTTTAATTTAAAGTTAAGCGTTAAAGTTATTTTGGTGGAGCTAAGGGGGATCGAACCCCTGACCTCTACACTGCCAGTGTAGCGCTCTCCCAGCTGAGCTATAGCCCCATTGATTTAATTTTGATTTTTACTATCATCATTCGTTTCGTCATCAATCTCTACAGAAAATTCATCATTTTCATTTACATCGTCATCAATGACTTCTCCATCATCATTATCTTCATTAACATTATTATCTAAATTACTATCAATATCACCCTCTTCGATCTCTGTTTCATCATCAATTTCTAATATATTTTCATCATTTTCTAATGAATTAATATCTTCTTCTAGAGTTTCTGTTTCTTTTTGTATGTCATTTGAAACAATATTATTTTCATTTTTAGTTGCTATGCTTCTTCCTTTTCTACTTTTTAACAACAGATCTGGATCAAACTCAAATTCACATTTAGGACAAATTATAGGATTTTTATTGAAATCATAATACTTAATACTACATGACGGACAAACTCTTTTTATACCCCATTCTGGCTTAGACATGTTATAATCTCCATATTATTTAAAAGGCTAGTAAATTATATTTAAATAAGTAAAAATAGCTTTTGATTTTTATTCTTTAACGCTTTAAAAATAAAAATCAAATGGTTTCTATAACTTCTATCAAATCAAAAAAGCTTAGCGGCGAAATATTTGTACCTGGTGACAAATCTATTTCTCACAGGGCTCTAATACTTGGAGCATGTGCAGTTGGCAAAACAACAATTGAAAATTTGTTAGAAAGCGAGGATGTTTTAGCAACTTTAAATGCATTAAAATTACTTGGAGTAAATATAAAAAAAAGTAAAAACTTTTGGGAAATTCGTGGTAATGGGCAAGGAAGTTTAAAAAGTCCAGATAAAATTTTAAATTTAGGTAATTCTGGAACTGGTGTTAGATTATTAATGGGATTGGTTGCAGGATGTGATATAACAGCATCTTTTACAGGTGATGAATCGTTATGCACCAGGCCAATGAAAAGAGTTTTAGTTCCTTTAGAAAAGAGTGGAGCAGAAATTTTATCTAATGATTTTAAACTGCCTATAACAATTAAAGGTAACAAAATACCTATTCCTATCAAATATAGTTCTTCACTTTCTTCAGCTCAAGTTAAATCATGTGTACTTTTAAATGGATTAACTTCAACTGGTAATACCTCTTATATAGAGAGAGTTAAATCTCGAGATCATACAGAAAAAATGTTACATTTCATGGGAGCCAAAATTTCTTCAAAATGTTTTGATAATGGTTCAAATAAAGTAGAACTTGCGGGTTTGCCGTATTTAAAAGGTAAACATTTTAATATCCCAAATGATCCCTCAAGTGCTGCATTTCCGTCGGCGGCTGCTTTAATTATTCCAAACAGTGAAATAAAAATAAAAAATGTTTGCTTGAATGTTTTAAGGACTGGCTTTTACGAAACCATAAAAGATATGGGTGGGTATATAAAATTTATAAATCAAAAAAATATATCTGGAGAAGTTGTTGGAGATATTCAAGTAAAATATAGTCAACTTAAAGGTATTGTTGTGCCAGAAAAAAGAGTACCAAGTATGATTGATGAATTTCCTATCTTTTGCATAGTTGCTTGTTTTGCAGAGGGTGAAACAGTTATGACAGGTATAAAAGATTTAAGAAATAAAGAATCTGATAGAATTAAAGAAATGGTTGAAAATTTAAATAAATTTGGATTTGATATAAAATCTACAATTAACTCTATTTCAATTATTGGGAATAAAAAAATAAACCCAGGAAGAGAAATTGTAATTGATTCAAAATTTGATCATAGAATTGCCATGTCATTTTTATGTCTTGGTTTATTAATGGTAAATGGTGTTAAAGTAAAAAATGCTGAAACTATTAATTCTTCATTCCCAAGTTTTTTTAACATTATGAAGTCATTAGGTGCTAACTTAAAAAAATAAAGAGTATAGAATGAAAATTGCTATAGATGGCACTGCTGCATCCGGAAAAGGAACATTAAGCAACCTTTTATCCAATGAATTGAAATTGCCACGTTTAGATACTGGTTTATTGTATAGAAAATTAGCTTTTATATATATTAAATCAGTAAAATTAATTTCTACACAAAATACTATAGATAATTCTGTTTTGAAGACCATTTTAAACGATTTTGATCTGAACAACTTAGATCCAGAAACTTTAAAACAAGATTTATATGGGAATTTTGCATCTAGGATTGGAAAACTAGATTTTGTTAGAAATAAACTAAAAATAATTCAAATTGAATTTGTTGAATCTATGACAAAAAAAAGGGGTGGGTGTATTTTAGATGGAAGAGATATTGGGACCAAAATTTTGCCCAATGCAGATTTTAAGTTTTATGTAGACGCTCCTCTTGTAATAAGAGCAAAAAGAAGATTTAAGCAACTTTATTCAAATGATAAATCAATTAAATTTGAAAATATAGTAGTTGATCTAGAAAAAAGAGATTTTAACGATAAATCGAGAGAAAACTCGCCCTTAACTCTATCAAAAGATTCTATTTTATTAAATACAGAATTCCTAAAACCTAGCCAAGTTTTAAAAAAAGCTCTTTATTATATAAAAAAAAATAAATAATTTTAAAAGATTCATTGTTTTTTTTTCAAAATAAACTATACAAATCAATAATTAAACATTATGGAGTGAATTTTGACTGAACTATCTACCGAAGAAAACCCTAAATCCAAAATAGAATCTTTTTCTGCCTTATTCGAAAAAAGCTTTGAAAAGATAAATAATCTTGAGGGTTCTGTTGTCGAAGGTAGAGTTATTTCTGTTGAAAAAGAAGCTATTATTGTAGACATTGGATTAAAGTCAGAAGGTCGTATTTTAAAAAGAGAATTTGGAAGTGAAGAAAAAACAGAATCAATTAAAATTGGTGATTTAGTCGAAGTTTATATTGAAAGACTTGAGGATATAAATGGTAATACTATTCTCAGTAGAGAAAAAGCTAGAAGAGAAGAAGCGTGGGTTGAGCTAGAAAAATTCCATAAAGAAGAAAAAATTGTTACAGGGGTTATTCTTGGTAGAGTAAAAGGTGGATTTACAGTAGATATAGAAGGAGCAACAGCATTTCTTCCAGGAAGTCAGGTTGATATAAAACCAATTAAAGATTTCCATTCAATTATGAATATCCCTCAAAAATTTCAAATTCTTAAAATGGATAAAAAAAGAGGTAATATTGTTATATCAAGAAGAGCTGTTTTAGAAGAAAATAGAGCTGAAGCTAGATCCGAAATAGTATCGAATATTGAAGAAGGTCAAATTTTAGAAGGAATTATTAAGAATATTACTGATTACGGTGCATTTGTTGATTTAGGTGGTGTTGATGGATTATTACACGTAACTGATATTTCTTGGAAAAGAATAAATCATCCATCTGAAGCCCTGAAACTAGGTGATAGTGTAAATGTAAAAGTAATAAAATTTAATGAAGAAACAAAACGTATCTCACTCGGAATTAAGCAATTAAATGAGGATCCTTGGCAAAATATACATGAAAGATTTCCTGTTGGCACAAAAATGTCAGGCGTAGTTACAAATATCACTGACTATGGATCTTTTGTTGAATTAGAAGACGGAATTGAAGGCTTGGTTCACGTATCAGAAATGAGTTGGACTAAAAAAAATGTTCATCCAAATCATTTGTTATCTTCATCAGAAAAAGTAGAAGTAATGGTTCTTGAAATTGAAGAAGATAAAAGAAGGATTTCTCTAGGTATAAAACAGTGTATCGAAAACCCTTGGGAAAGTTTTAATAAAGATTTTAAAGTTAACCAAGAAATAGAAGGTGAGATAAAAAATATTACTGATTTTGGCATATTTGTAGGTCTTAAAGGTGATATTGATGGATTAGTTCATTTATCTGACATAAGTTGGGATGGTAATGGTGACGAACTTATAAAAAACTTTAAACAAGGTAATATGTTAAAAACAAAAATTTTAGATATAAACGTAGAGAATGAAAAAGTTTCACTTGGTATTAAACAATTAACTGAAGACAAGTTTACATCTGAATTAGAAAATATTAAACTTGGTGATACAGTAACATGTTTAATTAGTAAAATTTCTGAAAACAATATTGAGGTTTCTATTGGAGATAATATAAAAGGTAATATAAAAAAATCTGACCTATCACGCGACAGAAAAGAGCAGAGAACTGATAGATTTGGAATTGGTGATAAAGTTGATGCTACAGTAATTAAAATTGATAAAAAACAAAGATCAGTTAATTTATCAATTAAAGCACGTGAAATTGAAGAAGAAAAACAAGCAATGGCAGAATATGGTTCATCAGATAGTGGAGCCAGCCTAGGTGATATACTAGGTGCCGCACTTGAAAAGAAAAATCAAAATGAAAATAAATAAAAAAAGTTTAAATGACTAAATCAGAACTAATTCTTAAAATTACTAATAAGAATTCTTTTTTATATCAAAAAGATGTTTATAAAATAATTGATACATTGTTCAATTCTGTTACCAAAGCATTAAGAGATGGTGACAGAGTTGAATTAAGAGGGTTTGGAACTTTTACAACAAAACTACGTAATGCTAGAATAGGAAGGAATCCCAAAACTGGGGAACCAGTAGCTATACCCCAAAAAAAAATGACTTTTTTTAAGATGGGAAAATCAATGAAAGAGAGAATAAATAGTTAATTTTCTGTTTATTTCAAATAAATGAAGATCGAGATTAAAATATGTGGAATATCAGATCATAATATTATGTCTAAAATATCTAATCTGAATGTAGACTATGTAGGATTAGTTTTTTTTGAAAAATCACCAAGAAATATATCAATTGATAAAGCTAAATTAATTGTAAAGCATATAGGTAATTCAACAAAAATTGTTGCTTTAACTGTAAATCCAAGTGATCAATTTTTAAGAAATATAGTTAATAATTTATCTCCAGATTACATACAACTCCATGGTGAAGAAACTCCATATAGATGCTTCGAAATAAAGAAAAAATTTAAAACAAAAATAATAAAAGCAATTAGCGCTAAATCATCTAAAAATTTAAATTTTCAAATAAATAAATATAAGTTTGTAACTGAAAAAATTATTATTGATTCTCCAAAAGATAATTTACCAGGAGGTAATGGAAAAACATTCAATTGGAAATTTTTAAAGAAAGACAAAAAAAATATAAACTGGTTATTGGCAGGAGGCATAAATTTAAGTAACGTATCAAAAGCTATAAAAATAACAAAAACAAAAGGGTTAGATATTTCCTCAGGAGTTGAAATATCAAAAGGTGTAAAATCATCACGATTAATTCGATCTTTTGTAAAAAAATGTAGGAACATATAAATTATGATTAATTTAAATTCAAATAGTTTAAAAAATTTACCAAACCACAATGGAAGATTTGGTGAATTTGGTGGAAGATTTGTAGCAGAAACCTTAATGCCATTAATTTTAAGTGTTGAAGACGCATATGAGAAAGCTCTAAAAGATAAATCATTTTTGTCAGAACTTGATTTATATAGAAGAGATTATATTGGAAGACCTAGCCCTTTGTACTTCGCAAAAAGACTAACAGACCACTTTAAAGGTGCAAAAATTTATTTCAAAAGAGATGAATTAAATCATACTGGTGCTCATAAAATAAACAATGTAATTGGTCAAATACTATTAGCAAAAAAAATGGGAAAAAATAAGATTATAGCTGAAACTGGAGCAGGTCAACATGGGGTTGCTACAGCAACAGCTTGTGCTTTATTTGGTTTTGAATGTGAGGTTTTCATGGGAGCTTCTGATATTGAAAGACAGAAACCTAATGTACAAAGAATGCATCTCTTAGGCGCAAAAATACATTCTGTTACTAGTGGCAAAGGAACCTTAAAAGATGCTATGAATGATGCATTAAGGTATTGGGTTTCACATGCAAACACACATTTTTATATTATTGGTACAGTTGCAGGGCCCCATCCTTATCCCAAAATGGTAAGAGATTTTCAATCTATAATTGGGGAAGAGACAAAAAAGCAAATACTTGAAAAAGAGGGTAAATTACCAAATGCGCTAATAGCATGTATAGGAGGTGGATCAAATGCTATAGGTTTATTTCATCCCTTTTTAGATGACACTGATGTTGAATTGTTTGGTGTTGAAGCAGCTGGTAAGGGATTAAATTCTGGAGAACATGCGTCTTCAATAAATAAAGGTAAAGTAGGCATTTTACATGGAAACAAGACTTATTTATTACAAGACAAATTTGGGCAAATTGAAGATGCTCATTCAATTTCAGCTGGATTAGATTATCCAGGTATTGGGCCAGAACATTCATGGCTAAATGATATTGGAAGAGTAAAGTATCTGACTGCTACTGACAAAGATAGTTTAAAAGCGTTTCAACTTTGCTCTAAACTAGAAGGGATAATTCCTGCTCTTGAACCCTCTCACGCTTTACACGTCACAGGAGTACTTGCTAAAAAAAGAAAAGGACAAGTACTTGTTATGAATATGTGTGGTAGAGGTGACAAAGATCTACCAACAATTATGCCTATTTTAGATAAAAAAACTAATGATAAGAATTAAAAATAAATTTAAAGAATTAAAACAAAATAAACAAAAAGCTTTTGGTGTTTTCTTAACAGCAGGTTATCCTTCACCAAAATATTCAAAAGATATTTTTAAGAAAATTATAGATGCTAAAATTGATTTCATCGAAATTGGGTTGCCCTTTTCAGATCCAATGGCTGATGGCCCTCTAATTCAACACTCAAGCCAAATTGCTATTCAACAAAATATGTCAGTTCAAGAATGTTTTAAAATTGTAGAGGGAATAAGAAAATTAAATAATGAAATACCAATCATATTGATGGGATATTATAATCCAATTCATTATTATGGTAACTCAAAGTTTATTAAAAATGCAGTTTCATCAGGAATCGATGGGTTAATTATAGTTGATTTACCAATGGAAGAAGATGAAGAATTTTATAACTTGTCTTATAAAAATAATTTACCTTTAATAAGATTAGTTACACCAACAACTGATGAAGCAAGATTAAAAAAAATACTTAAAAATGCATACGGTTTTGTTTATTATGTATCTGTAACAGGTATAACTGGAACAAAAAGCGCATCAGTAAATGATGTTAAAAATAAGATTGAGGTAATTAAAAAAATAACAAACTTACCAGTTATTGCGGGATTTGGAATAAAAAATTCTGTGGATGCAAAAAAATTAAGTTCAATATCAGATGGTATTGTAATTGGGTCGTCTTTAGTTAGTAAAATTGAAGAAGTATATAAGAGAAAAAATGGGTTAAACGAAATTTTTAAGTTTTTAAAAAGTTTTAAATAGCAGTTTTTGAGGAGATGATTTGAATTGGATAACAGATAAAATCTTACCTAAATTTAAAGCATTAGTGAAAAAAGAAAATTCTGAAGAAATTCTTTGGATTAAATGTAAGTCATGTGAACAAATGATTTTTCATAAAGAACATGATAGTAATTTAAACGTATGTCAATCATGTGGTTATCACGATTTCATGAAAATTGAAAATAGAACAAAACTACTTTTAGATGAAGAAACAATTGAAAATATACAAATAAAAAATATTGAAGATGATCCTTTGGACTTTAAAGATTTAAAGAAGTATTCAGATAGACTGAAAACTGCTAGAAATAAATCAAATTCATATGATGCTATATCTATTAAATATGGTTTAATTAACAAAAAACCTTGTGTGTTACTTTTGTTTGATTTCTCATTCATGGGCGGTTCTATGGGCAGGTCTGTTGGCGATGCTATAGTTAAAGCTGTAGATACTGCAATTCATAAAAATTGTGCTTTGTTAATAATACCTTCATCGGGAGGCGCTAGGATGCAGGAGGGTATACTTTCTCTAATGCAAATGCCAAGATCTATAGTTTCAATACAAAAGTTAAAAGAAAAAAAATTACCATATATAATTCTATTATCAAATCCTACAACTGGTGGAGTTACTGCAAGTTTTGCTATGCTAGGTGATATACATATAGCAGAACCTGGAGCTGTAATAGGTTTTGCAGGAAGAAGAGTAATTGAAGAAACCGTTAAAGAAAAGTTACCTGATGATTTTCAAAAATCAGAATACCTTCTCGAACATGGAATGATAGATAGAGTTATTGAAAGAAAATATCAGAAAAAAGAAATTACACAAATTTTAGACTTTTTTCAAAAGTAATTAACTTTGAAAAAATATAAAAATAAAATTGATAATTTATTATTTAATATTACTAAATTATACCCAAAATATATTGATTTAAATTTGTTAAGACTTGAGAATTTACTTCAAAAATTAAATAATCCTCAAAATAAACTTCCTCCAGTTATCCACATAGCTGGAACCAATGGAAAAGGCTCAACATTAATTTTTATTAAAAATATAATGGAAGAGTATGGACTAAAAGTTCATTGTTATACGTCACCTCACTTAATTCGTTTTAATGAAAGAATTGTTTTATCAAATAAACAAATTCAAGATGATGATCTTTTTGAGACATTAGAAGAGGTAATTAAAATTAATAATAATGAAGAAATTACATTTTTTGAACTTACAACGGCTGTGGCTCTACTTAATTTTGCAAGAAAAAAAGCCGATTTTTGTTTAATTGAAACTGGATTAGGTGGAAGATTAGACGCAACAAATACTATCAAAAAAAAAATATTAAACATTATAACTTCCATTGGCTTAGACCATGAGGAGTTTTTGTCACCTTATTTGAAAAATATAGTTAGAGAAAAATGTGGTATATTAAGTAAAAATATACCAGTTATAATTTCTTCTCAAAATTCTAGTTATAAAAGTCATTTGTTAAGAAAAAAAATTAAAGATATTAACTGTAAAATTTTAAAACTTAAGCCTATTCCTAAAAACAGCTATCTTGGATTAGTTGGAAATCACCAAAAAATTAATGCCAAAACTGCTGTTACAGCGGTAAAACATGTCCTAAAAGACATTACAAATGACACAATACAAAAAGGCTTAAAAAAAGCTGACTGGCCAGGTAGAATTCAAAAATTAACCTTTAAAAATAACTTAATAACAAAATCAAATAAAATTTTAATAGATGGTGCTCATAATATTGAAGGAGCAAAAATAATTAACTCACATTTAAATAAACTAAATTCAGGCAAATGGAATTTTATATTTGGAATGATGAATAACAAAAACCCTAGAGAATTCATAAAAATTATAGAAGAACATATTGAAAAAATTATTTTTATACCGATAAAAAATCAAAAAAACTCATATCAACCTGAGGAGCTAAAATTTTTTTTTAAAGAAAAAAAATTTAATTCTTCAGTAAAAAGAGATCTAAAATCTGCCCTTGATTCTATTGGTTCAAATAGACCTTTGTTTATTACAGGTTCCCTTTATTTAATGGGAGAAGTTTTAAAATTATTTTCTGTTAAAGAACTAGATTTTTAATTTAAATACTTTCCTTAATCCATTCTTCTAATTGTGATTTTGGAATTTGTCCCATCATCTCTGCTTCTAGTTTACCATTTTTAAATATCATTAAAGCTGGAATAGACCTGATATTAAACTCTTGAGCAGTATTAGGATTTTCATCTATATTAATTTTTGCAACTGTAATATTATCACTCATCTCATTTGATATTTCGTCTAAGGCCGGTGCAATTGCTTTACAAGGCCCACACCATTCAGCCCAAAAATCAACTAAAACAGGTTTTGATGAATCAAGCACATCATTTTTAAAATTTTTATCTGTTGTGTTTAAAACTGGCATTTTTTTCTCCTATAAAAATTTAGTAGCGGAATAAACTTTTTCCATTTTTTGAATATATATATTTATTTCTTCAACAAAATTTAACATTTGATTATTTTTTTCTATACTATACTTATTTCTTAAATCATCAATCTGTTTATAAGCTTTAGGAATTGTAAACCAAGGAACATCATCAAGAATCATTATCTGTTCACCCATTTGTTTATGAAATTTATTGAAGACTTCTCTAGGTAAATTTTCAGGGGCTTCTTCGTAAATGATTTTTTTTGCAAAATATTCATATCTTTTATCTTCGAATCTCTCAGATATTATATATTTATCTTTCCAACTTGATAAATGAAATTCTTCCATAAGATTTTTGTCTTTATTGGATGGAAATCCTCCAAAATATAAGCTTTCTTCTGCTAAAATATCATTTTGTGGTTTGATGTTTTCTTTATCATGATAATCTTCATCTAAAATTAATTTAATTCTTTCTATGAACTCTTTATTAGATCTTATTTTATATGATCTATTTTCAAATAAATCTTTTTCAGTTTTGCTAATATTGTTAATTTCAAAGAAATAATTATTATTAAAAATAGATGGATGTTTATTGTGACCAACTGTTTTCAAAAACTTTGGCTTTTCCTTCATCCTTTTCTTCAAATCTTGATAAGATAGCGATAAAATTGGTTCTGGATCAATTGATAAATCATAACATTGTGGATAATTATAGTTTGGATGATTACAAATATTTGTAACTAAAGATGTTTTTGTTTTACCAAAAGAAAATTCATTTAATGAAAAAATTTCATTAAGATTGATAAAATTATCTACATCTTTTTTGCTGCAAGTTAATAAAATTTGTTTCCATAAATCATAATCATTTTTTTTTACAATCTTTGCTAAATCAATTGTAGCTAATACATCACCCATTGCATCATGAGCTTTATGATTAATTTGATTTTCTTTGGCTAAATCTTCCAATTTAAAACTTAAGTTACCCTTAGAATTAAAAATTGTTTTAAGATAAGTATTATCATAATTATGAAACGATCTTATAACATTAAGAATATCACCCCTTTTATTTCCTTCTAATTGTGTTACGTAGGCATTAAATAATGTCTTAAAAAAAGTTTTTCTTATGATTTCTTCATCAAAATTTATTGAATTATAACCAAAAAAAATAGATGGAGACCAATTTTCAATTTTTCTTTTAATGTCTTTTGTTAAATCATAATGTGATAAATTTGTATTTTCTAAATTTTTTATACTTGTATTATTTACTATTAAAGCCTCAGGTTCAGGAACAAGTCCAGTTTTTAATCTACATCTTGTTTCAAATCTGTCTAATTCATTAAATTGTTCATCAACGCAGACTGCACCAAATTGAATAATTTGTGACCAATCTTTATTTTTACCAGTCGTTTCTAAATCATAAAAAACATATTTCATTTATAAGTAATCCATTATTTTTTTAACATTGTAAAATTTTTTGGTAAATTGATGATAACATCTCTTTCATAATTTGTTTTACCAAAATTAATTTTAAAAATAATTGGGTCTTTAATTTTTTTTTCTAAAAAATTTGGCCACTCAACAAGTAAAATTTTTTTATCTAAATTATCTAAAATTCCTAACTCTAAAACTTCGTCATAAGAATTTAATCTATATAAATCACAATGCAATATATCTACTTCATCGTTATATTTATATGTATTAACTATATTATATGTAGGGCTAGAAACAAACTCTACAGATATAAAAGATTTAATTATTTGTTGAGAAAAGTATGTTTTTCCAACACCCAAATCACCAGAAAGAAAAATACAATGACCAGCTTTTATATAATTTACAAAATCTTTTAGAAAAATGTTTACAGCTGACTTAGATTGAAAGTTTTTTTTTAAATCCATTAATATCTATAACTATCAGATTTGAAGGGTCCAGCTTTAGAAACTCCAATATAACTAGCTTGATCTTCTGATAATTCTGTTAATTTTGCACCTACTTTTTCAAGATGAAGTCGAGCTACTTTTTCATCCAAATGTCTTGGTAAAGTATATACTTTGTTTTGATAATTACCATGCTTTTCCCATAACTCGATTTGCGCTAAAACTTGATTTGTAAAAGAAGCACTCATAACAAAACTTGGATGACCTGTTGCACAACCTAGATTCACTAACCTACCTTTGGCTAAAACAATCAATTTTTTACCATCATTAAACTCAACTTCATCAACTTGAGGTTTAATTTCATTCCATTTCATATTTTGCAAAGACTCAACTTGAATTTCTGAGTCAAAGTGCCCAATATTACATACAATTGATCTATCTTTCATATTTCTCATATGATCCAAAGTGATTACATCTTTATTACCAGTAGCAGTAACAAATATATCTCCTCTTTTAGATGCTTCTTCCATAGTACAAACTTCATATCCTTCCATTGCAGCTTGCAACGCACAGATAGGATCAATCTCAGTTACTATAACTCTTGCGCCACCTTGCCTTAGAGATGCTGCAGAACCTTTTCCAACATCGCCAAAACCTGCTACCACTGCAACTTTTCCAGACAACATTACATCAGTAGCTCTTCTTATTCCGTCTACTAAGGATTCTCTACATCCATATAGATTATCAAATTTAGACTTAGTAACTGAATCATTAACGTTAAAAGCTGGGAAAGGTAATTGCCCTTTTTCTGCCATTTGATATAATCTTAAAACACCAGTTGTAGTTTCCTCAGACACGCCCTTAATTGAATTTTTAACCTTAGTAAACCACCCTGGTGTAGATTTAAATCTTGTCATCAACTGTTTTTTTAAAGCCTCCTCTTCTTCATTACTAGGGGAACTCAAAACATCTTTGCCATTATCTAATTCAGCTCCTAAAATTATATATAAGGTAGCGTCGCCTCCATCATCTAAAATCATATTTGGGAATTCATCATTGCCCCAATCAAAAATTTTATCAACATACTGCCAATATTCAGTTAATGTTTCACCTTTCTTAGCAAACACAGGGATTTTTTTAGATGCAATTGCAGCCGCTGCATGATCTTGAGTTGAAAAAATATTACAACTTGCCCATCTCAATGAAGCACCTAATTTTTCAAGAGTTTCTATTAGAACAGCAGTTTGAATTGTCATATGAAGACAACCAGCAATTTTAGCTCCATTTAGAGGTTTACTTTTGCCATAAAGTTCACGGCATGCCATTAAACCAGGCATTTCACTCTCAGCTATAGCAATTTCTTTTAATCCCCAATCAGATAATGATATATCGTTAATTTCAAAATTGTTCATGACTACTTCTTTTTAGAGATATGATAGTTTTTGTCAATATTTATTAATTTAAAAAATTTCT
Organism: uncultured SAR116 cluster alpha proteobacterium; assembly: GCA_902550555.1. Classification (GTDB taxonomy): domain Bacteria; phylum Pseudomonadota; class Alphaproteobacteria; order Puniceispirillales; family Marisalimonadaceae; genus TMED54. Next base: position 29 of record CACCZR010000012.1, on the reverse strand, counting down.
TTATTTAAAACTATATTGACACGAGCACC